>DAISZP010000207.1:0-3839 GCA_036824745.1 Luteolibacter sp.
CGAGACCCGCGCGGGTGCGGAAACCTTCGCCTCCGGTTCCAGGTTCATCGCCACCACCGGCGCGGGGTTTGCAGGCTGTGGCGTTGGAGTTGTTGCCTTGGCGGTCTCCGTTCTCGCGGTTCCCTGCGTGCGGTAAAACAACTCCCGCAGGCCTTCCCGCGCGCCATCGTCGAGCAAGACATGCGTCACCCCGCGGGCCTGTTCGGCTTCGAGGAATTCGATCACGGCATCGACGGGACGGGACACGGGCGGCACGCTAGCGGGTCGCTCGTTCGGACGCAACCGCAAGCTGCCGCCTCATTTCCAGATCGACCGGAGTTCGCGGACCTCCAGGGACCGGATGAATGCGTCGCCTCCCTCGGCACGCAGTTCCAGCGCGGGATTTCCGGGTCTCTGGTAGGCGATGTTGGTGATGGAAACCTCGCCGCGGTTGCCGAAGGTTTCCAATGACAAGCGGTCCACCAGCACGCGGATCTCGATCTCATCGGACACCGGAGCGAGGGCGACTTCGCTGCCCTGAGAACGGAGTTTGCGGGATTTCAGATCGTATTCCGTGACGTTGCCGTGGGTCTTGAGAACCAGCTTGTCGCAGGTCGATCGTGAAACACCGAGTCGCAGGCGGATGTCAAACAGCTCGCCCTTCATCTGAGCGAGCGGATTGTCGCCCGGATTGAGCGTCTGGTCATTGAGCGAAAATGTCGTGCCGTGGATCTTGGAAATTTCACGGATCGGATAGCGGCAAAGGATCAACTGATCACCGGATTTCCTCAACGTGAGCTCACAGGGGAAACTCGCCTGCTGGTTGAATGGCATGTCTTTCGGGTAATCATCCCATCCGCGCATCCATGCCATCTGGACCCGGCGTGGATCCTCCTTCGGCATGTTCTCGAAGGTCATGGTGGCATAGAAATTCCTGCCATGGTCGCCCTTGCGTTTGGGTCTTTCGGTTAGAAATCTCCTGCCGTCGAAACTTCCTATCACGTAGTCGCCGTTGCCATCGATGATCACCCACTTTCGCTCGTTTGGAGAACCCTCCACCGGCAGCTCGAACATGTCCGGGCATTCGTAGGAATCCGGGATGGAGCCCGGGAGTCTCGTCCAGTCGAGAAGATTGCGGGATTCAAAGAGCAGGTAGTGGTTTTCCTCCTGGTTTCTTGAAACCGTGAGCAGCGCGGCCCGCCGGCCGGTTTCCTTGTTGGCGGAGTTTTGCTCACAGATCACTTCGGAACCCTCGGCCCGCTCCCGCCGCCACAGCGCGGCGATGGTGAAACTGTCATCGCCCTCGTCGAGCACCGCGGGTCCCTCGAAGGATGAGCTTCCGGTGAAATGAACCGCTCTCTGCCGATCTCCCGGTGCGTCCTTCACCCGTTTGACCTCCGCGCTGCCGGATTTTGCGAGCATGTCGATCCCACGTCCTGATAGATCCCGCCATCGGCCGGTTCCGCCGTCTTCGTTCTGTTCCGCAAGCCCCGCATCCAGACGGAGCTTCAATCCATTCACCGGATGATGCACTCCTCCGGGAAGCTCCTCTCCTCGCATGCGCTTGATGCAATCCGCCGCCTCGCGATCGGTTAGAGGTCGGTCGTAAACGAGGATTTCAGCGATGTCTCCCGAGAATCCTTCGGTGCCGTCGGCTTTCGCGCCGATGCGGAATGTGTGCCTTCCGATGTTCAGTTTCCCCGCGTCGATGCGGCCCTCCGAAGTGCCGTTCTGATCCGAAACGACCACCCGGCCATCGGGAAACACGCGCATCACCGATGCCATCCACTCGCCGGGTTTCGCCGGGCGCAGCTCGTGCGCGTCGTTTTGCTCCCCATTGAAACCATATGCGAAAGTACGTTCCGGCGGCTGATCCGCGGGCCCGTAGAGGATCATGATCCACTTCTTGCCGGGCTCGTGCCAGAAGACCTTGGGATCGCGATGGGCGTGAATCAGCACCGGGTTCTTCTCATACTTCGTCCAGGTCCGGCCGCGGTCGCGGCTGTAGGAGATGCACTGGCTGAGATTGTCCGTGCTGCTCCAGAAGGCGACCATCGGCGCTGTGATTCCGTCGCCGAGACCAGAGCTGTTAGCATGGTCCACCACGCAGCCGCCGGACTGCGTTCCGCCGAACCTGCCGCCTTTTCCGAATGCGGGTTTTGTTTCCTTCCAGTGGATCATGTCCGTGCTGGTGGCGTGCAGCCAGGCGGACCACCAGCGCTGGGCGAAGAAATGGTATTCGCCGTCGTTGTGAACCAGTCCGTTCATGTCATTCATCCAGCCCTCATGGTGGTTCGGCGGATGCAGCATGTATTCGTCCCAATAGCGCGCCGTGAAGTGGAACTGCGGCCGCAGCGATTCCTGATAGAGCGGCTGCCGTTCCCCGCCGGTGGCGAGCGCCGCGCCGGCCAGCGCGGTCATGAGGATTCGTGAGACGGGCATCATGGTCGTGGATGCTTGAAGCGGACTTGTAATACTGCGGCGATCAGCGAGTCTTTCCGCCTGCCTCCCTCATGAAATCGTTCCGCCTCCTCGCCGTGCTCCTGATTCTGGCGTTCATGACCGGAGTCGCCCGCGCCCACCAGGTGGAAACCGTCGAATTCGAGTTCCTCAGCACCGATACCGAGTGGCGGCTCGAAGGGCAGATGGATATCGCCTACATGCTGCCGGAAACCCGCAAGGTGCCCGGCGGGCTGCCGCTCAGCCGCGAGGCCACGATGAAGGCACCACCCGGGGAACTCGCCCGTATCCGCCGTGAGACCGAGAAGACCCTGCGCGGCGTCATCCGCATCACCTTCGCGGGCAGGGACGTGCCGTTCAGGTTCGCGTTTCCGGATTTCGACAAAACTCCCTTCACCCTTCCCGAAGAAGCCGCCGATTGGGCGCTCATGACCACCCGGCTCATCGTGGACAAACAAAACGGCGCGGGAGACCTGACCATCCACTGGAGCGGCGAGGAGGAATCCGAGTTGATCATCCTCACCGAAGACAGCGAGGACGGCGAGGTGGTCAGCATCCTGCCGGGCAACAGCTTCACCCTCGTCCGCCAACAAGCCGCCGCGGGTGCGTCCGGAAACCCCGCCGCTGTCCTGGAAACCAAGCCCGCGGATCAGCCATCCGCGTTTCTCGGATGGATCAGGTCCGGATATCTCCACGTCGTGCCGTTGGGATATGATCACATCCTCTTCATCCTCGGCATGTTCCTCATGGTGCCGAAGTGGAAGCCGCTGCTGCTGCAATCCACCATGTTCACCCTCGCCCACTCGCTCACGCTCGCCCTGTCCGTTCTCGGCTGGGTCGATCTGCCATCGAAGTTGTTGCAAATTCTCATCGCCCTCAGCATCGCCTTCATCGGCATCGAGAACCTCGTCGCGCCCAAGCTCGGCAAGCTCCGCATGGCCATCATCCTCGGCTTCGGCATGATCCACGGCATCGGCATCGCCGGCGGACTCGGCGAGAAACTCCGCGATCTCCCGCGCGCCAAACTCACCGAGCCGCTCATCGGCTACAACCTCGGCGTCGAGCTCGCCCAGATCACCATCCTCGCCGCCGCCTTCCTCTTCTTCCTCCCGCTCAGGAAATGGGAGAAAACCGCATTCACCACCGGCTCCATCGTCATCTCCTGCGCCGGCATCGCGTGGATGATCGAGAGATTGGTGAATGCGTGAGGTGAGGCAATCCTCACGGCCCGGGACAGAATGCCGAAATGGTTAATTGACATCTGCCTGATTTCCTCTGCTAGGTTGTTAGCAATTGGTAGATACAACATTTCCATCACCTACGTTCATCCACCCGCCCCTCCGGAAACACCTCCGGAGAAGCCGCTTCGGCGTCGGTTCTGTCAATTTCCAGGCCCACCC
>DAISZP010000207.1:3849-9637 GCA_036824745.1 Luteolibacter sp.
GACAACCGCCCGGTCGCCCCAGTCAACGACCCGGTCGCCCCCGTCAACGCCTCGGTCGGTCCTGTCAACGCCTCGGTCGGTCCTGTCAACGCCTCGGTCGATCCTGTCAACGCCTCGGTCGATCCTGTCAACGCCCCGGTCGGTCCCGTCACCGTCCCGGTCGGCCTTCCGGACCGCGAGGCTCCAGCCTCGCCCGGATCCCTTTCCCTGCCGCAAAACACTGAAAGCCAACCATAAACACAGAAAACAACCCCATGAAAAACGAATTCGCCAACCGCCACAACATGTTCCTCGCCGTGCTCTCCCTGCTTGCCGAGCCGGCACGCCATGCAGTCTGGAAAAACCAGAATCCCGCGCTCTTCACCACCCGCGCCGAGCTCCTGCGCGCCAAGGTGGACGCCCTCACCGGCACCATCTCCGCCCAGCAGGCCGACACCACCGGCCACGCCGCGGACAAGGAACGTGAGGAAGAGGAACTCGAAACCATCGCCCACGAGATCAGCGAGGCCCTCGCAGACTGGTTCGAGGATCAAAACAACCACGCGGACGCCGCCCAGATCGATATCCCATTCCGCACCTGGCAGCGCATGCGCGATGTCGAGCTCATCGCCAAAGCCAAGCTCCTCCACACCAAGCTCACCGCCGCCCTCGCCACCGATGCCGCTGCTCTCGCCGACTACGGCCTCGATGCCGCGGACGCCACCCTGCTCGCCAAGGAAACCGCCGACTTCGAGAAAATCATCGCCGATCCCGCCGCCGCCATCGCCGGTCGCAAGGCCCTCACCCAAGCCCTCCGCCCGCAGTTCCGCGAAGTGAGCGAACTCCTCGCCAAGATGGACCGCCTCGTCCTCCGCTTCCGCAAAACCGAAGCCGGCCGCAACTTCGCCGCCGCCTGGAAAAACGCCCGCATCATCCGCGACCTCGGAGAATCCGCCCCCAAAGTGCCCACCACCGACGTGTGATCCCTCTGTAGCAAGCGGCGCGTCCATGACCGCCGCTGGCTTCCACCCAAGCGGCGGCTCCTCCCCGGAGCCGCCGTTTTCGTGCGGAAAATTCCCCTCGCAGGCGCTCCGTGCGTTTCATTAGTTTCACGCAATCCGATGCCCGCGCCTGACTCCGTCCTCAAGCTCTGCGAAACCTTCGCGGATCACCGCGATCACTACCGCTCCGGAAATTACAACGAAGCCCAACTCCGCAAGGAATTCCTGGATCCTTTCTTCGCCGCGCTCGGTTGGGACATGGGCAATTCAGCCGGACTAGCACCGCAATACCGCGATGTGATCCATGAGGATGCCTTGCGCGTGGGCGTCCACGTCAAGGCTCCGGATTACGGCTTCACCCTCCACGGCCAGCGCAAGTTCTTCCTCGAAGCGAAGAAACCCGCCGTAAACATCAAGTCCGATGTCGATCCGGCCTATCAGCTCCGTCGCTACGCATGGTCCGCCAAGATGCCGCTCTCGATTCTATCGGACTTCGAGGAATTCGCCATCTATGACACCCGGATCAAGCCGGTGAAAGGCGACCCCTCCTCCAAGGCCCGCACCTTTTACTGCACTTGCGACCAATATCCGGAAAAGTGGGACGAGATCGCCGCCATCTTCTCCCGCGACGCCATCCTCAAAGGCTCCTTCGACAAATACGCGGAATCCAACAAAAGGAAAAAAGGCACCGCCGAGGTGGACGCGGAGTTTCTGGCGGAAATCGAGCGCTGGCGCGACCTGCTGGCCCGCAACCTCGCCTTGCGCAATCCGGATCTCTCCGTGCGCGATCTGAACTTCGCCGTTCAGAAAACCATCGACCGCCTCGTCTTCCTGCGCATTTGCGAGGACCGCGGCACCGAGGACTACGGCCGCCTGCGCAGCATCGCCAATGGCACCCAGACCTACCCGCGCCTGCTGGAACTCTTCCGCACTGCCGATCACCGCTACAACTCCGGGCTCTTCCACTTCTCCAAGGAAAAAGGCCAGGCCGAGGAACCGGACACGCTCACGCCCCATCTCCTGTTGGATGACAAAGTTCTCAAGGACATCATCACCCACCTCTACTATCCGGAGAGCCCCTATGAGTTCTCCGTCCTCCCTGCGGACATCCTCGGCTCCGTCTATGAGCAGTTCCTTGGCAAGGTTATCACGTTGAAGGCTGGCCACCGCGCCGTCGTGGAGGACAAACCGGAGGTCAAGAAAGCGGGTGGGGTTTTCTACACGCCAAGTTACATCGTCGATTACATCGTCAAACAAACCGTCGGTCCGCTCATCGAAGGCAAGACGCCCAAACAGATCGAGTCCATCCGCGTGCTCGATCCCGCCTGCGGCTCCGGTTCCTTCCTCATCGTTGCCTATCAGTTCCTGCTGGATTGGTATCATCAATACTACATCGCCCACGATCCCGGGAAACTCGCCAAGGGGAAAAACCCCGTGCTCGTTTCCTCCCGCGGTGGCGGTTGGGTCCTCACCACCGCCGAGCGCAAGCGCATCCTGCTCGCCCACATCTACGGTGTGGATATCGACAGCCAGGCCGTGGAAGTCACCAAGCTTTCCCTGCTGCTCAAAGTCCTCGAAGGCGAAACCTCCCAAAGCGTCCAGCGCGAACTCATCCACCAACGCGTCCTGCCGGACCTCGGAAACAACATCAAGTGCGGCAACTCGCTCATCGGCTCCGACTTTTACGCCCAGCCCGGCCTCCCCGAAATGGACACCGACGCCCGCCTCCGCGTCAATGTCTTCGACTGGGACGGCAAGGATGGTTTTCCGGAGATCATGAAAGCGGGTGGTTTCGACGCGGTGATCGGCAATCCGCCGTACATCCGAATCCAGAGGATCGCGCACGTCGAAGCTGACTATCTGTTCACGACGTATGAGACTCCCACGAGCAAGATGGACATCTCCTTGGTGTTTATTGAGAAAGCGCTTCTCTTGATCAGTGAACGAGGAAGAGCTGCGTTCATCTGCACGTCGCAATGGCTTTCAACGGATTATGGGCGAAAACTTCGCGAACGACTCAGATTCGGCGAATTGCATCAGATCGTCGATTTCGGTTCTCTGCCGGTCTTTTCATCGGCGAGCACCTATCCCGCCATCGTCACGCTGAGTCGGGTGAAAACCACAAGTATTGAGGTAAAGAGAATTACAAAGCGCGACGACCTCAATCTGGCTGCGATTTTAGCTGCGTCCTCAAAGCATTTGGTTCTAGCGTCACTTTCCGATGGTCCGTGGATATTCAGCGGGTTCGACCTAACGGCAGCGCTTGCCAAAGGTGCTGTTCCAGTGGCACCACTTCGACAGTTTGGAAAGGCATACATTGGAACGAAGTGCGGGTTGAATGAGGCATTCGTGTTGAGTTCCGAACAGGCGGAGAAATTCTCTATCGAGTCAGATATTTTGATTCCATATGCATATCGGGGTGGAGAAGTGAATCGATACAGCCTCGTGAAGCCGGATGCCGTGATCATTTATCCATATCGTTCCGACAACGAGGGCAATCCGACTCTTATATCCGAGTCTGAATTAAAGTCGAAGTTCCCCAAGGCTTACGCCTATTTGCTGGGACACAAACCGAAATTGAGAGAACGTCAGGATAGCCGACGCTTCTACGCACGAGGTGAAGATTGGTATCGTCATCTGCGAGCAGGCTCGTTCAACCTAATTCACCCCAAGAAACTCGCGGTGAAAGGAATTGCTCTGCGTTGCTCAATCGGTCTTCTAGAGGAGCACACCACATTTGATGGAGCAAGGTGCCCTTGCATCATTTTAAAACCTTCGGCTCAATTGCAGGAGGAGTATGTGCTTGGGATGATGAATTCAAAGTTGGCTGGTCACTATTTGAAGGCAGTTTGTCCTCAGAAACTTCACGGATACATTGAGTTCACGGCGAAGGGACTGACTGATTTTCCCATCCGCGTCATCGATCCCGCTAACAAAACCGACGTCGCCGCACACGACCGCATTGTCGCGCTGGTGGAGAAGATGCTGGATCTGCACAAGCAGCGCGCCACCGCGAAGACACCGCACGAACAAACCGCGCTGGACCGTCAGATTTCCGCCACGGACGCGCAGATCGATCGCCTCGTTTATGACCTCTACGGCCTGACTGAGGACGAGATCAAGCTGGTGGAGGGTGCATGACGAACGATTGCGACCGCTTGATCGAAAAAGAGCACACAATTATGGAAGACATCCGATTCCAACTGGACCACGCGCCGATCATCGAAGCGGTGCTTGATATTGATTGCGACCTGCCACCGACGCTGGACTGGAGCGCGCTACAGGCAGCCTCCCACGAGGTATTGCGGAGTCGCTATCCGAAGGTCCGCCAGCAGTTCGTGCAGAATCACATTCTAACCGCCGGAGGGGATGCGGCTCCCGTGCATCAATTCAATGAGGGCTTGGCGGCCGTGCAGTTTCTCACCGAGGATGAGAGACAGTTGGTGCAGTTCCGCGCGAACGGTTTCTCCTTCAACCGTCTGGCACCCTACACCACGCTGGATGACTACCTTCCTGAGATCGAATCCGCGTGGTTGACGTTCCGCGAACTGGCAGGGCCGGTGATGGTGCGCAAGATCGGCTTCCGGATGATCAATCGCATCCTGCTTCCGCTGAAGGATGACAGGCTCGATTATGGAGACTATCTGGCAACGCCTCCCCGTTTGCCCGCCACCGGACTGAAATTGGGAATTGTTGGGTTCTTCGATCAGCAAATGGCTGTGGATGAGGAAACCGGCAATCTGGTGAACATCGTCAAAACCTCCCAGCTTCCGGAAGGCGACAAGCTTCCGGTGATTCTGGACATCGATACTTATTTTGAGTGTTTGTCGCCCCCGCCGGAATGGGGCGAGTTGCTTCCCCGGATCGAATCGTTAAGAAGCTTGAAAAACCGGATTTTCCGGCACACTTTAACCCCGCAATGCCTGAACCTGTTCTCTCACTCGGCCTGATGGTGGCTGGATACACCGCGGTCACGGCACTGTCCCGCCCGCGTTCCGCCGTGTCTGCGGAAGCCGCCGCTGTGATGCAAAGCGCGTCCAGCGTGGTGGAGCGTACAGAACAATCGGTGGCCTTGTTCGGCCCCAAAGCCATCGCGCTCTCCGAACTCTCTCAACTGGCGAAGGAATGCGCCGAGCCCGATTGGGACGGCTATGGCGCGGAAGCCATGGACATCCGGGCGCTGCGGCTCGCCCAGGAAATCGTCCGCTCCCTACCCGATGATCTGCCGATGCCGTCGTTTTCCATCGAGCCTGACGGATGCGTCTCGCTGGACTGGATGCCCGTGCGCGGTAGAACATTCACTCTGAGTGCGGGCAAGACGGACCGCCTTCCGTATGCGTGGATCGATGGCACGGATCGCGGGCATGCGGTGGCGAGATTCACGGATGGCAGGCTGGCTCCGCGCATCATCGAGGAAATCAAACGCATCTGCGCCAATGACACTTCCCTCCGGGCTGCCTGAGCATGTCGCGGATGAGGAAGATCTCGCGCGTTTTCTGACTTCATCGGGACATTACAATGCTTCGTCCGTAAAGCCCGCGGCTTTCATGCCGAATCCCAGAAATGGGGAAACATCCGTTTTCCGCCATGGTGCGGAGCCACTCGAATCATTGAAAGCGATCGGACAGGAAGAAGTGGGAGCGGAACGGCGAGTGCATGGCGCGGCGGTCGTGAAAGCCGCGGTGGTTCGGGCAGCGAAGCTTGAAGTCCGTGCAGGGGAACCACCTCCGAGACATGCGGACATTGTGAACTGGCCATGGGATCAGAACGATCCGGATTTCGGGAAAGCCGCACAGAAGGAAGTTGCC
>DAISZP010000208.1:0-9537 GCA_036824745.1 Luteolibacter sp.
CCGGGCAGCCGTGATGGCAGCATGATCGTCCCCTCGGATTTCATGCCCACCTTGTTGTCCGTCACCGGCACACCGCTTCCGAAAGACTCTGTGATCGATGGCCGCGACTTCAGCCCCGCGCTCCGAGGCTCAAGCGACAAACCCGCAAAGGGATTCCTCGTCCATTTCCCGCATGGAAAGCACAACAACGAACTTTTCAGCACCTGGACGGAAGGATCCCGCAAGCTGATCTATCAGTATGAAACCCGCGAGTGGAGCCTGTTCGACACCCGTTCCGACATCGGCGAAAAACACGACCTGTTGAAGAGCGAACCAAAGTCCGCGATGGAACTTGCTAAACACATGCTCGCGCACATGGATTCCATCGGCGCGCAGTTTCCCATCGACAAGTCCAGCGGTGCGCCGGTCAAACCCGATCTCAAGCCCTTGGAAGCGCTGCTTGGCAATCCCTGATCCACATGAAACCTCTCTCCCTGCTTCTCCTGCTCGCCTGTCTGTCACACGCGGCCGATCCGAAACCCAACATCGTGCTCATCCATGCCGATGATCTCGGTTTCGCCGAACTCGGGAGTTACGGCCAGACGAAAATCAAGACACCGCAGCTCGACCAGCTCGCCGCAAGTGGCGAACGCTGGACGAACTATTACAGCGGCGCGCCGGTCTGCAGCCCGTCGCGCAACGTGCTGCTCAGCGGCCGCCACACCGGCGGATGCGACATCCAGGACCTCAAGCGCGTCAATCCAAAGGAAGGCAGCGCGGACAGCCAACTCGGCGGCGATTGGCCGGTTTCCAAAGATGCCTACCTTCTGCCGAAAGCCCTGAAAAAAGCGGGTTATCTCACCGGCGCATTCGGCAAGTGGGGCCTTGGCGAATACGGCAGCACCGGCGCTCCGGATCAGCAAGGAGTGGATGTTTTCTACGGCTACACCGACCACCGGGTGTGCCACAGTTTCTATCCGGAATTCCTCTGGCGCGATGGAAAGAAGGAAATCATCAACACGCCCGGAATCCCCGGACACCAGAAAGCCCCCGCAGGAGCCGTGGACGATTCGAAATACACCGGGCAAAAACACGCATCCAAACTCATCATCGACGAAACGCTCAAGTTCGTGGACGCCCGCGCCGCGGACCACCAGCCGTTCTTCCTCTACTACGCGCCGCTGGAACCCCACGTCGCCATGCAACCGCCGAAGGAATGGGTGGACCAGTATCCGAAGGAATGGGACGACAAGGAATACCGCGGAGAAAAAGGATACCTGCCGCATTCCCGTCCGCGCGCCGCTTATGCCGCGACCATCTCGTTTCTCGATCACAACGTCGGACTTTTGTTAGACAAACTCAAGGCGTCCGGCATGGATCGGAACACGCTCGTCATTTTCACCAGCGACAACGGCACCACGCACGACGTCGGCGGAGTGGATCATGGATTCTTCAACTCCGTGGACGGTCTCCGCGGATTGAAGGGACAGCTGTATGAAGGCGGCATCCGGGTGCCCTGCATCGTTTCCTGGCCCGGCAATGTGCCCGCGGGAAAAACGATCGACCAACCGGCTTATCACGCCGACATCATGCCCACGCTCTGCGCGCTGGCCGGAGTGGATGCGGGAAAACCCAACGGTGACAACCTGCTGCCGCTCTGGACAGGCGGATCCGATTCACTTCCTGCGCGCAAGCCGATGGTCTGGTGCGGCGGCGGATACGGCGGGCAGGCCGCGGTGCGGATCGGACACATGAAGGCGATCCGCCGCAACTTGTTTTCCGAAACACCGTCTCCGTGGGAGGTTTACGATCTAGCGGAAGATCGCGCGGAGGCCAAAGACCTCGCCTCCAAACAAGGCGACTTCATCCAACAGGCCATCGGTATTCTCAAAACGGAATACAAGGTGGCTAAAGGTTACAACGAACTGAAACTGTCCGCCTCAAACACGAACACCGCGGATCAACCGGGCATGAGCGTCTTCCGCCGTTTGGACGCGAACAAGGACGACAAGTTATCCTTCGAGGAATGGAAGAAGAGTCCGAAGGCGAAGTCCAATCCCGGCAAACTTCAACAGATCTTCTCGGACCTCGACAAGGACCACGACAATTCTCTCAGCATCGCGGAGTTCACCGCGCAGTTCCGGAAGTGAACGGTTCAAACCACGCCGAGATCTGATAGACAGCGCCGCACCATGCCCGTGTATCCGGAACCGAAGAGGTTGAGGTGGTTCAAGGCATGGTAGAGATCGTAAAGCGGACGCCGACATTCGCGTTGCTTCGAAACCCGGCCGTATCCATCGAGAAACTCGCTTGTTAGAGATCCGCCGAACAGTTCCAGCATCGCGAGGTCCGTCTCCGGATCCCCGAAATACGGCGCGGGATCGAACACCACCGCATCACCATCCGGAAGCGCGGCTGTGTTTCCGGACCACAGGTCGCCATGCAACAACGCAGGCTGCGGTTCGTGATCCGCAAGCAGCTTTGCGGCGGTGGAGAGGATTCTTGAAACGGGAAGAACGCGACGGTTCCGGGCGGCGAGCTCCAGTTGAGGAAGCAGGCGGCAATTCTGATAGAATTCAATCCAGGACGCGGAGCGCCGGTTGATCTGTGGCGTGGCACCGATGAAGTTGTCGTGATCCAATCCGTGCTCATCCGCAGTCACCGAGTGGAGCGCCGCAAGCTGCTTTCCAAGGTCGAGAGATCCATCGCGGCCCAGCGGACGAAATTCCATCCACTCCAAGGCAAGCCAACCTTCACCCCAAGCCAGCAAAGCCGGGACACGGATATGCGGTGCGAGCAACTCCAAGCCCATGCGCTCCGCGTTCAACAGGTGCGCCCTCGCTCCCGATTTCACGAAGAGTTTCCTGCCGTCCGCCAGTTCGAGAAAACTCGCGTCATGGATGCATCCACCGCCGACCGGAAATGATCCGAGCACGGTTGACCCCATCGTTTCAGCGATGATTTCATCCAACTCCCGCATGGAAAACATCCTTCCGAATCGAAGGATTTTCCGCCAGTGTAATGATGACTCAAAGCACACCCACCCGAGCGGGGGGGTGGAAAACCCGTCTTCGCTCGAATATTCGATGGCCCGGCAAGCGTAGCCAGATCCAGCACCATGAATCCCCGATTTTTGAAACCCACCTTGATGGCCGGCCTTGTTTTCGGCTCCGCCCTGGCGGCATCCGCCGAGAACCTGCAACCGCTCCGGCCGCCATCGGTCCCGCTTGTCGCATGCGACCCCTACTTCAGCGTGTGGTCGCCTCACAACAAGCTCAACGACGGCGACACCACCCACTGGACCGGCAAGCCTCACAAGCTCGAGTGCGTCATCAACATCGACGGCAAGACCTATCAGGTCATGGGCACACCGGGCGACGACACTCCGGCACTGCCTCAAACCCAACTGGAGGTGCTGCCCACACGCACGATCTACACGTTCTCCGGATCTGGAGTTTCGCTACGCCTCACCTTCACCACACCCGCATTGCCGGAGGATATCGACATCCTCTCGCGCCCCGTCACTTATGTGACCCAGGACGTGGTTTCACTCGATGGAAACACCCATAAGGTGAGCGTGACCTTCGGAGCGGGCAGCGAACTCACGGTGAACACTCCCAACCAGCCCGTGGCCGCGGATCCGGCGAGAACCCTCGACGGCATGACCGTGCTGCGCGTGGGCTCCACCACTCAGCAAGTGCTCGCGAAGTCCGGCGATGATCTCCGCATCGATTGGGGATACCTCTATCTCGCCGCGCCCGGCGGCAAACAAGTCAGCGCGGAAGCCGGCAAGGTGCTGCCGCAGGATGCATCGGCGCTGCGCATGTCGCTCGACTTCGGATCGGTTGGCAAGTCCCCGGTTTCGCACTGGCTGATGCTCGCATACGATGACATCTATTCGATCCAGTACATGAAATCCAACCTGCGTCCCTTCTGGCGTCGCAATGGCTGGGAGGCGACGGATCTGTTGAAAGCCTCCGCGAAGGATTACGCCAAGCTGCTGAAGCGTTGCGCGGAATTCGACAAGGAGTTCATGGATGACCTCCGCGAGGCGGGCGGCGAAGGTTACGCGCGGATCGGCGCGCTGTCCTACCGCCAGTGTTTCGCCGCGGGCAAATTCGCGGCGGACGCGAACGGCCAACCACTTCAGTTCAGCAAGGAGAACCACAGCAACGGCTGTATCGCCACCTCGGATGTATTCTATCCGATGGCGCCGCAGTTCCTCCTGTTCGGCCCGAGTTTGTCCAAGTCGTTCATCGTTCCGTTCATGAACTACGCGGCGTCCGAGCGCTGGAAATTCCCATTCGCGCCGCATGACCTCGGCACCTATCCGCATGCCAACGGCCAGAGATACGGCGGCGGCGAACGCACCGAGGACAACCAGATGCCGGTCGAGGAAAGCGGCAACCTGTTGCTGCTCTTCGCCGCGGTGGCACAAATGGAAGGCAACGCCGATTTCGCCGGACTCTACTGGAAACAGCTCACGCAATGGGCGGACTATCTTAAGGACAAGGGATTTGATCCCGAGAACCAACTTTGCACCGACGACTTCGCCGGTCACCTCGCCCACAACGTGAATCTATCCGCCAAGGCCATCTGCGCGATCGGTGCCTATGCCAAGCTCTGCGACATGCGTGGCGAGAAGGACAAGGCCGCCGAGTTTTCCAAGCTCGCCAAGGAATTCGCCGCGCGCTGGATCCAGGAAGGCACGGAAGGCGACCACACCCGCCTCGCCTTCGACCGCCCGGGCACATGGAGTCAGAAATACAACCTCGTCTGGGACCGCATTCTCGGACTCGGCTTGTTCCCGGACGATGTGTTGAGAAAGGAAATGGATTTCTATCTGAAAAAGCAGAACACCTACGGCCTGCCGCTCGACAACCGCAAGGAGTATACCAAGCTCGATTGGATCCTGTGGACCGCCACGCTCACTCAGAACCGTTCCGACTTCGACGCCCTCGTCAATCCGGTGGTGAAGTTCATCCAGGAAACTCCCGACCGCTCTCCGCTCACGGACTGGTATGAAACCGGCAGCGGCCGCAAGGTCGGCTTCACCGCCCGCCCGGTGATCGGCGGCGTTTTCCTCCAGATGCTCTATAACAAAGAAGTTTGGAAAAAATATGCCTCCCGCGATGTGACCAAGGCCGCCAAGTGGGCGCCGATGCCAAAGCCGCCGGTCGTCAAGGTGACCGTGCCCGGCGCGCATGAACAACAGAGCGAGTGGAGCTACACCACCAGCAAGCCAGAACCTGGTTGGGAGAAACAACGCTTCGACGCCAAATCGTGGAAAACCGGCAAGAGTGGATTCGGCACCGAAGGCACCCCGGGCGTGAAGATCGGAACCAAGTGGGACGGCAATGACATCTGGATCCGCCGTGAAGTCGAACTTCCATCCAACACGGACATCAACAACCTCCACCTGTGGCTGCACCACGATGATGACGCCGAGGTTTACCTCAACGGTGTCCTCGCCCTGCAAACCGCCGGTTTCACGGGCGACTACGAAGCCATCCCCATCAACAAGGAAGCTCGCAACGCGCTCCGCCCGGGGTCCAAGGTCACCATCGCGATCCACTGCCATCAGGACCACGGCGGCCAATACATCGACTGCGGTTTCGCCGAAGTGAAGGCGGCCCGCTGAGAAACCCGTTGCATCCTCTGAAATCCCGGTGTGGACGCGCTTCGCATCGGGATTTTCGTTTTCATCGCGGGCTTGATTTCCCGACCTCCGACCGCCACCTTCCGCGCGCATGGACCTTTCCAGATGCCTCCAGATGGATCCCCACCTGCTTGTCGGCTTGGTGAACACGGAACTGCGAAACCACTGTGAATCACTCGACGATCTGGTGAAGACCCACGGGCTGGATGAAGACGCGCTGGTGAACGCCTTGTCCGCGGCGGATTACATTTATCAGCCTCAGCACAACCAATTCCGCTGAACGGCGGCGCTCAGCGGCTCGTTGCGCGGCCGGTTTTAATCGCAGGGAGTTCGTTTTTCCACTCCACGGGAACCCTTGCGAGCCACCATGTTTTTCCGCGGTCGTTGTTGCCTTGGAAAAACAAATGGGTCTTGCCGTCTTTATCCACGAAGACACCCGGATGGCCGGACTCCGAGGCATTCCATTCTCCGGGAAATCCGTTGGCCAGCAGCGGTTCGTTCGAAACACGCTTCCATGAGATACCGTCGGCGCTTTCCGCCAGACCGATCTGCTGCGGTTCGTTGTTGTAGCCGCCCGCGTAGAACATGAGATAACGGTCGCCGCGCTTCATCACGGATGGCGCCTCGATGCAGAGTTTCTCCCATGGCAGCTCCGGTTTGATCACCGGTCCGTTTCCGATCTGTTTCCACGAGTTTCTTCCGAAGCCGGAACGAAGATCCGCTTCCGCCATTCCGATCATCTGGACCTTCATCTCCGGATCCCGCGTGGCGTACCACATCAGCAGCTTGTCACCCACGGGAAACACTTCGGCGTCAATGGCGCGACCGCTCGTCCACGCTCCTTGCGGATGGAACACTGGATTCGATGCGTCGCGTTCGAACGAAACACCATCCGCGGAAACCGCGTGGCAGATCGCGTCCTTCGGTCCGTTGCCATAAGTCTGATAGAAAAGGTGAACCTTGCCATCCAATACCAGGGCCCCCGGCGCGCAGAGTCCGTTGCGATCACATTCCTGGGAGGGATGAAGTTCGCCCACTTTCTTCCAGTGATCGAGATCCCGGCTTTCGGCGATGCCGATGGACCAGCCGCGGGGCGCGTTCGGAGGTGCGAGTTTCCCATCATAGGGAGGCAGCGAGAAATACATCAGATAGCGTCCGCCGAAACTCACCACGCAGGGATCCTTCGCATGCGGACGGCCGAGCCGCGTTTCATCCGCCCATTTCATGGCAGGCTCCAACGTCATTTGGGCATGACCTACCACGGTCATGAGAATCCACGAGAGTAGGATCGAAAGGCGATGTGTCGGGATTTTCATGACAAAGGAAATAGCGTGTCTGAAACGCTACGATCCCAGTTCCTGAGAAGTGTCAAAGCCACCCGATCGGGGCGGTTCGGGACCACTCACGGGTTTTCGAAAAACTCCACTTCCCCGCTGGCCACATCGATGGACCACGGTCCGGGCATCCAGCCCGTCATGGGTTTCAACGCCATTTCCCCACCACCGATCTGAAGGGGATACCAGAGGTAACGGCTGTCTCCCAGTTCATAGGGCCGCCACACGTCACCCATGTAGATCACGGTGGTTTTCGCCGATCCCGCGACCTTCAGCAGACACGTGGACTGCGACACGAAGGTCAGCGTTTCCGGATGGGCGATGTGCTTCAGTTCCGACCACGGTCCTTCGAGTTTCTCCGCCACGCAATACTGGTTCGCGTTCGGCCACCATCCTGTTAGGTGGGAGCCGAGGCAGTAGTAGAGCCCTTCATGCCGGACGATGGCGCCGCCCTCGATCGGTGCCTGGATGAACGCGACGGATTCCGCCACGTCCATGTAGTCGTCCGACAGGCGCGCGATGTGAAAGCCCTTCTCCGGTCGGCATTCGAAAATCAGATAGGCCTGTCCGTCGTCATCGATGAACTGCCCGATGTCGCGGCTCTCCTTGCCCAAGGGTCGGAAACTACGGACATACTCGTAGTTTCCATCCACCGTGTCACAGACCGCGATTCCCACGCGCGCCATGCTGTAGCGCGACCAGTTTCCCGGAGCCTGGCCGTCCATGTGCAGGTACATCACGAACTTGCCGGTCCTCTTGTTCTGATAGACCTTCGGCCGCTCGATCTGCCACAAGCCATCGACCTGATCCGGGTTGCGCCCGACAAAGACCTGGTTGCGGAACCGCCAGTTCACGAGATCGGTGGATGAATAACAGGCGACACAACAGGTGCCCGGTTCGTTGTCCGGCGAGCGGTCCTCTCCGAACCAGAAATACTCGCCATCCACCTCGATCACGGCCCCGCCGTGCGCCTGGATGTGCTTTCCACGGTCGTCCAACCATACGAGAGCGGGATTGATTCGCTTGTCTTCCATGCCGGGACGATCCTGACCGTCGGTCACGGAAAAATCCCGCGTTTTCCGAGAATCGGCCGTTTACTCTGGATAGCAACGGCCGGGTTTCTGGAAATCCCCGCCACCGTCCGCGAACTTGGCGCTTCTCTCCCGCCGCCCGCTGGGCTCCAATATCCGCCGAGCGCCCGATGTCCGAGAACTTCTACCAGCAAACCACGACCGCACCCGCCACCGCGTTCGACGTCTCCCTGCGCCCGCCCGCGTTTTCGGAATTCATCGGCCAGGAAAAGGTGAAGGAGCGCCTGCTGCTGATGCTGGAAGCCGCCAAACAGCGCGGCGACGTGCTGGACCACGTGCTTCTATCAGGCCCACCCGGGCTTGGAAAAACCACGCTGGCCAACCTGATCTCCAAAGCCGCCGGCACCCAGCTCCACACCACCTCCGGCCCGCAGATCGAAAAAGCCGGCGACCTCGCGGGCATCCTCACCAACATCCAGAAGGGCGACATCCTCTTCATCGATGAAATACACCGGCTCCACCCGGCCATCGAGGAATACCTCTATCCGGCCATGGAGGACTTCCGTCTGGACATCATCATCGACTCCGGCCCCTCCGCGCGCTCCATCCAGATCAACCTGCCGCGTTTCACTCTCGTCGGAGCCACCACGCGCTCGGGACTTCTAACGGCTCCTCTGCGCTCGCGCTTCGGCCTCGCCAACCGCCTCGACTACTACACGCACGAGGAACTCTCCCAGATCATCGAACGTTCCGC
The DNA here is from genome assembly GCA_036824745.1 of Luteolibacter sp. Classification (GTDB taxonomy): domain Bacteria; phylum Verrucomicrobiota; class Verrucomicrobiia; order Verrucomicrobiales; family Akkermansiaceae; genus Luteolibacter. The sequence goes on from DAISZP010000208.1 coordinate 8,758, forward strand.
GGGATTGCTGGACGTTTCCATCGAACGCTCCGGCGCCCTCGAAGTCGCCTCCCGCGCCCGCGGCACGCCGCGCGTGGCCAACGCGCTGCTGCGCTGGGTGCGCGATTACGCCCAGGTCCGCGGCGCGGGCCACATCGATGAAGCCACCGCCGACGCCGCGCTCGCCATGATCGAGATCGACTCGCAAGGCCTCGATGAAATGGACAAGCGCCTGCTCGAAGTGCTCATCTACAAGTTCGGCGGCGGCCCCGTCGGCCTGAACTCCCTCGCCGTCGCCGTCGGTGAGGACGCGGCCACCATCGAGGAAGTCCACGAACCCTTCCTCATCATGCAGGGCTTCGTCATGCGCACCCCGCGCGGCCGCATGGCGATGCCGAAGGCCTACGAGAAAATCGGAGCCCCGCTGCCTCCCGCTCCGCAAACCCCGCAGCAGGAGTTGTTTTAACTTAATTGACCGGAGAGCCTACGAATTAAGTCTTTAGTTCGCCTGCATCCATCTTGACACCTCAAGCCCGATGCCGTGATATCATCCGTTAGGATGAAAAAACCCACGGTCTACTGGCTCCGCATACTGGGTATCGGAGTGTTTTCTCTGAGCGGTTGGCTGGTTGCCTTGTCGGGCTTCGGTAAGAACGCTGGAGATTCCGCGACATCGACCAAAGCGAAATCCGAGAGAGCGCGTGGATTTCCTGACCGGCGTCCGAAACCAGACCCCAAAAACCCTTCGCGTTGGGTGTCGGATCCATCATTCGCCCAGTTGTTGTCCTCTCTATCAGAAAT
>DAISZP010000209.1:0-9503 GCA_036824745.1 Luteolibacter sp.
AGGCGTAAACCAAAGAAAGAACATTGCCCGCGGAAGTCGCCGCGTTATCAAGAGGCATGGCCGATACCATCCCCGTGGCGCTCAGCATCGCAGGTTCCGATTGTTCCGCCGGAGCCGGCATCCAGGCGGACTTGAAAACGTTCCAGCACTTCGGCGTGCACGGACTCACCGCGGTGACCTGCGTGGTTTCGGAAACGGCGAACATCGTGCGCGCCGTACATCCGGTGCCGGTGGAGGTGGTGGCGGATCAGGTTTCGCTGATGTTGGAATCGTTTCCGGTGGCTGCGGCGAAAACCGGCATGTTGTTTTCCGCCCGGCATGTGGAGGCGGTGGCGGGGATTCTGAAATCCAATCCCGCCGTGAAACTGGTAGTCGATCCGGTGATGGTCGCCTCCACCGGCGCATCGTTGTTAGAGCCGGACGCGGTGCTCGCCTACCGCGAACTCCTGCTGCCCCTCGCGCGGGTGATCACGCCGAATCTGCCCGAGGCGGAAGTTCTGCTAGGCAGAAACATCCCTAACGAATCCGCTCTCGAACCCGCCGCGCGGGAACTCGCGGACCGTTTCGGCACGGCGGTGCTCCTCAAAGGCGGCCACCTCGATGGCCCGACCTGCGTGGACCTGCTCGTGGACGGGAGCGGCGTGTTCCGTTTCAGCAGCGAGCGGATCGCAGTGGCGGGATCGCATGGCACCGGTTGCACGCTTTCCGCCGCGGTGACGGCGGCGCTGGCAATGGGTGACTCGCTGCCCTGCGCGGTGGAAAGGGCGAAAACCTATCTCGGCGAGACCTTGCGGCAGTCCTATGGATTCCTGTCGGCATCCGGAGAAACCGTGCACGCGCTCAACCAAGGCACCCGGCTCCGGAAAAACGACGCGTGACACATCGTCGGAAATACGTAATCTCTCCTAAACATTTCCCCGTCGCCATCCCCAATGCCCAATCCCCTCAACTCCCTTGGTTTCCGCTTTCTCCACACCACGCTGGAACACAGCGCGGAAGGTGAGAACCCCATCCCCACCCTCACCCGCCGCGGCTTCATCGCGGCATCGGCGGCTCTCACGAGCTGCACCGCGGCCGCTCCGCTCAAGCCGGAGAAACCCGTGCCCGCCCCTCCCGCCGGAGCCGCTCCGGTGAAAACCGCGGCCAATACCAAATACCGCACGCCTCCCGTGCAAGGCCCCGTCCCGCGCAATCCGGACATGGCGCTCAGCTCGAACTTTTCCAAGGGAGCCGGAGTCACCTTCTCGCGGGTCCTCGTTTCCGGAAACTACATCGCGATCACCTTCGACGACGGCCCGCATCCGCAAAACACCCCGCGGCTGCTCGACATGCTGCGCGCCCGCAATGTGAAGGCCACCTTCTTCGTCATCGGCCGCAGCGTGGACCTCTACCCGCAGATCGTCCGCCGCACCGTCGCGGAAGGCCATGAGATCGGCAACCACACCTACACCCACCGCCTGCTTTCGAAACTCCCGGACAGCGAGGTGCGCACCGAGTTCACCCGCTGCCATGATGCGGTGGCCCGCGCGGCCGGCGTGCAGATGCGCGTGATGCGCCCGCCCTACGGCGGCTTGCTCCAGCGCCAGCGCGAAATGGCTCACGCGGAGTTCGGCTATCCCACCATCCTCTGGTCGGTCGATCCGCTGGATTGGAAACGCCCGGGGCCCTCGGTGGTCACCTCGCGCATCCTCAGCGGCACCACGCCCGGTGGCATCGTGCTCGCCCACGACCTCCACGCGCAGACCGTGGACGCCATGCCCGCCACGCTCGATGGCCTGCTGCGCCGCGGTTTCAAATTCGTCACCGTCTCGCAACTGCTGGCGATGAAGGCCGAGCCCGCCGCCGCGCAGGCCTCCGCCGCGCCCGCCAATATCTGAGGAAACGTTTCTAACACCCGTGAGCGAGAGTCCCTTCGGCGAGCGCTATTTCGCAACCCGCGAACGCTTGTCCGGTGTGATGCGCGGCATCGCCGAGCTCGCCAAGGAAACCTCCACCGACCTCGGCGACAAGCTGCCGATCGAGGAAATGGAGCAGGGCCTCGGCACGCCGTTTCTCTTCGTCGTCTGCGGCGAGGTGAACGCCGGCAAGTCCACCCTGCTCAACGGCCTCTTCGGCCGCGAACTGTGCCGCGTGAACGTGCTGCCGGAAACCCACCGCGTTTACTGGTATCGTTATGGAAACCCGGCCCGCGACGTCGAAGTCACGCCGTTGTTGGAGGAACGCTACCGCCCGGTGGAGATCCTCCGAGATTTCAACCTCGTGGACACGCCCGGCACCAACTCCATCGAGCGGGAGCACCAGGAGATCACCGAGAAATTCATCCCCGCCGCGGATCTCGTCCTCTTCGTTTTCCCTGTGAGCAATCCATGGGGCGCGGCCACCTGGGATTTCATCTCTCGGATACCGCAGGACATGTTGGAGCGCGTCGCCTTCGTCGTCCAACAAGCGGACCAGCGCGAACCCAAGGACATCGAAGTCATCCTCGGCCACATGGCGGACCTCTCGATGAAACGCATCGGGCAAAAGCCGAAAATCTTCGCCGTTTCCGGCAAGCTTGCCTTTGAAGCCAAGCGCAGCAGCCCCTTCGCCCGCGACAAGCTCAAGGCCAGCGGCATCACCGTGCTGGAGGACTTCATTTCCAAGACCGTCTGCCAATCCCCCGCCCGCCGCCGCACGCTTGAAACATGGCGCGGCCAAGCCGCCGCCGCCTTGCGCGCCGTGGAGGACCGCATCGAGGATCAAACCCGCGGCATCAGCCAGCAGGGACGTTTCCTCGAACGCGTGGAGCGCGAGATCGACGACGTGCGCGAGCGATTCGTCAAACGCCTGCCGCGCCACCTCGCCGGCGTCGCGGAAGTCTTCGAGTCCGAGGCCGTGTGGGCCACCAAACAACTCCGCAAACGTCTGGCGGCGGTGCCTTCCATCTTCCGCTTGTTCACCGGAGACCGCACCGGCTCCGAAATGGAGGCCGTGTTCATCGAGCGCCTGCAAGCCGCCGTCGAGGCCGTCGCCGAAAAGGATGGCGATGAACTCGTCGATGAATGCCAGGCGCATTGGAATCATCTCGGCGACCGCGTGCAGGACGAAATGAGCATCGATCTCCGCTCCGCCGATCCTGTCGACGAAACCTTGGCCCAAGCGCGGAAACGTTTCGTCACCCGGATCGGCCGCGCCGCCCGCCAGGGCATCGGCAACCTCAAGGTGCGCAACCAGCTCGACAAGGAACTGCGCCGCCGGAACATCGCGCTCAAGTCCTTCACCTTCATGACGCTCATTCTCACGACCGCCGGAGCTGTCTGCGGGGGACTCGGCATCCCTTGGCTGCCCTACATCCTCTGCGGATTCGCCGCGCTCTTCCTCATCGGCGGCATTCTCACCGCATGGATCACCCGCAAGTCGATCAGCCGCGAGTTCCAGCACCGTCTGCTGGATACCTGCGGCGCTTTCGCCAGCACCCTGCACAGCGATTACGAAGAAGCCCTCCGCATCGTCTTCCGCGACTACGCCGGCTGCCTCGGCAACCTCCGCAGCCACCTCGCCAAGGAAAAACTCGCCATCGAACCGAGATTGAAACGCTGGCAGGACCTCTTCCTCACCCTCAAGGCCATCGAGCAGGAACTGTGAGGCGGGTGGACGTCTCGTCCACCCGGGGTCGGAGCCGCCACACACAGGGGCCGGAGCAAGCACATCTCGGGATCGGAGTGACCTCACCTAGGGATCGGAGCGACCTCACCTAGGTGTCGGTGTGACCTCATCAAGGGGTCGAAGCGACCTCACCAAGGGGTCGGAGTGACCTCGCCCAAGGGTCGGTGTGACTTCACCAAGGGGTCGGTGTGACCTCGCCTAGGGGTGGGAGTGACCTCACTCCTACCCCTCCGAGGCTAAAAATGGGACAAATTGTCGCGCTTTTCACCTCATTTCACTGTTCAAATGCCATTTTTACGCAAATTTTGCGGTTTCCGGCATCCGCCCGGCGCAGCGGCGCAAAAAAGGCCCCGCCTGTTTGCCAGACGGGGCCGGGGTTTGTGGAAAAGGTTTCCGGTTGCGGTTCACGGAGCCATGCAAACCACTTCGTCGCTCCATGCGCTTTCCAGTTCGTTCGGACCCAGCGCGCGGATGCGGAATCCGTATTTCTTGCCGGATACCAGCCCGCCGATGGTGGCGGAGCTGCGGGTGCTCACCTTGCCCTGCAGCCACGCGCCGGGTGCGGCTGTGTCCGAGTGCTCGCGGTACTCGATGATGTAGCTCTTCGCGCGGAGCACGGCGTGGCAGGAAAGGTCGATCTCGCCCTCGTTGTCGCCCATCGTCGCGGACAGGTCGGTGGGCTTGCCGATGCTGGTGGTGGCAGAACCCTCCGCCTGCACTTCGAATCCGGCGCTGAGGATCTTGACCGCGTCACCCGCAGAGATGCGCTCCACGTAGTCCCCGCGTTCCGTGAGCAGTTCCTCCAACGAGTCGCGGAACTGGCCGCGCTGCACCCGCAGCCCGTCCAAGGCGATCTCCGCAGCGGTGATCTGTTCCAGGATGTTGGTATAGTTCGCCAACACGGGATCGAAGGTCGCCGGTGTCGGCAGTGGCGCGGGAAAGTTCGCGTTTCCGGTGATCGCGACAAAATGGGCCTGCGCGAACAGGTCGAGCGCGACGAAGTCCTTCGCCTTGAGTTCGAGTTTTACTTTGGACATGGGTGTTTCTGGTTGGTTTGTTTCGTTTTTCAGTCTGCCGCCGTTTCACATCACAGGTCACAGCCATGGCGGTGATGGATCTGTCACTATCCGATGGCGTCTATCGGTTAGTTGGTTTCCTGTCCATATCTTTTTGCACTCCTCGAGAGATGCCATATCCGGCACAACCCATGGCCGTGCATTTGGTATTTACAACGCATGAAATCTTGTAGGTGCAAAACCCCACAGAGTTCCGATTTTGTACTGAAATAATTCTTACCCTCGATCCTAAGACCGGATTGAACGATGGAATGCATTGATCAGAATCTTTACGAAAACCCATGAAAGCCCTCCCCGTCCGCCTGTTCCACGCCTCACTCTTCGGGATGTCCCTCGGTGTCGCTGCCGTCGTTGGATATTTCCATCTCACCCAAAACGCCCGCGCCGAATGGGGAGGGGTGGGAGGTTTGTCCAATCCGCCTGCGGCCATACTCAATCCGGTCTCTACGGATACTGACGGTGATGGAATGCCCAATACTTGGGAGGCGGCGAATCTGCTCTCCGGAAGCCTCTCCTCGGATGCCCTCAGCGACTTCGACAAGGACGGGCTTACCGCGATTCAGGAATACCAACTGAACCTGGCCACATCGGGACAGTATGGGAAACACCTGGGGAAATGGACCGCGTCCGCCATACCTCGACCCACCGGATTCACCACCGCGACTCCTTCTGTCACGCTCATTGAATGCGCCAGCAACGGAGTCATCCTCGCCCGGGTTCAGGGTGTTCTGATTGGTGAGACTTATTCGAAATCCTTTCCCTACACTTATTCTCCCGCCACGGGCACATGGACCCGTATCGCCGCGCCTGCCGGTTTTCCCAGCGTGACTTCCCTCACACCTCTGGACGTGAACTGCTACGGGCAGGTGGTCGGGTATTTCAATTCTTCCGGAACCAAGGGATTCCTCTGGACTCCGGATGCCTCCGGTGGCGGGCAGACCACCGTGTTCCAACTCAACACTTCGAGTGGAATGGTCCATGTGGTGCCGAAACGGATCAGCGACTTTGGCTACATCGTGGGCAACGTGGGTTCGCTTGGCGGGCGCAGTGTTGTGGGAGCCATCAACAGTTCCGGAAATGGAGATGAAATCTCGTTCGCCACTTGCAGTTTCGTGGACACCGAGATGGGCATGCCAGTCAGCATCCCCAATCTCTGGAACAATCCCACTTTTCAGGATGTGAACGACTACGGTGAGATCATCGGCACGGTTTACAATCCGATGACCTCCAGAGTTGAAACCTTCCTTGCGGTTCTCGATGGCGGCGGGCTGAACGCCGGATATGTGTTTCTCACGGGCATAGAGCCGTCGGACCTGTTGCAGGGAGCCACCGGTGCCTGGGCTCATGTACCGGATATTGACCCGGATGAAATCGCCTGGATCGACACGCCCTACGGAGGCCATCGTGGAGGCACCGTGATCGACCGGAGCACCGGACAAACGGTGCTTGTTCATGAAGGATATGGAGCCGAGTTCTATTGGTTTTACGACACCGGCTACTACGACAGCACCTGGTACTCCTATCCCGGCTTCTCCCCGGTGTTCGGCGCGGTCAATGATTGGGGTGAATTCGCCGGAACCTACTCGGCGTGGCTGAGTCCCACCAACTTCAGTTTCTACACCTATGACGGTTACGAATATGCCAATCAGACGAGTTCCAGTAGCAGTTCCCTTTCCGAGAGCGGCCTCTTCTTCTACTGCGGCAGCTACCATGGCTCCAAATCCCGCCCTTCCATATACGGAGTTTCCAACGATTCTCGGGTGCTCATCGGCACGCCCTACGCCATCTGGTCCGGCTCCCTCGTCGTTCCCATCGCGAACCTGATGCCCGCCGGAAACCCCACCACCTTCAACTTCGCCCGGCTCGCCGACCGAGGCCGGATGTTTCTCCAGCAAAGCTCTTCCACCCAGATCTACATCCTCCAGCCCAATCAGGACACCGATGGAGACGGCATGCCGGACGATTGGGAAAAATTCTACCTGCTTGATCCCAACAACGCCGCGGACGCATCTGAAGATTCGGACGAGGACGGCATCTGCAATCTCGTAGAGTTCCAACTGCGCACCGACCCTAAGAATCCTCCCGGTGCCCCGCCCTCCGTGGACCTCCGCCCCGGCATCGATACCGACGGCGACGGCATGCCGAATGTGTGGGAATGGAAATATGGGCTGAATTACAACGACGCCTCGGATGCCAATGGAGATCTTGATGGCGATGGGCTGTCGAATTTGCAGGAGTTCCTCCTCGCAACGATCCCGAACGATCCCGACACCGACAACGATGGTGTCTCTGATGGCAAGGAAGCGCTCACCAACGGCACCAATCCTCTGGTTTATCGAGACTTGGACAACGATGACATGCCAGACGATTGGGAACTCGACTTCTGCCAACGTCTTATCGCCCACCGCGATATTCTCACGCCAGAGCAGATCGCGATCCTCGAAACGAACAATCTCGATCCACAGACCGACATTCTCGATGAGGGCGCTCCAAATCTACAGCGGTCCCAAGAGGAAAGAAATACGCCCATTACATCCTTTTCAGCGGATCGGGTTTTCCAAACAAAAGCCAGACATATCGTACTAGGGAGAATCTACCCATTCAATCCAGAGTTTCCTGATGCCATTTCCTACGTGTGGATGCAGTACGATGAAGGAAGTGATATTATCGCTTCATCCAACAAGGACTGGGCGAGCGCGACACAAACTTTCGGCGAGTTGGAAACCAAGCTTCCGTGGAGTGGATGCCCATGGTGGACGACGACCTCAGGAGATGGTGTCTATGGCTCGGGTTGGCCGTTGCTAAGCGGGATGCGAAATCACGATCAAGGCGGCGGTTACGGATTTTCTCACTCAGAATCCATGATTCGCATTAAGGCGCATGACATTTCTGAAAAAAACCGCGATTTCAGTTACTTCGAGCGCGTACAATCGATCAATCGGAATTCGCCAGAGCAAGAACCAACCGAAAATGTCGTGCGCACTCATACGTTTACAGTTCCCGCAGGAAAAACCCTGAGTCAGGAAATAAAGGTAGATTCTGCCGCGCTACAAAATGGAGTTGATTCCACAACGCACCTCTTCCCGGTGGAGGTAGAGCAAGAAAGTTACACTTCGGAAAAAGGAATTCGGTTCTGCCGTTGGCTGGACTCGTTCAAAGAGAACACCCTAAACTCCGATTGCGCCGACAAGGACCGAGACCGTTTCCGGATCCGCATCTCTGGTGTCGTGCCGAATCTGACCAAAATCCATATCAAGAGCTTCTGGTTGGCGACGGCGGTGATCAACGGAGGATGGGAGTCAAAGAGCACCGACGGCGACTACGACGTGACGATGACCGAGGAAAACGGTGCCATGGTGAGCAAATGGATGTTGCTGGTGAGCGATGGCGATGACGATGTGGACTACAACGGCATCGGCACGGACAATGGCCCGAACGATCAGACCCTTCTGGCGGATTTCAACTCGCCCATCGAAGTGACTCTGCCTGAGTATCAGAATGCCAAAGTGACATTTCGCGCTCAGAAGCCACTCGGCGACCTGGAAATTCAGCCGTATTACCTTTCTCCCGCTGGCAATGTGCCTCCTCCCATGGAGTCAATCATCATGAACCACCTCGAAAAAATGAAGGAAATCTACCGGCAGATTGGCGTCCGGGTGGGTTATTACGGGATCGAGGGCAAGGCAGTTCCCCAGTCATGGTTCGATGCGGGCGAAAACTATCCGGATGAGCCGGCAAACCATCTCACCAAATCCGAGACCGTTGATGCACGGATTTTGCTTTCGCAAACTGCGGTTCCTGAAAAGCAAATCCGGGTGGGCTTCGTGGATGCCACCCTGATGGTGGGATATGGACCTGGTATTCCAGTGCTAGGAGTTGCTCCAATGGGTAGCGACCCCGCCATTATCTCGCTGGATCGGGATCGAAGCGATGCACGTTGGATTCTCGCCGTGACTGCCCATGAGGTAGGCCACGCGCTCGGGCTGGACCATCTGGAGCAGGTGGAGCCTGCGCAATACCATCCCATTCCGCAGCGGTGGCTCATGAGAGACGGCGGAGACCGCCTCTCGATCTGGGAAAACAAACCGACCGACACCAAACGCTTCCAATCGGGAGACTTCGACATCATCCGCAACAGCAATTTCTTTTATGCTCCCAATTAATCACAAAATCGTCTGCGGCATCTGGTGCGCGCTCGGGTTGTATGCCGCCGGGCAGGATGCCAGGCCCGACTTTGATCGTCTGGCAGCCGAAAACGCAGCTCAGCTTCGCGAGTTCGACAAAAACCACGACTTCCGACGCCCACGCCGTGACATGTCCCCCGAAATGCAGGCGATCTCGAGAAATCCGGACCTGCTGTACAATCTGGGGGCGGAGGATCTGGCGAAAATGTCCTTGGACGATCCCTTGTTGAAATATGCCTATTATCGGGTGTTCGCCGGCAGCATCGGCGATTTCAACCAGATGCCACGGATGGCACCGCAGATGAAACTGGTATTGGCGGACATGCGCCGCCGGGGGGAGGCGGTTTCGCCCATGCTGCTCAAGCTGATTGAGGAAAATCAGGAAAGCGTGATCGAGTCCGCCATTCTCACCCATATCCAGTATTTGGACACGGTCCATATTGAGCCATTTGTGGACTACGCCCGCAGGCTGCTGCGCGAACGCACGAAAACCATGACAGACCGATCCGCTCTGAATGCGTCTGGCCTTCTGGCGCGACATGGCACGAAAGAGGACGAAGCGTTGTTGGAATGGGTGAGCGGGGAATGGCCTTTCATG
>DAISZP010000210.1:0-9421 GCA_036824745.1 Luteolibacter sp.
CCGCTCGCTGCCGGATCCTGACAGCGACGGATTCAGCGATCACGAAGGGCTTACCCAATGGTTCGTCAACTACGCCACCAACACCTGGCCCGGCGGCACATGGAACCGCAAGGCCATGACCGGCATCGGCACTGGCAACGATACGGACATCAACCGCCAGAAAGGATACGGTTACAAATACCTGGAATTCGAGTCGCTCTACGGAGGCTGGGTGGACTGCAACAGCAATCCCTCCACCGCCGCGAACACGGACTATCCTAACAAACCCACGCTGGCCCACACCGGAAACGCCGGCTTCCCGGTCAATGACCTTCGTTTCACCCCGTCGGCCTTCTCCGATCCTCAAGGAACCGGCACATTCTCCGCCTGGCAGTGGCGCATCGCCGAGATCTACGCACCGGGCATCGCCGGATACGTACCCGGCACCGCCTGCAAATACGAGATTGAAACGCTGGCCTCTTCCGGCGATCTAACAACCTCACCAGGGGCGTTCAAAATCCCTCTCGGAGTGACCACGCCGGGCAAGACCTACCGGGTCCGCACCCGCCAGAAGGACAGCAGCGGAAACTGGAGCTATTGGTCCGAGCCCGTGCAGTTCACCGCCACTCCCCAGCAACTCGCCCTGCTGCACTACTGGAATTTCAACGATACCGCCAATCTTTTGACCGCCACCCAGACCATGGGCGGAGCGGCCCTCACGGTCGCGGGAACCTCTCAAGCGGACACCGGCCAAAGCTTCGCCGCGGCGAACGCGAAACTCGACAATGCCGCGGCTTCCCACCTCCGTGTGAACAATCCGCTCACCGTGGGAACTCAAATCACCGCCGCGATTCCCACCACCGGATTCCAGAACATCGTGGTGAAATACGAAACCCGCCGCTCCGGCCAGGGCGCGGGCACACAGAACGTTTCCTACACGCTCAATGGCAGCACGTTCACCTCGTTCGCCACGCTCACCATCGTGGACGGCACCCCGGAAGTGAAGACGCTCGACTTCAGCACCATCAGCGGCGCGAACAACAATCCGCTCTTCGGCATCCGCGTCACATTCACCCAGGGCACCGGCGGCACCGGCGGAAACAACCGCTTCGACAATCTAACCGTGGAAGCGGATCCGGTTTCACAACCGCTGCTGTTGCCCGAGAAGGACGCGTCATGGGGCTATTCCTACAACTGGGCCAGCGCGGCCACTCCGAACGCCACCGGTGCGTCCGCCATCATCGGCGCACCCGCCGCGGACCGCAGCGTCACACTCAACTCACCGGTCACCCTTGGAAACCTGAGCATCGGCAGCGCGGCAACCACGTTCCGCAACCTCATCACAGGCAGCACCGCCCTCACCTTCGCGGCGAACGCTCCTAACAGCGCGCTGTTGGAGATCACCGGCACTGCGGGCGGTTTCGCGGAAATCGATCTGGCAACTCCCGTCACGCTCGCTTCGGACCTGCGGCTCAACGTCACCAATATCGAGGGAAACATTGACGACGGAGCGCTGCGCATGCGCGCCACTTGGAGCGGTCCCGGAGGCTTGATCAAACAAGGCCTCGGCATCGCCTCGCTCACCGGCACCGGCAAGACCTTCACCGGCCCCGTCACCATCGAGCAAGGAGTCCTGCAAATCACCCAGCCCGCGGTCCCGGCGCTTTCGTCCGGCCTCACCGTTCAATCCGGCGGGCAGCTCCGGCTTGTTTCCGGAAACGATGTGAACGGAGCCCGCATCCACACCTTCGGCGGAACCATCTCGCTCGCGGGCTCCGGCCGCGGTGCGGGGGTTCCCACCAGCGATCACTACGGCGTCCTAGGAGCATTGCGCTACGACCCCCTCCCCGGCGGCACCAACCGCGCCATCGTCACCAACGCCATCACCCTCACCTCCGCCGCGGATATCCACACCGATGGACCGGACAACACGCTGGAGCTGACAGGAGCGATCAGCGGAACCGGCAACATCACCAAATCCGGCGGCGGCGCGCTTGTTCTATCAGGAAACAGCCCAGCTTACTCCGCATCCATCATCGTCAGCAATGGTCCGCTCGAAGTGAATGGGAACCTCTCCGCCACCGCCATCCAGATCGCTTCCGGAAACACGCTCCGAGGCTCCGGCAGCACCGGCCCCATCAGCGGCGCGGGCACCGTGGCTCCCCATCTCACGAAACTCACCGCAGTTTCCTCTTCCGCCGCCGACTACGACTTCGTCTGCTCCCAAACCGGCTCAATCGGAAACAGCCTGCTCCGCCTCACCTCCGCGAGCCCGCTTCCCACGGCACCCTCCACCATCGATCTGTTCATCGACCGCACCACCCGCACCACGGGAGAGCATTTCACCGGCGGCATCTTCTGTCCCACCGGGCACGATCTTTCTAACAGCCTCGCATCCGCCCAAGTCCGCATCCTCGTTCCGGACTCCGGCGGCAGCGTCGTCCACCAAGGAGTGAACTACCGCACAAGCAATGTTGGCGACAACCTGAGCTGGGCCGTCGTGGAGCGCACCATTGAATTCGGATCCGGTCCCGTCACCGGCAAGGTGATTGAAGTCACCGTCGGCGGCAGCCCCTCCGCCTATGACCAATGGCGCTCCTTGTTCTTCGCCAATCCGGCGGACTATGCGAACAATGCGCTCTCAGGTCCCAATGCCAATCCTTCGGGCGACGGTGTTTCCAACCTCATCCGGTACGCACTCGGAGTCGGTCCTAACGATCCTGTGATCCACCTCCTTCCCGTGATCACAAAATCCGGTGGAAACCACGTTTTCAAGTTCCGCTACGACGCTTCGAAAACCGACTTGGTCTGGCGCGTCCCCGCCACCAACGATCTATCAGACTGGCCGACCACGCTCTTCGACTCCACAACGAGCCCCATCCCGCCCCTCGTCGACGGTTGGCTGAGCGTGACCATTCCCAGCTACCTCGGCACGGGTCCGGCTCCCGATCCGAAGATCTTCACGAGGCTCGAACTGGTCTTGGAAACACCGTGAGCGGGATCCGCTTCACAGATCCTCCTGATCATGCGGGCCGCACACCGGGACCTGGCTGTGAACCACACAATCATCCAGATCCGCGTCCGCCATCACTTTTCCACCGGGCCAAATGACGGAGTTCCGGACCCTCGCACCCGCAGTCACCAACGCACCTGGACCGACGATCGATTTTTCGATCAAGGCTCCGGATTCCACCATGGCATCGCAATGAATCGCGGGTGCCAGTGCGAGATCGCGATGCGCGGCGAGATATGACTCGCGGTCTCCCAGATCCAGCCAGACGCCTTCGTCGATCAACACGGCCCCTAACAGACCACGCCGCGTGAGTTCGAGGAACGCGGGGATGACGGAGATGACCTCGTTGTTAGGAATCAGGTCGAAGATCCCGGCGTTCACGCAATAGATGCCGGAAAACACGTGGGTGCCTTTCGCGACACCGAGATTGTTCCGCACATCGATCACACGGGTCAGCGAATCATCGAGCGCGACGCGCTTGTCCCCGCCGCCGGACCGCATGGCGAGGGTGACGGGTAGGCCGGAAGCCTCGTGGGCGGCGATGAGTTTCTCCAAGGGCATGGTGGAGAAGATGTCGCCGTTGTGAACGAGCAAAGGTTCGCCGCGGGACCATGCCTCGATGTTTTTCAAGCCGCCTCCGGTTTCCAACAGAACGGGTTCGTGAAAGAGGCTGATGTCCGTTCCCTGAAACCCATTTGATCGCACGAAATCATTCCAAGCCTCCGGAATGTGGTGCGTGTTGATGGCGAACCGTCCGATCCCCGCGCGGATGCACGCGTCCATTGTCCAAGCCGCGAGCGGCCGGTGGAAAAGCGGCACGAGCGGCTTGGGCAGTTGATGGGTGAGCGGACGCAGCCGGGTGCCAAGCCCCGCGCCGAGGATGAATGCCTGGGTCACGCGCGATGCTTTCGCCGCTGCGGACGCGCATTTCAAGCCATCCGATGAAAAATCACCGCTTCCGATCGGAACGGCTGCTGGACAATCGTTCCGATCGGCGCGATGGAATCACCGTTTCCCATGAACAAGCCGGATCGATCTCATCTGTGCGACTCCCACCGTGAGGAGGTGGCCAGCCTGCTCACTCACGCATTGGGAACCGTCTTCAGCATCGCCGCGCTCGTGGTGATGGTGGTGATCGCCGCCGGAGATTCCCTGAAGGTCGTGTCCGCCGTGGTATTCGGCGCATCGCTGGTTCTGTTGTATTCGACTTCCACGCTCTATCACTTTTTCACTTCACCGAAATGGAAGGCGCGTTTCCAGACCTTGGACCACATCGGTATCTATCTGTTGATCGCCGGGTCCTACACGCCGTTCACCTTGGTCACGCTGAAAGGAGCGTGGGGTTGGTCGATCTTCGGCGCGGTGTGGGGCATGGCCGTGGTCGGCGTGTGTTTGAAATCATTCCTCAAAGGCCGCAAGGACCACTGGTGGTCCACCGCGCTCTATCTGGTGATGGGCTGGCTCATCGTGATCGCGCTCGGTCCGCTGTGGCGGAGCCTGCCTGGCGGCGGCATGGCCTTGATCATCGCAGGCGGGCTGGCCTACTCGCTGGGCGTGGTGTTTTTCGTGTGGCGCCGTTTGCCCTACAACCACGCGATCTGGCATCTGTTCGTGCTGGGCGGCAGCGTGTGCCACGTGCTGGCCGCGAGCCTGTTTGTTTTCCGTTAGATCATCCCCATGCCCGAGCTGCCCGAAGTCGAAACCACCCGCCGCGGCATCGAGCCGCATGTGAACGGGAAAACCATCACCGAAGTGATCGTGCGCCGTCATGACCTGAGGCAGCCGGTTTCGGCGGATTTCGCGGCCATCGAAGGGCGCAAGATTCACACTGTGAGGCGGCGTTCGAAGTATCTGCTGCTGGGCATCGACGACGGAAGCTCCTTGTTGATCCACCTCGGAATGTCCGGCAGTTTGCGGGTGATTCCGCCGTCATCGGATTGGAAAACGCACGATCACGTGGGCATCACGCTCTCGAACGGCAAACAACTGCGCTTCCACGATCCGCGGCGCTTTGGCCTGGTGCTGAGAATTTCAGGCGACCCGGAACAACACCCGTTGCTGGCCAATCTCGGCCCGGAGCCTCTGGAGGACGGGTTCACCGCGGAACATCTCGCCGCTGCCTGCGCGAAACGAAGCGCCGCCATCAAGCTCGTGATCATGGACGCCAAAGTGGTGGTTGGCGTGGGCAACATCTACGCCTCCGAAGCGCTCTTCCGCGCGGGCATCCCGCCCAAGACACCCGCCAAGCGAGTTTCAAAACCGAAGCTCACGCGATTGGTGCAGTCGATCCGGGAAGTTCTATCAGACGCAATCCAGGAAGGCGGCACCACCTTGCGGGATTTCCTCAACTCGGATGGCGAGCCCGGATACTTCCGCCAGAAACTCTTCGTTTACGAGCGCAAGAACGAGCCATGCCGCGTGTGTGGCACGCCAATCCGCCACGCGGTGCTCGGCCAGCGCTCGACCTATTGGTGCCCGAAGTGCCAGAAGTGATTCTAACGAAACGAATCGAACACCTTGTGTGAGAAATACCGCTCCATCCGGTCCGGAAACACGGTGACTACCGACGCCTCCGGTCCGAGGCGTTTCATCACCTCCAGCGAAGCCGCGTAGTTCAATCCGGAGCTGGGCCCCACGGGAAATCCCATGGACCAGAGTTTCCGCGTCACCTCCAGGCAGACCCGGTCGTCGATGCTCCATTCCTCGATCGCCGCGCCATCCGGGCCGTCTTTCCATTCCTGGTAGATGGAGGACAGGCAATCGACCACGCCCGGCACGTCAGAGCTGAAAGCGAGACTGCAACACTCGGCGTTCTGGCCGAAGATGCCGCCGCAGCAGGGAATCGCCGCGTGGGCGCTCACCTCGCATCCGGCATCGCGGAACGCCTCCCAAAGCCCGCGCAAGGAACCGCCGGTGCCCACGCCGCTCACCACCGCATCCACGTTTCCGCCGCCGATCTGCGAGAGGATCTCCGGGCCGGTGAACAAACGATGGGCCTCCGTGTTGTCCGAGTTTTCAAACTGCCGCGTGGCGAACCAGCCGTTTCTAACAGCAGCTTCTTCCGCCACTTCCAGCACCTTGCGCATGCCGCCCTCCACGCGCTCCACCGTGCCACCGTAGGCCTGGATCATCAGGCTGCGCTCGTTGGTCGCGCTGCTGGGAATGAAGGCCATGAACTTGAAACCCATCTGCGCGCAGGCGAGCGCCAGCGCGATGCTCGTCGAGCCGCTGGATGCCTCGACCACCGTGTCGCCCGGATGCAACAATCCTCGGCGTTTCGCTTTTTCCAGAATGTGCCTCGCGATGCGATCCTTGGTGGATCCGCTCGGGTTCAGAAACTCCAGTTTGCACCAAACAGGGCCGATCTCCGGCTCCAACTTCACCGGAACCAGCGGCGTGGGCGCGATGCGATTGATGAAAAGCCCGGAAGCAACGGACGCGGCGAGGGTTTGCATGGCCCAGCCAAGCAAGTCCCGCCGTGGAATCAAGCTTGCCGCGCGATGAGGTCATCGAGGTGGCCGCCCCGCGCGGTCACCCACTTGCCCTTGGTCACGACCTTGGTGAAACCGAGGCCGTTCGCGGCGGCGGCGGTGAAGACGTCCCACGCCTGCGTGGCGAGGATGCCGGAAACGATGAGGTCGCCGCCCGGTGCGAGTGATTTCGCGATCACCGGCCATGCCTGGATGAGCACCTTGGAAAAGATGTTGGCCATTACCAGGTCGTAGCCTTTCTTGCGCGGCTTCCATTTCAGGACGTCCTGCTCCTTGTTGATGATGTCCGGGGTGCCGTTTCTAACCGCATTGCGCGCCGAGGCAGCCACGGCGAAGGGATCGAAGTCGCAGGCGAAGGTTTCGCCCGCGCCGAGTTTCTTCGCGGCGATGGCCAGCACGCCCGTTCCCGCGCCAAGATCGGCGACGGTCCACAGCTTGCCTTTCCGCTCGCGGGCGATGTCCACGAGCATCCGCAGGCAGGTCGAGGTGGTGGCGTGATCGCCGGTGCCAAAGGCCATTTCCGCGGGAATGGAAATCAACTGCCGGGTGGGGTTCGCCTTGCGGATCGCGGCGAGCTCCTTGGCGCGGGATTCGGCGGTTAGAAGAAACACGTCGCGCACTTTCAGCGGACGCGGCGGTGTTACCGGTTTCTGCCATTCGTCACCCGCTACCTTGCGCACCGTGCCGCCAAAACGGGCGATGATCGCCTTGCCTTCCTTTTCCGAGTTGCAAAACACACGGACGCGGACGGATTTCGCGCCCTTGAGGTATTCGATGACGAGATTGGGATTTCCGGCAAAGCGTTCTTCCCAGGCATCGACCCATTGGGCCCCGGAGAGTTTCGACCAAACGAACATGATGCCTCTTGAACGCGAAAAAACCGCTGGTGACCAGCGGTTTATCGAAGAGGGAAAATGGAGCGGGCGATGAGATTCGAACTCACGACATCCACCTTGGCAAGGTGGCGCTCTACCACTGAGCTACGCCCGCGTCGCTGAACGCGTGCGGGGTTTCTACATGAGCTTCGGGGGCGGGCAAGCCAAATTTTGAATTTTTCATGTTCATTCTCCCCCACCGTCGTTTTCAATCGCTCCAGCCCCATGTCCGACAAGCTCGCCGAAATCATCGCCACCAAACGCCTCGAAGTGGAGGCCCTCATGCCGCGCGCCGCCCACCTGCGCGCCGCCGCCCTGCAACGCAACGATTTCGGGGGATTCCGCGCCGCCATCGACCGCGGGCCCGGCCGTCTGGGCGTGATCGCCGAGGTGAAAAAGGCCTCGCCTTCGGTGGGATTGATCGATCCGAACTTCGACCCCGTGCGGCAGGCGAAACGCT
Source organism: Luteolibacter sp. (assembly GCA_036824745.1). Classification (GTDB taxonomy): domain Bacteria; phylum Verrucomicrobiota; class Verrucomicrobiia; order Verrucomicrobiales; family Akkermansiaceae; genus Luteolibacter. The sequence continues at coordinate 7,819 of DAISZP010000210.1, forward strand.
ACCTCGACGGCGGTGCGTCCTGCCTCTCGATCCTCACCGACGAGAAATATTTCCAGGGTTCGCTCAGCTACCTCACGCAGATTTCGAAGTTCTCCAACGCTCCCCTGCTCCGCAAGGATTTCACCATCCATGAGGTGCAGATCCATGAAGCTGCGGTGTCCGGAGCTGATGCGATCCTGCTCATCGTCGCCGCACTGGATGACGAAACACTGCGCCGGCTCCATGACGAGGCGAAGTCCTTCATGCTCGACGTGCTGGTGGAAGTGCACGACCTACCGGAAATGGAGCGCGCGCTCGAACTCGGCGCGGATCTGATAGGAATCAACAACCGCAACCTGAAAACCTTCGCCGTCGATCTCGCGACCACCGAAACGCTCGCGGAAGAAGTGCCGGACGACGTGATTCTCGTTTCCGAAAGCGGCATCAAGACACTGGAAGACGCCCAACGTGTGCTCGATGCGGGAGCGAACGCCGTCCTGATCGGCGAATCCCTGATGCGCGCCGACGATCCCTCGCGGGAAATCGAAGCCTATCTCGAACTTGTCGCGTCCTGACGCCCTGACAAAATGAAACCCGCCTTCTGGATCGCCATCGCCGCCGCCATCGCGGTGGTGCTGGCCCACATCGGGTTGTTCTGGTGGTTCATCATCCGCAAGAGCGGCAATGATGACGACAAGAAAGACCGTTAGATCAGACGCGCGATCCGCTGGACGGAGCCGTACACGCCTTCGATTAGGATGTCCGCGGTTTTCGAAGAACCGATGCACCAGATCGTATTAGGAGCATCAACCTGCAATCCGTGGTTCAAATCCTGTTTGCTGGATACAGCGGATTTCGTCATGTCCCGATTCCAAAGATTACCGTTCATGGGTTGAGCGCGCGATGATTCCGAAGACTATCCCGCGGCCGCAGAGCAGCCCTCAGATCAAGGCCCCGAGGCAGTTGGTCACCTGATAGAGCCAGAGATGTTGCAGGAGCCCGGTCAAACGTCCCGATTGCCATCGAGCGCGTAACCAATCGCGTTGTAGGCCTCTGTGAAGCTCTTGAAACCGAGATGGTCCAGACCCTGCATGCCGAACTTCAAGAGATAAAATCCTGCCAGCATCGGGCGCTCGCGATGGTTGAACGTCCTCATGGCCAAACAGACTCCCAATTGGTTTCACCCAGCTCCATCGACCACGCCGGAACGCAGGTGAAGAAATCGACGAAGCTTGGCGCGGGCGGGCTCACCCGATCATTTGAACAGCTTGAAGGTGGGTTATCAGAGGGGGATTTTGGGATGCGGGAGTGGGGTGGATGTTGAAATGCGAGAACCGCCCCATTGATGTCCCTCTGTCATGAGAGTCTCAGTGCCGTCGGGAACCTGCCCTGATCCGCACGGCCGAATGCGCGACAAACAGATGGACCGCTAGCAACATTGGATATGGTATGTCATGAACTGGCGATAGCGGATGGTCTCTCGCTTTGGTGAGGATGTTTTCGAACAAGTAGTATATCTGGGTTCCCAACGCCGGGGTGGTTCTTGGACGCCGGGGGAAAAGATTCAGAAAATCGGCCCAAGAGCAGCCGTAACGTTCAGGATCGAACGATTCCTCAAGAAACG
>DAISZP010000211.1:0-9409 GCA_036824745.1 Luteolibacter sp.
AACAGTGATTTCACCCTGATTCCCGCTGATCCGACGGATAACGCATCACCTCGGGCCCGGATGGAGACATCCGGGCCTTTTTGGTTCGGAACATCGAACATCAAGCCTGTCTGTGAGGGATTCCCTTACCCACATCTCATGGGGTGGAAGAGCAAAAAACGCGTGACGGGTGGGAGCCTGTTTTTCTACTGTTAGGCACTGCATTCAAAAACCCCAAAATGAAAATCCAAGACATCCTCGTGGTCGGATCCGGCAGTGCCGGACTCATCGCCGCGCTCTCCATCAAACGCAAGATCCCCCAAGTCAACGTCACCATCGTCCGGAGTCCGGAAATCGGCATCATCGGCGTGGGAGAGGGGACCACTCCGAACTTTCCGACTTACCTGTTTGACGATCTCAAGATACCCAGAAGGCATTTCTACGAGCTGGCCGAACCCACGTGGAAGCTTGGCATCCGTTTCCTCTGGGGTCCCCGCGGCCGTTTTGATTACACGTTCGCTCCCCAGCTGGATGCCCAGCGGATGGACCTGCCGATGCCGCATGGTTATTATTGCGATGACGATTTCTCCTATGTGCATCTTACCAGCTCGCTGATGCGGGAGAACAAGGTGTTCACGCGCCAGCAGAACGGTTGTCCGGACATCCAGCCTTGGCATGCGTTCCACATTGAGAACGAGAAGTTCGTTTCCATGCTGGAGACCATCTGCCGCGAGTCCGGAGTGCAGATCATCGATGGCAAGGTGACCGCCGCAGAACGCGGACCGCGGGGGATCGCCGCCGTGTGCCTCGACGATGGCCGGAAGCTGACTGCGGACTTCTTCGTGGACTCCAGCGGATTCCGCAGCGAATTGTTAGGCAAGACGCTTGAGGAACCCTTCCAGAGTTTCAACAAAACCCTGTTCTGCGACCGTGCCGTCGTCGGCGGATGGGAGCGCACCGACGAGCTCATCCTTCCCTACACCACCGCCGAGCAGATGGACTACGGCTGGTGCTGGCGCATCGATCACGAACATCATATCAACCGGGGGTATGTCTATTGCTCGGACATGGTGTCCGACGAACAGGCCGCCGAAGAATTCCTCGCCAAGAATCCCAAAGCTCCGAAGTCACCGAGAGTCGTGAAGTTCCGTTCCGGATGTTACCGCCGTCTCTGGGTGGAGAACGTCATCACCATCGGCAACGCCGGTGGTTTCGTGGAGCCGCTGGAGGCCACCGCGCTGATGATCGTCTGCTCGCACTGCAAGACCTTCGTGGACTTCCTGAAGCACTGCGAACTTGAGCCGACGGACGGATTCCGCGATCTCTACAACGATCTAACCGCCGCCACCTGGGCGGACATCCGCGATTTCCTCGGCCTGCACTACAAGCTCAACACCGCGATGGACACTCCGTATTGGCAACGCTGCCGCGAGGAAACCGACCTCAGCGGCATCGGAGCTTTGCTGGAATTCTACGAGGAGAACGGTCCCACCGGATTCTGCCGCTATCGGATGCCCACCAGCCAGAGCGACTTCGGAATCGAGGGCTATTTCACCATGCTCGTCGGCAACAAGGCCCCATACCGGAAGCGCCACAAGGTCACTCCACAGGAACAGGCCATCTGGGACGGGCACCGCCAGCAGAACCGGGCGCTTGCGGCTTCCGGTCTCACCGTGAAGGAGTCACTCGACTTCATCCGGGATCCGCGCTGGCAATGGTTTGATGAAATCAAACAGGCGATGTGAGTCTGTCAGGTTTTCGCGCGGAGCGTCTCAAAGTCCGAGGCGCTTCGCGTTCGCCGCCTTCCAGTCCGCGCCGAGTTCCTCCACGGACTTGCCGGTGCAGTCCTTCCAGATCTTTTCGGAGTAACGTCCCTCGCGCGCCACGGTGTTGAGCTTGCGGAGGAAATCCTTGTCGTGGGTTTCGATCACCCAGTGGATGAAGTTCGCGGAGACCCGGTAGCTGCCGTCGTAGTTCGCCCGCGCGAAGTTTCCGCGGGTGATTTCCGCACCCTTGCTCTCGGGTTCATAGAGGAACCAGCGCACGTAGTCCGGGATTCCCTCGGTGATCCAGCCCGGGGTCGGCGAGGGGTTGGGGTTCTTTTCCCGCGCCCACCAGTAGTTCTGCACGATGTGGGTGAGTTCATGGACCACGCTGCCTTTTGCCTCGCCCTTCAACTGGCTGCGGAACCAGGGAGCGCTCATCGCAAGCTTGTTGCCGATGGCGTAGGCCGGAGTGCCGCCCATGTCGTCGCGGAATTCCAACACCACGGTGCGATGCGCCTTGAACCCCTCGCTCGGCAGCATGTCCACGATCTTCGGATACCATTCGTAAACCTTCGGCATCAGTTCCTTCTCCGCCCACTCCGTTAGATCCGGAGCCACGGTGGAATCCACCAGATAGGTGTATTTGCGATCTGGTGCCTGATAGGTTTTCACCACCTTTCCGCCGACGGCTTCAAGAGCCGGGCCGTTGGCGTCCACCACATCAATCTCGCTGAAGAACGTGCCGGACTGGGGATTGTCCGCGTCCGGCGTCTCGATGTCGAACAACAGGTGTTGGAACTCGCCGATGGGCTTGCCGCCGGATTCCGTGATGGAAACAACATGCTGCCCTCCGGTGCCTTTGCTCCGGGTGTCGGCTTTGGCGATCAGTTTCCACCCGCAGGTGAGGGGATCGGTGCCGCGTTTGGGTTCCTTCTGAAACCCGGCCTCGTCGCCCTTGGCGGCGTAAACCTGATAGACCTGGGGCCCGCGCGCGTCGCGGTGCCATGAATAGCTGCGGATCGCCTTCACGGAAATCGCCGAGCCGAGATCGACCTCGATCCGGCCGCCTTGTCCGCCAAAGAAGAAGTTGTCTTTCGGCACATCGGCCTCGAAAGGCACGCGTCCGTTGTGGAGAGCGGCCAGCTCGCCTCCGTTCCCATCACGCCGACCGTCCACGAGAGTGAAGGTGGCCTTGGTGGCGGCATCGTTGCGGGCCGGTGGGGTGATGCGGTCGATCTTGAACCCCTTGTCTGCGGGGCTGTGGGCGGTTTCAACCGTGACGGCCGCACACAGCGGCTGGAGAAGAAGCGGGGCGAGGATGAGGGCGGAGGAAAAATTCGGATTCATGACGGATTCGGACGGAACCCCGGGGTTTTTCCCACCGGATATTCCGCACGACTGAAACGCGGACGAGCATGATGAATTTTCAGATCAATGCGCAATTTTGTGCAATTTCGCGGATCCTCCGGGGAAACGAATCAGTTTCCTTCCGCCGCCGCGGCGGGCTGGATCGCCACCTGAAGCGCGTGCTCGGCGCTGAGGTATTTCTTCGCGAGCGCGTTGATTTCCGAGAGCTGGATCGACTGATAGTCGGCGTCACGTGTGCGGGCGAGATCGAGCTTTGCGGGCTCGGACTGGCACTGGCTCATGACGGTACCGAGCCAGTAGGTGTTGTCCCGCAGCGATTTCTGCAACATGGCGAGAGTGGGCTTGAGCGCGCGATCCAGTTCGTCCGCGGTGGCGCCTTCGTTGGCCAGCTTGTCCGCGAGATCGCGCATGGTGTTGAGGAGCTTCTCGGTGTCTTCGGGTTTTCCGATGCTCTGGCTGATGATGTATCCCATGTTTTCCAGTGCTTCCGAGCCGCCGGCACCGGCGTTCGGGCTGTAGGATGCGCCGAGTTTCTCGCGGATCTCCTCGCGCAGCCGGTCGCCGAGGATGTCCGCGAGGATGTTCAGGCGGCGGAATTCCTTCTGATTTCCGCGGATGCCGCTGGTCCGCCAGACCGAGGAAGCGATGGTTTGTGGGATCTTGCTTTCGAAGGTGAACACCTTGGATGCGGGCGCGTTCGGGAATTTCACCTTGCGCGCTTCAGTTAGAACGGCGGGTGCGTTCGCCCGTGCCGGCAGCGCTCCGAAAGTGGATAGAATGGCGGGCAGCACTTCATGGGTTTTGAAATCCCCGACGATGCTCAGTTCCATGTATCCCCTGGTGAGTTCCGGTGTGAGCCATTTCTTCGCGTCTTGGATCGTGTAACTGTTGAGTTTCTCCGATCCCGCCACGCTGAAGCGCGAATCGCCACCATGCATCCAGGATTCCATCTCGGCCTGTGGACCGGCGGGCGTGTGTTTCAACTGTTGCTCGATCATCGGCACCGCCTTCTGGAATTGCCAGAGCGCTTCCTCGCGGTAGCCGGGGTCGGTCAGCGAGGCGCACATGAGCTGGCACTGCGTGGTGAAGTCCGCCGGTGTGGTGGAACCGCCCACCATGAAGGCGTCCTCTCCGATTTTCAGCGAGGAACTGACGTTTTTTCCGGCGAGAATCTGTTGGAGATCATCGTTGGAATGTTTGCCAAGCCCGCCACCTTCGAAGACGGCTTCCGCAAAGGAATCGAGCATCGGCATGTCCGCGGGCTGGGTGAGTTTGCCGGAACCGATCCGGGCCGACAGGCGGATTTTCCCTTTTTCGAAATCCGTGGGTTTCAAATTCACGCGGATCTTGTTGGACAGGACGAGCTGCGTGATGCCCAGATCGGACACTTCCTTGCGTGAGGTGGTAGTGCCCGGTTTTCCGAAGTCGGTGTATCCGAAAACCGCGGTCGCCCGCGCGGCCGGAGGTTCCACCGGGACGGCGCGGGATTCCTCGAACAAGGAAGCGAGTTCCTTTTCCGCGTCCGCCGGCCGCTCCTTCGTGGTCAGCACGAGATGATAACCCGTGGCCTCCCAAAACTCCTTGAACGCGCGATGGCATGCGGAGACATCGATCGAATCCAGCCCCTTGACCGCGATTGCCAGGTCCGTCTCCGGGTCGGTGAGGACCGCATCCTCGTTGATGTCGCTCACGAGCGAGGTCGCGATAGATTCGGACTTGCGGGTGTCCCTTTGTTTCACCTGTTGCTCATAGTCGTTGAGGATGTTGGACTTCGCCTCCGCCAGTTCGGTATCCGCGAAACCGAACTGCATCGCGCGGCGGAACTCCGCCTCGATGACCGGCACCACTTCCTTCCAGCGGTCGTCCGCCGCCGTGACGCTGATGGATCCGAGGTCCGCGAACTTGAACAGATCGCTCTTTTCCGCGGATCCGCCCGCCACGGGTGAGCCCTTTTCCTTCGAAATCCGTTCGAAGCGGCGGTCGAGGATCGAATGGGCGATCTCTAACGGAAGTTCCGCGATCCGGTTCGCCTCGGTGTCCGCCTTCTCCACATGCGGTTTGATCACCATCAGCGAGACGTCCGTGGCCGCCACCTCCTTGTCATGGAAGACCGCGGTTTCCAGTCCCTCCGTCTTTTTCACCTTGCCGAGATCCGGATTCGTTCCGGGGTTCTTCGGGTTGACCATCGAGCCGAAGGTTTTCTCGATCTGTTCGCGCATCTCATCCGGCTGGATGTCTCCCACCACCACGAAGGTCATGCGCTGCGGCGTGTAGTAGCGTGAATAGAAATCCGTGAAACGTTCGGGCGCCGCGGACTTGATGACGGACTCCTCACCGATCGGAAAACGCCGGGTGACCAGCGAGTCCGGCAGCAGTTTGGCGAACTGTTGCTCCATCAGGCGGTAGTTCACCGAGTCCCGGCTCACCTTTTCTGATAGAATCACGCCGCGCTCCTTGTCGATCTCCGCCGGATCCAGCTTCGCGCCATCACCGAAGTCCCGCATCACCGTGAAACCGAGATTCAACGTCTCCTCGGACAAATCCGGCAGATCGAGCATGTAAACCGTCTGGTCGAACGAGGTGAACGCATTGACGTGCGCGCCGAACCCGATGCCGAGACGCTGCATCTTCGGCACCAGTTCGTCCGATGAGAAATGCTTCGATCCATTGAACACCATGTGCTCCAGGAAATGGGCGAGCCCCCGCTGATCCTCCGCTTCCATCAACGAACCCGAGGAAATGTGCAGCCGCAGCGACACCCGTTTCGGCGGCTCGCTGTTCGGATAGATCACGTAGCGCAAACCGTTGTCGAGGGCGCCGAATACCGCCTTCGGATCCGCCTTGATGTCGGACGACGACTGGGGCCACGGTTTCGGCTCCACCTTGGGGGCAGGTTCCGGTTTCGGAGCTTCCACCGGAGCCGGCTTCGGCGCTTCGGCGGGTGCCGCCGCCGCCGCGGGCTTCGGAGCCTCGTTTTTCACTGCTGGCTGGGCGGGGGCCGGCCGCAGCGAGAGAAACAAGGCCGTCGCACCGAGAATGGAGACCAAGACAAACGGAGACGTCTTTTGCATGAATGCAGCGTGGTGGAGCCCGGGAGCCCTTGGCAACGCCGAAAAACCGCCCGATTCCGCCCGCCTCCGGGAATTCTCCTCCGGGCGTGAAATCGGTGTTGCAATCCTCCGCCCTCCGTGGTGTTTTCGCGGCCCGGCCGCAAGGCTGGCAACCGTGCGCGCGTGGCGGAATTGGTAGACGCGCTAGATTCAGGTTCTAGTGGGGGCAACCCCGTGGAGGTTCGAGTCCTCTCGCGCGCACCATGTTTTTCTTCAACGAATCCTGACTCCGGAAGGGGTCGGGATTTTTTGTTGGACTTTTCGGGTGTGCCCGTATTGTGCCCGATCCCGCCAATCTGATAGAGATTCGGTGTCCTGCCTACCGGTGGTTTTGGTGAAAATATCGATGACTGGCGGGGCTGCGTTTGAGATCCTGTTCGCATGCCACTGAACGAGGAATCCAGGAGGCTTCAGACTGTGGAGGAGATCGCGGAATTCCTTCAGGTGACCCCCAGTGCTGTTTACATGTGGGCGGAGTAGGGGAAGCCCCCAAAACGTGTCAGACGCATTGATGGCGATTTTATCCGGACCTTCATTCCCGCCGTGGGATTCACTGAATCGCGCCCTTAAAGTGGACGTAGGCGGATGAACCGCTTTTTTCCCGGTGCGATGGGCACATTGTCCCTTACCTTGAGCATCCGCTTGTCATCGACCAGCACCGTGGTGTGATCACGTCCACTGAACCACTCGATCAGATTTTCAGAAACCTCCACGCGAGAAGGGATGCTGGTGTTACCGGGGGACCTTAGAATCGTGAGGGTTCGGTATCTGCTGCCGTTGATCCCGATCGTTCCGTCAAACTGGGTAAGCTGACCTTCGTGAAGGTCCATAATGAACTGCCCAACTCCTGACGACCTCTTGCTGTCAAACTCCCCTCGAAACGAAGGAACCATTGGCTCGCCCTTTCCGATCATAGCGAAATCAAAGTCACTCTCGTCCCTGTCGCTGCTGGAGATGCGGAGACCTGCCTTGTGCCGCCCCACAAACAATGGATTGAACGTCACGCTGAAGGCAATCCTGCCTCCGGGCGGGATGGTAGTCCGGGCGGGCGGAATGATCTTGAAACACCTTGCATCACGGCCCGACTTTCTGACCTTGATGCTGGTTAGAGGCGTGACTCCGTTATTGCGGATGGTGAATTCTCTCGTCACAGAAACGTGCCGGACTCCCACTGTGCCGAAGGAATAGGATCCTCTATCCCGCAACTCGATTTTCTGCGACTGCCATACGGCGATCTCCGGTCCTTGGTTGCCCGCACCCGCAAGGCGAATATGGATCGGGTTCTCATTGGAATCGTTGCTGTGGACATAGAGTTCCGCCGTTCGATCTCCAATTTTCCCGGGAACGAAACGGATGGTGAATGTCGAATACGTGCCTGGGATGATGGGTTGGGAAAGAGCTTTTGCCACGGCAAAGTCATCCGGGTGCGTCCCGGCAATGGCGAGGGAGAAACCCGATAGATCCGAGCCTCCATTGTTCCATACCTTCAGAGTGATGGTGCTCGGCGTCCCAATGGCGACGGATCCGAAGTCCAGTGGGTATCCCTGTTCCATCTCTATCTCCCCATCGACGGACATGGGGTCTTGCGGCTCGATCACGGCAATTTCCGGAGAAGCCAGGCCAGCAGGATAGCCATTCCAAAGCGGTGTGGTGAAGCCCGTCGCTCCTTCCTGAAAATGGATTGAAAAGCCTTTCGCGCAGAGGTTGAAGGCCTCGTCTCCAATCATGGGCGCATTTCCTTGGAAAATCGCACTGATGAGCCCAGTGCACCAATAGAAGGCTCGGTCTCCAAGTTCCGTCACACCCGGATGAAATTTGATGCTTCGGAGGGAAAAACAGCCTTCGAAGGCTGATTCGCCGATTGAAGTGACGTGACCGGGAATTGCCAGAAGCGACAGGGACTGGCACTCCCAGAAGGTTCGATTCGGAATTTTCGTGATTGAAGTGGGCAGAGTAAACGAGACCAAAGAGTGACAACCACCAAACACCCAGTCCTCCATGGAAGTCACGCTTTCGGGAATCGAAATCCCCCTGAGGTTGGAGCATCCGAAGAATGCTTGGTATTCCAGCGAATGGACATTGGGGGGAATTACCACCGTCTCCAAACTGGAACAATTCATGAAAACACCTAGCTGCATGGTTTCCAACTGGCTTGGCAACTTAACCGACTTCAGGCCCCCGCAACCTTCGAAAGCATACATTCCGATGCTGGTGACACTCTCTGGGATGACAACCTTCCACAAGGAGGAACAGGAAACAAACGTTAGCGCTGGAATCGACTGGATTCCCTCCTCAAAGGTGACCACCTCCAATTGAGCGCAGCTCCAGAAGACACTATGTCCCAGAAACTGGACAGTCTTCGGGATGGTGAAACGGGTCATTCCCCAACATTGGGAGAAAGCATGGTCCTCAATTCTCGTGACAGTTTCGGGAACGGTTCGAAGATCGAGCTTCCCGCAGTCCGAAAACATGCCGGAACTGATTGTGTTGAGAGCGGGCGGGATATTGATTTCTTCAAGGCTCTCGCAGGAGTGGAATGCCGATTCTCCTACGTTGGAAACTCCACTGCCCAATTTCACACTTACCAGACTGCGACAACCCCAGAATGCCTTGCTTCCAATCCGGATCACGCTGTCTGGAATCGAGAGCGATGTCGGCTGAGCCATGCCCACGAACGCGTTGTCACCAATCGCCGTGACCGGCTTCCCTCTGATACTTTCCGGAATCTCCAGCGGTCCGGATACGTTGGAAACGAAGCCAGTGATCGTGATGGAGTCTCCAGTTTCAGCATAGGTGAAATTCCCGAACTGTCCCGCGAGTAGAGTTGGGCAGAAGGCAAGAAGGAGGAGCGGCAGGAGCTTGCAATGAATCATGTCAGAATTTTTTTCAAAACCTCGGCGCAAGCATGGGATTCGTCTTGGATTCCAAGAGCTGAACCGGTCCGTTGATCCGGCGGCTCACTTCAGCTTGTAGTCCACGTTGTAAGTCGTGCGGGACAGATCCTTCATCACGAACTTCAGATAGTTCAGCGAAACACTCTTCGGTTCGCCTTTCGAGTTCTTGTAAACCGCACCGCTCTCGCTCAAGCCGTCCGCCGGAGGAAGCAGGTAATCGTTGTACCCCTTCTTGCCGGAGCTGAAGGGGTACGACAGCTTCTTGAACTGCAATTGCCCCTTCTTGCCGATG
>DAISZP010000212.1:0-9408 GCA_036824745.1 Luteolibacter sp.
CGATGACCGTGGCCGCACCATCAACGAGGTCAAACGCCTGCCCGATCCCCAGCTCGGCCTCCTCGTCTCTTACCGCACCCAGTCCACCTTCGACTCTGCGGATCGCTTGGATCGCCTGACCTACCCGGATGGCGACTTCGTCGAGTATCGTTACAACGCCCGCTCCCTGCTGGAAAGAATCACCGGCGGCCCCACCGGCTTCCTCATCTCCAGCATCACCTACCGCGCCTCCGGTCAGGAAGACACCGTCAACTATGGCAATGGCGTCACCACCCTCCGCGATTACGACCCGCGCCTCCGCCTGAAGTCACTGATCACTGCTCACTCGGCACTCGGCACTTCTCTAATCAACTTCTCCTACCAGCTAGACGACGCCTCCAACATCACCCGAATCGACGACCTCCGCTCCCTCACCGGCCTGCCAGATGCCGCTGCCCGGCAAAACACCCAGTCCTTACTCTACGACGACCTCTATCGCCTCACCCAGTCCGCCTGGCCCCAAGCCCGCGCCGGCCAGCCCGGCCTCATCGACTACCGATACGACCGCATTGGCAACATGCTGCGCCAGACCTCCGATCTCGCCCACGCCGACCGCGGCAAGCCCGTCGCCAATCTCGGCCTCATGACCAGCGGTGGAACCCTCGGTGCCTGGGGCCGCACCGGACGCGGCAACAGCCCCGCCGGCCCCCACGCCCTCACCGCCGTCATCCCTGTGGCCGCACCCACCGGTTCCGCCACCCGCTCCTACGCCTACGACAAGAAAGGCTCCATGACCCAAATCGACAGCCTCACCTGCGCCTACGATTTCAAAGACCGCCTTACCACCGCAGAGAACGACCAAATGCGGGCCACCTACCTCTACGATCACACCGACCGCCGCGTCCGCAAAACCGTTGTCCCGAAATCCAATCCTTCAACCCTCAACCCTCAACTCTCCACTTCCACCACCTACATCAACCGCTACTTCGAGATCCGCGATTACGACTCCCCGGTGAAATACGTCTGGCAGGGCAATACCCGCCTCGCCCGCGCCACCGGAGCACTCGCGCCCGGAGTGCAGCAGCGTCAATGGCTCCGCCTCCGCACCGGATGGAATCTCGTCTCCCTCACCACCAACGCCGCTTCCCGCAGCCAGCTCCTCGGTGATTCCCGCCTCACCGCCATCGCCTACTGGGATGTTCCCACCAGCACGTGGAAAAACCTCACCGCCTCCACCACGCCGCCGGATGCCATCGTCGCCTGGATTCACGCCACCGCTCCCACCGTCCTCAGCCTCCGTGGCCCGCCCTACACCGCGCCCCTCAGCATCCCCGCCACTCCGCAATTCCTGCCCATGCTGAATCGGGAAGCCGTAACCCTCGCCAGCGCCTTCCCCGCCAGCACCGAACTCTGGAGCTGGAATCCCGCCATCCCCCGCTGGGACGTGCGCCCGCCCGCTACCGTTCCCGCCGCACTCTTTGCCAATTCCGCCCCCACCAAGGCCGCGCCCAACACAGCCCTCTACCTCGCCACCACCGCAGGCGGCAATCTAGCGCTCAATCTCCCTCCGCCCGCCTTCAGCCTCCGCTACTACCACGGCGACCATCTCGGCACCACCAGCGTCACCACCGATGCCTTGGGCGAGCTTGTCGAAGAATCCACCTCCTATCCCTTCGGTCTCCCCCGCCACGAGTTCCAACCCCACGGCACCAACGAACCCTACGGCTTCACCCAAAAGGAACTCGATGAAGAATCCGGCCTGCATTATTTCGAAGCCCGTTACCTAATTGCCACGGTCGGGAGGTTTAATCGAGTTGATCCGCTTTTATTAACCCCGCAATCAGGTCTCCTAGCTAAGACGCAATCACTAAATCTGCTTGTCTATTGCTCCAACAATCCGGCTTCTCGCAAGGATGATACAGGATTACTCGATGAGTTGGTAACTCAGGAAGATCTGGATGAAATTTCTAATAGCGTCGGCACGCTGGATAATAGCGCTTTAGCCGCCGAGAGATCTGCACACGCTTTGGGCACCCGAAATTACAATATATTGACAGGAGAAAGAGCTAAAAATGCTATAAACACTTTTCAGGGCATGACGACAAACAAAGAACTGCGTGTCTTGGGCGACTTCGCTAAAGGTGCACAAAAAGTATTGGGGCCAGCTGGCAATCTCATACTGGCAGGTCAAGTTTACTTGGACAGGGACAAGGATTTTGTCTCTTCTCAACCTGATTTAGAGTCCAAAATTGCTGCTGGATATATCGATGTTGTAACTAAAACTGCGAAATATGTAAACAAGGGCACGGTCGACTCAGGCGTTTTCATTACGAACCACATTGGGCGTGGTTACATTTGGGCAGCGAGCAAAACTGGTTTCATTGATAGACAAACAGCAACCGAGGCAATGAGCTCTGCAAAGGCAGACCTAAAAACAAAACAAGCCGGGGTGGAATCATACTTTAATAAAACCTATACCCCGCAAAACCTTATGAAATCTATTGATACAGCAAAGGGATATTTCGGCTCAAGATAAACTTCCCACAACTCACTCTTTTTCCCTGCAATTCATCATGAAACACCATCTAATATTCTTCCTAGCGACGACTCTCATCTGCCGGGCCCAAACCGTCCCCAGCGGCATGACCTACCAAGGCCGCCTGACGGACGCCAGCAACGCGCCCGTCCCCGACGGCACCGGCTACGAGATCGAAGTCCGCCTCTGGAGCGCCCCCACCGGCGGCACCCTCCTCTGGGGCACCCGCTACACCGGAGTCCCCCTCAAAAGCGGAGCCTTCAACCTCATCCTCGGCTCCGGCGGCACCCCCATCCCCGGTGCCACCCACGCCGACCTCAAACTCGCCTTCAATACCCCCACTGTCCACCTCGGGCTAACCACCACCAAGACCGCCACCGGAGCCGCCATCCCCAGCCCCACCGAGATCCTCCCCCGCCAACAAATCTTCACAACCCCCTACGCATTCCGCGCCGAAGCCGTTGTTCCGAACGGAGTGGATTCCCTGGCAATCAAAGACCAATCCGTGGACCTCGACGAACTGAGTGCCCGCGTCGCCGAAAAACTCACCCCCACGGGAATGGTAGCCCCCTTTGTCGGCACCACCCCGCCAACCGGTTGGCTGCTTTGCGACGGAACCGCAGTAAGCCGCACCCAATACGCAGCCCTCTTCGCTGTCATGGGAACTTCCCACGGCTCCGGCAATGGCTCGACCACCTTCCACCTTCCCGACTATCGCGGCAGATTCCTGCGCGGCGTGGACGGCCCGGACGGCAGTGGCGGAGATCGGGATCCGGATAGTGGATCACGACTTGCAGCCCAAACCGGTGGGAATTCAACTGGCATCGGATCAGTTCAAGAGGACCAATTTCTGGAACACAGCCATCTTCTCGTTTCCACACTGGAAGCCATATGGGGAGAAGTTGGGGACCTTGACCTGCCTACAGAATCCCTTGCATGGCTCCGGTCAAACCACAGTGGTCAAGGCGGCATTGCCGGTCCCGATCTTGGTTACGAACTCGGTGCGCAAACCGCTTCGCCAGACGCAGGTCGCAGCAGCGCCGTTGGCGGCAATGAAACCCGCCCGAAAAATGCCGCGGTCAACTTCATCATCAAATACTAAGCACCTAAACAAATCCACGTTCGGAACATGAAACGCTCATTCAGTCTGATCCTAACAGCCGCATTCGCTCTCGCGTCACTGGCAGTCGCCCAAACCGTCCCCAGCGGCATGACCTACCAAGGCCGCCTGACGGACGCCAGCAACGCGCCCGTCCCCGACGGCACCGGCTACGAGATCGAAGTCCGCCTCTGGAGCGCCCCCACCGGCGGCACTCTCCTGTGGGGCACCCGCTACAGCGGAGTTCCTCTCAAAGGTGGAGCCTTCAACCTCATCCTCGGCTCCGGCGGCACCTCAATTGCCGGGGCGACTACGACTGACCTAAAAGCAGCCTTCAACAACCCAACCGTCCATCTCGGCCTAACCACAACGAAGTCCGCCAGCGGAGCCGCCATCCAAAGTCCCACCGAGATCCTCCCCCGCCAACAGATCTTCTCCACCCCTTACGCATTCCGTGCTCAGACCGCAGCGGTAGCCGAGTCCGCCCAGACGGATGGCATTCTCTCCGCCGCAATCAAGGATGGAGAGGTGAAGAGTGCTGACATTGCCCCTTCTGCAGTTCAAACAGCGCAGCTCGCGGACCAATCCGTCACCACCGCAAAGATCGCGAATGGCGCCATTCTGGGAGAGGATCTGGCTGCGGAAACCATTACCCCTGACCGGCTTGCCCAAGACTTTGCGTGCGTCGTGGACGAAAAGCCTGCTGGCACTTCCGGTGGGTCAGCGATTGTAGGTTGGAACAAAAGAGACCTCAACAAGCTCGCCTACAGCCAGGGGAACTCTGTTTCCGTTGCTGGAAACGCCATCACCTTGAAAACCGGAACGTATCTCATTTCGGGGGAGGTTTCCAGCTATGAGACGCAAGAGAACAAAGCAGCTTTGAGAAGAAGCGGAGATTCCACGGCGGTGATCTACGGCGCAACCACCCGGAACAGAAATGGTTCCTGCCCGACAGCTTCGTTCAGCGGCATCGTCACGGTAACCGCTCCCACCGAAAGTTTTGAAGTGTGGCACTACATTTCGGTGAACGGGAATGGAGTCAATAACCTGGGAGTATCCCTGAATGCCGCAGGAACTCCGGAAATCTACACCACCGTCAAAATCATGCGTATGAAATGATGACACAGAGATCCACTTCCTTATCCTGAAACCAAACGACCAAATCATCATGAAACCATCCACTTTCATTCTTTTTGCAGTCGGGCTTTCATCCGGCCTCGCAAGTGCTGTCACCGGAATCCCCGAACCGGGCATGGTCTTTTACGGACGGGTAACGAACGCCGGATCGAACACCGCTCTGGCGATTTCCTCGCTCAGTTGGTCGATCACCGAACCGGGAACCGGGCGGATCGTACAGTTGTCGGTTGGAAACGGTGTGGAGGTCGTCACCTACAACTCCGAACCGTGGTTCATCGCTAGGGTCCCGTTTCAAACAACCTCGGTGGCTGGGGTGTCTTTTGATCCGCTGCCCGCAGGCACGTTCGCCTTGGGATCGAGTCCCGTTTCTTTTGATCGATCCGCGGTTTCCGTGAATGGGGTGGCGGCGAGTATCAAATCACCTTCAACCTCCACGTCCACTTTCCCGGAAAGTGGAATCACTCCTTCAACGCATTCCAAACTGGAGCGCGTGGACCTTGAGTTGGCATCCTCCAACCAAAGCCTCTACGACTCGTGGATCAGTGCGTATTTCCCTCTGGGAGATCCACGTGGCCAACTCGACAAGGACCCCGACAACGACGGAGTCTCCAATCTGATGGAACGGGCCCTCGGATTGAATCCGAACGCGCCCTCCATCATTCCTGTGTCCAGGGGAACCACCACGATTTCAGGCCAAACCTACTTCACGTTCACTTACCGGCAGCCGAACAACACTCCGGATGCCTCCCTCGCACCGGAAATCACCACCAACCTCCAATCCTGGGCCAGCGGACCGGCTGCCATAGTCGAGGTTTCGAATGTTCCGGATGGTGATGCGCGGGTGATCACCGTGAGAAGCAGCAGTCCCATCACAACCCAGAGCAAGGCATTCATCCGCTTGAAAGCGGTCCCCGTCCGTCCCTGAACGAGCAATCACGGCGTATCGGAACCAACCCCAATCCGATAAAACAACCGGGCCGCAGTGCCCGGGTTGGTGTCTGTGAAGGATTTGAGGGTACCGTCTCCGGGGACGTCGGATTGGAGACTCGTCCATTGGTTGGGAGCGAGAGAGGTGGAGCGCTCGATGCGGTAGGATTTTCCGGACACGGTATCCCAGGTGATGGTAAAGCCGCCGCCGCGGATGGGGGTGAAGGATTTGACCATGAGGCGGGAGCTGGGATCGAGGGGATTGGTGCCGGCGAGGTATTCGTCGTAGTTGCTGCGGCCGTCGCCGTCGGCATCGGCGGTTTGGGAGACGAGGCTGCCGAAGAGGCGCTGGCTCCATTGCTCGTAGGTCTCGCCCAAGGTCAGGTCGATGCGGTCGATGAGGCCTTGGCTGGGTGCGCCGTAGATGAGGGTAGTCTTGCCGGTGGTCAGCGTGGCGGTGGCGGTTCCGGCTTTGGCGGTGAGGGTGTAGGCCGTGTTCGCGGCGGTGAGCGCGAGGGTGGTGGGCGTGGCGGTGAGGGAAGGTCCGCCTTGGATCGAACGAGTTTCGAAGGGGACTTTGACAATGAAGTAGCTCTGGCCACTCACGGTGACGACCTGCGCGGGCGATGCAGTGGTGACAGTTTCGCTGTTGCCTGTGAGGGTGAAGGTCACCGTTGAGAGATCCGGTGCCGGGGTGGAGGGCGAAACCTGGCCGTAGAGAATGATGGGTGGCTCTGGAATGGCGGGAACTTGCGCCTCCGCCAGACAGGCGAAGGCGCAAAGATAGACCGAACCTCGTGAAATGATCCTCATACGCCAGCGAAGTATTTCCGCCGAGCCTGACGGGCGGTGGCGTTGTCGATGTAATAATCCTTGGTCCATCTGTCGGTGGACTCAAGATGGCGAAATTCAACGTCCGTAGTCTGTCGGCTGCGTTTCACATACTCGCGGAAAGCGTGGTGCGAGTAGAGCCGCATGAATTCCCCGAGGTAAACATCCGCCACTCGCGTGTCTTTGTGGATGAGCAGCATGTTTTCATCGTTCGCATACACGCTGGCTTTGCTGAAATTAGCCGATCCAGTGATCACCATCGGCTCGTCAGAGAGCGGGTCCACCAGCATGTATTTGGTGTGGATGAACTCAATGTGGGTTTTGGCGGAAACTTTCGCTTCTTCGTTCAACCAGCGGTCAAACTCGTTGGTCTCGATTCGATTGCCCACTGCCACCACTGCGTTAGGCAGCTGGCGCATCTTGGATACCGCTTTGCGCGCATTCACTGTCATTCCCAGGTTCTCCATCAGCGCAAATCGCAGCACCGAGTCCTTCTGCTGGAATACATTCAGAATCACGGGATTGATGCCGAACGCAAAGGTCATGAACAGTCCCTTCTTGGCCTTCCCTGCTAGGTCGGCGTAGTAGTTCAGGGCGTTGGCGTTTCCATTTGCGGGAAACTCACGCGGCGAGAAAATGAGCTGCGTGGGCGGGTTCCAGGAAGCAACCGGGCTCGGCGTCGCCACGTTGCACCAGTCGCGGGAGTCTCGACCGCCAGGGTCGCCAGCCAGCAAGTCCCAGTAGTCGCGAAACTGCTTAGCCACGTCCTTGTCCCGCACGACATGGCCCACATTGGAGTGTCCGAAAATGCCGTTCTGAGTGAGGTTGGTCGAACCACTCCAGACACATTGCGGTTTGCCGTTGCGGGACCAGACGAAGAACTTGTTGTGTGGAATACCCGGCCCGTTGGCCCGCGGTTGGCACAGCCCTTTGATCCCTGCTTTCCTGATCGCCTCCTCGTTCGGGTCCGTGACGTTGGGTTTGTCCGCTCCATAAATCAGCTTCACCTTCACACCGCGCTGTTTGGCCGCTTTGAGCGCGGCCATCACCTCCAGATTCCGGAATTCGTAAATCGCTCCCACGATCTCATCCTTGGAGTTCTTCGCCTGCCCGATGAAGTCGATCAGCGCCTCGATGAGACCACGGGAGAGCCAAGTGAATGCGGCCTCGCCGACTTCATCCGGGGTACGATTCTGGAACCTTCGCGCATACTCTTGGGAACCCGCGACTCCGCGATTGAAGTAAATGTCGTGAGTGCCGCCCGATTCCGGCTCGGTGGTTACCGTGACCTCCACAGTCTCGGCTGGCGAGAGGTTGCCGGGCGTGCCTTTCATGGCCACGACCTTGTAGGAGTAGGTCCTGCCTGGCTTGGCGCTGTAATCCGCCCACTGAAAAGCTTGAAGCGGATGCTCGTAGGTGGAAACCATGACGCCCGGCCCTGGTAGCGTGCCCTTGAAGGTCTTGTAACTTCGCATCCAGTTAGAATCGCCGGTCTCATGATCGGTTCGCTTGATGGCAAATCCAAGAAGCTTGGCCGTCTTGGATTTCGGCAGGCTCATGCCGAGCATGACCACGTAGGTGCCTGCTACGGCTTGAACGGTCAGTTGGCTATCAGTGATTTTCGTGCGCATGGCGTCAATTGGTTAGAGTGATTGGTCATTTCAAACTCCTGGCATCTTTCGACCAGACGGGAGTTCTCAGTTTGTTCTTTTGATAAAACTCCTCAAGTCGATTCACACCTTGCAAGGAACCGGTCAGGCCGAGAAAGCGCAGGGCGTTGTGGCCCATGACATCGGCGGTTTCTTGTGGGCTCAGGCCGATGTCCTTGGCCATGACGTCTTCCATGCGGTCGCGGTAGAATTCGTTTCCGGGTTGGCGCGCAAGCATGACCCAGTCCGAGCCATAGCAGAGTTTCCGTCGCATGGCGGAGGTCGCGCCGCTGAGGATTTTCTTGAGGCTGGCGGCGTAGCGGGTGCGGGTATCGCCTTCGAGCACGGCGTCGTGGTAGCTGATGTCGGCATAGATGTTGGGAAACTTGAGACAGAGGCGGATGATCTCTCCCGACCATTCCTGGATCTGCTTGTTGCGGGCCTTTTCCTTAGCTGTCTTGGGGTCTGGGTTTTCATCTCCGAATCCACCGAAGTGTCCCATCAGAACTCGGAGATTCTCGATTCCCGGAATACCGCTTTTCTCCAACAGTTCGCCCCAATATTTCGGGTTCGGGCGATCCGCGTAGTCGGAACGGGAGAGCACGGAGGAATTCGTGTGAACCAGGATCGGCACGTCTTCGGCGACGCACCATTCATAGAGCCTCCTCAGGCTGGCATCGAGTTCCTTGCCAAGGGATTTCCGCCACTTTTTGTCGCTGGTGTTGCCGCTGCCTCCGGGAAGATAAAAGTCCTTGCCCTCGTTGCCCCATGCCTGGAAACCCATCGGCGGATAGAGCTTCACACCGATGAATCCGTATTTGCGGACGGCTTCTTGTGCCACGCGCAGGGCCCGGCCATTCTGCTCCACATCCCGTAGCGGATCGTAGGGGGCGTAGGCGTGGATCCTGCCGCCGCTCTTCTGGTTGACCACCTGCATGACCTTGAGTTGATCTTCAAGGGGAGTCCTTGTATCCATGGTGTCCGAGTCGTTCTTACGCTTGCGTAGCCAGAACTCGTAGTCGATGAGCGCCGGAGCGATCAGGTTCACGCGTCCCTCGCCACCGTAGAGGGAAATCATCTTCCGACCGTTGGAGTAACGATGGCAGCGGAGAAACCAGAGAAACTCATGGGTCGCACGAATCCAGTCCCAGGCACCTCGCAGGCCGGAGTTCGCGAGGGGGAGAAATGGTGCACTCAGAAAATCCGCGCCATTCAGGAGCTTGAGGCTTTCCGTCCCGGCAGTGCCCAGC
>DAISZP010000213.1:0-9406 GCA_036824745.1 Luteolibacter sp.
CATCGGGCGTCCAACGGTTGTTGCGGAACCACGGCGGTGGCGGCGGAATGCAGCCCCAGTGTTTCCAAGTGGGATGCCATGATGCCTCCGCGCCGTTCCACCACGCACCGCGACCATAGAGCCAGTCCCAGCGCCAGACGGGAAACCAGCGCTCGCCGAGCGACTCGCGCTTCACGATGATCTCGACCTGCGCGTTTCTAACGGGAGCGCCGTGGAAGTAGTTCGCCTTCACCGTGGCGGTGAACTTGTCGCCGAGTTTCACCGGTTCCGCAGGTGCTTCCACCTTCACTTCGTATTCCGGCTTGCGGTATTCCTCGGTCTGGAAGGAAACGCTGGCCGCGATCTGATCCTTGATCTCAAACGTGGCGCTCCACTGACCGAGCGGCGCGTCCTTGGGAATGATCACCTCGGCTTCCACCGAGCCGAGCTTGTCGGTCTTGAGCTTCTCGATCTTCATCGCCTCCTCGCCGCGGCCGTTGTGGAGGACGAGAGTGCCGGTTTTGTTCGCCCAGCGCGCTTCATCGGGCTCCGAGTAGCCGACGTTTCTCAGGAAAAACTTCAGATGCACCGTATCACCCGGCTTGTAAAGCGGTCGGTCGCTGATGCCGTAGCTCAGATCGCGGTTGGCGTTGTCCCAGTTCGCTTGCTGGATGCCGTAGGGCTGGAATCCGAAGAATGCCGGGCTGCGGCCTTCCTTGCGCGCGATGGCGATCCATTGGTAGTTCGGATCCCAATCGCCGGGATTGAGCAGGGTTTTTCCAACCGCATCCGTTTTGCGGGAAAACCCGCGGGTCGTCACGTTGATGCGGCGGCCTAACGGAATGATCCGCTTCAGGTAATCGACCTTGTATCCGAAGAACTCGATGTCGGAATCCACGACCGGCGCGCCACCTTCCGCATCCGCCACCCACCATTGCAGTTTGCCGCCGGTGCTGCGTTGGACGAGCACGGAATCGACGATCCAAACGAGCGTGTGGAATTCGTTGCCATCGCTGACCTTCCCCTTGATCCACCACGCGCCGCCTTTGGAAACGGGAACCTCCAGCTCGGTGCGGGTGTCGCGGTGTTTTTCACGCGGTGTGAGTTTCGTTTCCCAGATCGCTTCGACCTTGCCGATGTATTTCGCGTTCTTGCCGGAGATCAGGCGGCTGGCGATCTGCGAGGGATTCATCCGCTCATGATCCATCTCGTTGGGATTGCCCTTGAGGTAATCGAGCGTGTCCTTGAGCACCGCCTCCATGTCCACCGGCGCTGCTGTTAGGGAAATGCCCGTCGCATTGCGGAATACGAGCGGGATCTTCGGCTTTGTGCCGGTGGCCACGGTTTCCGCGGCTTCGAAGCGGCCCCAGTTTCCGGTGATCTGCTTGAGCAGTTTCTTGCGATGATCGTCATTGCCGGGTCCGTGTTTGGCGATGGTCTGCTCCAGCACCTCGCGCGCCTTGTCGTATTGTCGGCGGTTGAGGAACACCTCGGTGAGTTCGTCGCCGGCGGCATCGGAGCGGTCGATAATAGAGCGGTAGAGCGCGATGAAATGATGCGATGCGGGAAGTTTGAAACGCCGCACTCCGTCGGAGGTCTTTGCGATGCACTCGTCCTCGGCGAGCGTGTCCATTTCAAGAATGCCCTTCGCGCTGTCCGGATCCTCCTGACGCCACCAGCCGAAATCTGATAGGGATTCGGTTCCGAATTCGGAAGCCGAGAAATGCGCGAGTTCGAGTGTCTGGAGATGGGCCTGCTCCGGCTTCAACCGGCTTTGCTCGGCCAGCGCGAAACGCCAGCGCTCACCATCGTTTTTCGCAGCCTCCCAGGAAACGGGAACCTGGTAGAGCACCGGTCCGTCCTTCGCCCACGGTGCGCCTTCCGTGCCTCCTTCGGGACCCGGTTCGCCCCACTCCGGAAGCTGGTCGATGGGCGTGAGCGTTTGCAGTTTCCACGATTCATCATCTGATAGAACCGCAGCCAAGGTCTCCCACGCATCAGATTTTCGATCCTCATCCGCGGCGTGTTTCGCCGCCCGCACCAGCAATTGCAGCGAGCGCACGTGGTCGCGATACTCGGTATCCACTTCCGAGCCCGCCGATGCTTCCGGGACATCCACGGGCATGCCGCCGCGCCTGGCGCGGAAACCGCCGCCATCCCCGCGTTCGAATTCTCCGGCGATCAGGCGGCCCGAATGGGGCGCATTCTGATAGGCCGAAGCCGCTTCTGACAGAACCGCGGCATTGACGGGATGTTCGGAAACGGTCTTTTCCACCAATCCGTCGAACTCCGCCCAGGTTCCAAGCTGGCGCAGGGCGTCCACTGCCTTTTCGAGATCTTTTCCTGAGTCCGCGTCCGAGACGGGCAGGAGCTTTTCCTGATAGAAATCCAGCGCGTCCTTCCACATCCCGCGTCCCTGGAGTTTGTCCCGCTCCTTGCGCAGTGCACTCGCGTCCTGAGCCATGAGTTTGAGTGGAAGAAATGCAGCGAAGCAGAGCCAGACCAAGGTTTTCATTGCAAGAGCCATGACACGTGAAACCGGATTTCCTTAGAAGAAAAATCGACTTGGTCGATCTTGACGGCGCCCGATCGCCGCCCAGATTCCGGCATGTCGCGCACCCATCTACTCATCGGCGGAAATTCGGGCATCGGCCTGGCCACCGCGCGCCTGTTGCGATCGGAGAACCACACGGTGCTCGCCGCGGCCAGAAACGGCGCACCGCTCGCCGAACTGGGCCTTCCCGTGCAAGCCTACGATGCGGTTGATCCCGGCCATTTGGAAATCCCGGAACTACTCGACGGCTTGGTCTATTTCCCCGGGTCCATCACGCTGAAGCCCTTCCACCGCCTCACGGCGGACGATTTCCTGCGGGACTATCAGATCAACGTGCTCGGCGCGGTCCACGCGATCCAGGCGGCCCTGCCGGCGCTCAAGGCCGCACCATCCGCCTCGATCATCCTGTTCTCCACCGTGGCGGTGGCGCAGGGCATGCCGTTCCATGCCTCGATTTCCGCGGCGAAGGGAGCCGTCGAGGGACTCGCCCGCTCGCTGGCCGCCGAACTCGCGCCGAAGATCCGCGTGAACGTGATCGCCCCCTCGCTGACCGACACGCCGTTGGCGTCCTCTCTCCTCAACTCCGAGGCGAAACGGGAGGCCGCCGCGAAACGCCACCCGCTCCAGCAGGTGGGCGCCCCGGAGGATGTCGCGGAATTCTGCGCCTTCCTCCTTTCCGACGCATCACGGTTCATGACCGGGCAGGTTCTCCGTCCCGACGGCGGGCTTTCCTCCGTCCGCACGTTCTAACCGACTTCATGGACCTCATCCGCAAGCTCGAGATCCTCGCCGACGCCGCGAAATACGACGCCTCCTGCGCGAGCAGCGGCGCGGCGCGCAAGGATTCGCTCGGCGGAAACGGTGTGGGCTCCACCGGCGGCATGGGCATCTGCCATTCGTACACGCCGGACGGCCGCTGCGTCTCGCTCCTCAAGGTGCTGCTCACCAACAACTGCATCTACGATTGCCACTACTGCATCAACCGCCGCTCCAGCAACGTGCGGCGTGCGCGGTTCACGCCGGAGGAGGTGGTCCGGATCACGCTCGATTTCTACAAGCGAAACTACATCGAGGGGCTCTTCCTCAGCAGCGGCATCGTCCGCAGCGCGGACCACACGATGGAGATGGTCGTCGATGTCGCGCGCAAGCTCCGCGAGGAACACCAGTTCCGCGGATACATCCACCTCAAGACGATTCCCGAGGCATCGCCCGCCTTGATCGAACTCGCCGGACGCTACGCCGACCGCATCAGCATCAACATCGAGCTGCCCAGCGAGAAAAGCCTCTCGAAACTCGCTCCGGAGAAAAACCTCGCCCGCACCCAGGAGGCGATGGGCCACATCCGCGCGAAAATCGACGAACGCTTCGCCGAGAAAAAACAACCGGACAACCCGGTCAAACCACCGCCCTTCGCCACCGGTCAGAGCACCCAGATGATCGTCGGCGCTGACGATTCCACGGACGCCCACATCCTCCAGCGGGCGGACACGCTCTACACCGGCTACAAGCTCCGCCGCGTCTATTACTCCGGGTTTTCCCCGATCCCGGAGCCGTCCTCCCTGCTGCCGATCAAGCCGCCGCCGCTCGTCCGCGAGCACCGCCTCTATCAGGCGGACTGGTTGCTGCGCTTCTACGGCTTCAAGGTGGATGAAATCGCCGACGAAAAGGCCCCCAACCTCGATCTCGCGCTAGATCCGAAACTCGCCTGGGCATTGAGAAACCGCGAACGCTTCCCGGTGGACATCAACCGCGCCTCCCGCGAGGAGCTCCTGCGCATCCCCGGGCTCGGCGTGAGAAACGCGGACCGCATCCTCGACGCCCGCCGCTTCACCCGCCTGCGGCTCTCCGATCTCGTGCTGCTGCGCCTCGCCATGAAGAAGATCATGCCCTTCATCATCGCCGCCGACCACACGCCGACTCTGTTAGGGCTCGACAGCGATTCCCTCCGCCAGCGTTTCCTGCCACCGCCGAAGCAGCTCGAGCTCGACTTCGACAACCCGGCGCCGAGCAAGGCGGACGTCACCTCCAGCATCACGGGGGAGCTTTAATGCCACCATGCGCAGCATCTCCATCCAGCCGACCTTCGAATCGTGGCGCGATGCCGCGCGGGGGCTGCTTGCGGCAGGTGATGAGCCGGCGGGGATCCTTTGGTCGGACAACGCGGCGGAGGGTGCCTTGTTCGATTCCGAATCCGCCATTCCGAAGGAGCCGGGAAGCGCCCCGAAGGTTCCCGCCGCGTTTCTCGAGGTGGCGCGGACCGCGGCCTGCCACACCGATCCGCGGCGCTGGGGCCT
Organism: Luteolibacter sp.; assembly: GCA_036824745.1. Lineage (GTDB taxonomy): Bacteria > Verrucomicrobiota > Verrucomicrobiia > Verrucomicrobiales > Akkermansiaceae > Luteolibacter. The sequence continues at coordinate 4,828 of DAISZP010000213.1, forward strand.
GCTCTACCGCATGGCGTGGCGCATCACCCATGGCGGCGAGCGGCACTTGTTGGAGATGCCGACCGATCCGGACACGCGCCTCGTCCAGAACTGGTGCAAGGCGGTGGGGCGCGGAATCCACAAGATGCACGCGTTTGTTCGATTCCGGCTGGTGGGTGTGAACGAGGAGAGCGGACGCGAGCAGTTCGTCGCATGGTTCGAGCCGGAGCACCGGATCGTGCGTCTCGGCTCGCCGTTCTTCGTGAAACGCTTCGCGAACATGGATTGGTCGATTCTGACGCCCCACGAATGCGCGCACTGGGATGGAAGAGCCCTTCAGTTCACCCCGGGCGTCTCACGTGATGCCGCGACGGATGCGGACTCGCTCGATGATCTCTGGCGCACCTACTACCGCAGCATCTTCAATCCGGCGCGCCTCAAGGTGAACGCGATGCAATCCGAGATGCCGAAGAAGTATTGGAAGAACCTCCCGGAAGCCTCCTTGATCGAAGGCCTCATCGCCGACAGCCGGAAGCGCGTGAAGACGATGCTTGATGCGGAGGAACGTCCGGTGAAACCCGCGCCAAAGAACGAATACCTCGAATCCCTCCGGAAGTTGAACGAAGGAGGGACTCCATGAACGGCGTGAGGAAACCCAACCTCCCGCAAAAGGTCTGCCCGGTCTGCGGCAGGCCGTTCTCATGGCGGAAGAAATGGGAGAAGGTCTGGCAGGAGGTCAGATTCTGCAGCGACCGCTGCCGCATGAACAAGACCCGCCGCGATTCGATCTAACATCCTGCATCCATGGAAATCACCTGGGTCTATCCCCACCAGTTGTTCGAACCGCATCCCGCCATCGCGAAGGGCCGCGAGGTCTGGTTGATCGAGGATCCTTTGTTCTTTGGAAACGACCGGCGCTGGCCGGCGGCGATGCACCGGCAGAAGCTGATGCTGCACCGCGCCTCGATGAAAGCCTATGCCGCGGAGCTCGAATCGGGCGGCCATGTCGTCCGCTACGTCGAGGTCAACGACAGCTTGGACCTGCCACGGCAAACGAAGTCGATCCATCTGGCCGATCCCGTGGACGACGTGCTCATGCGGCGCTTGAAGCGCAGGGCCGGCGAGCACGGTGTGGACTTGGTCATCCATCCATCGCCCAATTTCCTGAGCCCCGCGTCGTTTCTGGAAACCCACATCGGCGGCAGGAAAAAGCCCTTCATGGCGAAGTTCTACGAGGCGCAGCGGAAGCGCATGAACCTGCTGCTTGAACCCGACGGCACGCCCAGCGGCGGCAAGTGGTCGTTCGATGCGGAGAACCGCGCCAAGCTCCCGAAAAACCATGTCCCGCCGATGGAGCCGCGGGTTGCCGCCGATGACTTCACCCGCGAGGCCGCCGACTACGTTTCGCGGCATTTCCCTGACAACCCGGGTTCGCTGAAACATTTCCGCTGGCCGGTCACCCGCAGGGAGGCGGAGCGGTGGCTGGATCGTTTCATCGACGAGCGTCTCGAACACTTCGGCCTCTACGAGGACGCGATCTCCACGGAATACGCCACCCTCTATCACTCCGCCATCACGCCGATGCTCAACATCGGCCTGCTCGATCCGATGGATGTGGTGGGCCGCGTGCTGGCCAAGGACGCGCCGATGAATTCCAAGGAAGGCTTCATCCGTCAGGTGATCGGCTGGCGTGAGTTCATGCGCGGAATCTATCAGCACCGCGGCGTGGCCATCCGCAACGGGAACTTCTGGAACTTCGGGCGGCCGCTGCCGAAGTCGTTCTACGATGGCAGCACCGGCATTCCTCCGGTGGACCGCGTGATCCGCCAGCTCCTCGCGGACGGATACTGCCACCACATCGAGCGTCTGATGGTGCTTGGGAATTTCATGCTGCTCTGCCGCATCCGGCCGGACGACGTCTATCGCTGGTTCATGGAGATGTTCATCGATTCCTACGACTGGGTGATGGTCCCGAACGTTTATGGCATGTCCCAGTTCGCCGATGGCGGCACCTTCACCACCAAGCCGTATCTATCAGGGTCCAACTACCTCCTGAGAATGTCCGACGAACCCAAAGGACCGTGGTGCGCGGTCTGGGACGGCCTGTTCTGGACCTTCATCGCCGACCATCAGGACTTCTTCCTCTCCAACCCGCGCCTCTCGATGATGGCCCGCACCTGGCAGAAGATGAGTCCGGAGAAACAGGACGCCCACCGCCGGGCGGCGGAGGGGTTTCTGGCAGGAATGGATTGAAGGAGAATCCAAAGCCGCTCACAGAAACGGATTCTCGATCCGTATTCCGAAATACTCCGCCCCATGGGAGAGATCCTCGCTCAGGATCCTCTCGCAGCCCATTTTTCCGAGCCATTCATAGATTGGTGCCTCGACTCCGTTCTTTTCGGATAATTTGCTCATGGCCGTTCGATTCTCTTTCTAACGGAGACCATTCAAGCCATCGCTTCATTGGAAAGCAAATCATCGATTTGATAGCGGGTCTTGAGCTTCTGTCCGGTGAACGGCGGCCAAATTTCATCATAGTGCATCCGCCCCGCCACAATTCCTTCGGAAATATCCAGTTCTGCAGCCAATGCCTTGCCGGCTTCGACGGGCATTTTTCCACCAAATTTCTTTCTTGTTTCGATGATCTTTTCCGAGGGTACGAGGAATTCACGGGCGTAGCGATTGGCATCGGCTTCCAGTTCATCCTCGTTGCCTTCGAATTCCATAAACCACTCTTTCTTCAGCTTGCCTTGAAGGACGTGCCTCGCTTCGTGAAAAAAGGTGAACCAAAAGTGTCCATCGTCTCGATATCGCCCGGTTTGCACGATCAGCATGCGATCCTCGTTGAGTTGGCGGGTGGCACCGCTCACCGGGATACCGGGAAACCCGGGCAGAAGCACATAAGCCACGCCACACGCGTTGCACGCCTCACGGATCGTAGTCACCCATTCCTTGACCGGGAGTTTGGTCGCCTTTCGCAACTCACCCAAGGCTCTCTCAAAATTGGCGGAATCGAAGGGCGCGCAGCTCTGTAACCAGCCTTCCAGTTCCGCCTTGCGCAGCCACGCGGCGACGCACTCCGCCTTGCTCTCCAACTTGGGCGATCTCCGGTAAGCCACCTTGGGGCTCATCCAGATTTCGTTCCAGCTTGCGACGGACGCGCAGCCGAAAAACGACAGTATGGCCGTCATCAATTCCCGCTTGTCCTTGGTCTTGGGAATCCATCCGGCTTTCTGCATGGAGGAAACGGGCAGGCTGCCGAGCCACTCTTCATCGACTTCGAGTTTCTCGGCAGCCCGTTTGCGGGCAAGGTGCTCGCGGTAATTGGCCTCCATGTTCATCCACAGGTGCGCGGGCACACCGAGGACGCGTTCGAGTTCCAGCGCCGTGTCCGCGGTGACCGCGGCTTTTGCCTGGATGATTTCATTGATGGTTTTCAGCGGCCGGCCCATGCGGCGGGCGAGTTCAGTCTGGGTGATTCCCAAATACTCGATGGTCTCGGCGAGCATCTCGCCCGGCGGAGAGGCGTAATCGGGATGGAAGGTTGGATTCATAACGGGGATCGGGGTTTCAGTGGTAGTCCACCACTTCGATGATCGTCACCTCCGTCACGTTCTGCCAATCCAAGCCGCCATCGGGCTTGGCGGGTGGCGGATCGTGGGCGGGGACGAGGATCAAGCGGTAGGGTTGGCGCAAATGCAGGGAAATTTGCCCCTCGCGATCCGCGCCGAGTTCATGGGCGCGGAGCGGCGGGATCAGAAGCAGATCGGCAAGACACCGGGCGGAGCGCAGTTGGGAAATGCGCAGGACCAGCGTCTTGGCCTGGTCCGGGCCGTAGGTCCGGGTCAGCTCCTTTTCCGAAGCGAAGGTCTTTTCCAGTTTGGCGTTTCGGAAATGGATGACCATGGGTCGGCGGCTCGGGAGAACGAATACATCCCCACATACGGTGCCGCAACCATTATCTTTCACCCTTTGGGTAAATTTTCTTCTTGCGCCAGACTTTAACCCCTCACACCATTCGCGCCGTGAAGCCAAACCTACGGCACCACGAAAAAGCCGCCTCCGCTGATACGGAGACGGCTTGGTCCGGCTATTCCCCGGCACGGATCGCTCCACCCGATGGGAATCGCCATGTGTCTGGACGACACCGGGTTTCTTCCTGCGGATCGGGCGGGAGTCAAGCCTTGAGCATGGAGGGGACGAAATCGAATTGGTAGAAAGGATCTACTCACCATGGCTCAAGACGCTGAAGGAATGCGCGGCTATCGCTCGCGCAATCAGGACGGTCAGCTTCGCGACAAACGGGACGACACCCACGTCGGAACAATCGAGAAGCAGTATGGCCGGGACTTCGGGGTGCGCAGCGATATGCACCTCGGCACCCTGCTGAAACAGACCGGCCAGGCCTCGCTCAACGACCTGTTGCGCGGCGGCAAGGGCAAGTAGCCCGTTCACGGAGTGGCGGGGCGGTCACGCGCCGCCACTCTTCCCGGCCTCCGCCGTCGGTTCGGCGATGGCTTCCGGTGAAAGCCTCATGCGCCCGGTGAGGAGGTTTTGCATGAGGGATTTCTTGAGGCGCTGGAGCGCGGTGATTTTGGCG
>DAISZP010000214.1:0-9390 GCA_036824745.1 Luteolibacter sp.
TGAATGGGCATGAGCTTGCGAAGCCGGAGTTTCTCCCGGAAAACGGGGTGATGCACCGGGATTCGTGCCGCGGGATGTGGATGGAGCGGAGCTATCCGGTGTCCGCCGGATGGCTGAAGGAGGGCGAGAACGTGCTGACCTTCCGCCTCGAAGGAAACGCGTGGCACCAGGGAGTGCTGTATGACTGCATCCGGCTGGAGGCGGCGAAGGCGGGGGAGTCGGCGGCGCGGTGATTCGTGGATTCCGCTTCAAGGGGGCCTTTGCGTTTGAAAGAGAAGAGAACCACGGATGGACGCGGATGAACACGGATGAGGATGGGGGTGAAACACATTGGATTACCGCAGGGGAAAATCCGGATCGAGTATCGTTTTCATCTATTCCGTTCAAGTTTCAGAAATTGAGAGAACCACAATCCAGCGAAGCGCAGATGGCCGAACTGGACTTTTCAATACTGAGGCAATTGGACGCGGATGAACACGGATGAGAATGTGAGGTAGGAATCGAATTCAGTAGCAAATCCGTGTCCATCCTGTTCATCCGTGGTTCCTCTTCACTCTTCGGTTTATGAAGTGGTCTTCCGCCATCCGCGCGGCGCGGTGAAAGCGGATGGTCCGACAGGATATGTGGGAAACTTCCGGTTGCGAAAACCGCGGGACGTCGCTTAATCTGTCGGCATGAGAGAAACGGTTGTGGGATTCGTGGGCGTCGGGCGGATGGGATCGAACATGGCGAGGCGCCTTGCGGACCTCGGCTATCCGATCGGCGCGGTGTATGATCCGCATGAATCGGTGGCGAACTCGCTGGCGATCGAGCTGAACTCGAATTCCGCGAAAACACTGGCGGAGGTGACGGCGGCCTGTGATGTGATCTTCACGGTGGTGACGGACGATGAGGCGATGCGCGCGATCTTCGGAGAAGAGGATGACTCGCTGCTGACGGGAGCGTCCGGGAAGGTCTTCATCAACTGCGCCACGGTGAGCGCGGCTTCGCACGAAGAGGCGGCGGAAGCGGCGGCGAACGCGGGCGCATTCACGATTGCCGCGAGCATGGCCTCCAGCATCACCCAGGCGCGGCAGGGATCGCTCTATCTGATGGTGGGTGGAGATGACGCCGTGTTCCAGCGGGTGAAACCCCTGCTCGAGGACATTTCCGCATCCCTGCGCCACGTCGGCGGGGTGGGGGATGCGGCGAAGTTCAAGGCGCTGGTGAACATGGTGATGAACATCAACACCGCGGGGCTGGCGGAGGGCTTGGGCCTCGGTGCGGCGCTGGGCCTGGACCTGAGCGCGCTCAAGGAGGTGTTTTCGCAGACCGGCGCGAATTCCCGGGTGCTGGAAACGGATGGGGACGACATGATCCAGCGCGAACACGATTGTTACTTCTCCGCGAGTCATGCGGCGAAGGACAGCGGCATCGCCAACGATCTTGCGGCGGCTCTCGGTCTGCAGGTGCCGCTTTCCCGCGCCACTGAGGCGCAATACCGCCGCATGACGGATCTCGGACTCGGAAATCTCGACAAATCCGGCATCGCCGAACTCACTTTCCCCGGGCGTTCCGGAAACCTCCTCGCTTGAAACCGCCATGTTGACCTCCCGCGTTTTCACCAATCCGTCCGGCGAACGGCTGGACTTCACGTTTCATCCGAACGCCCGCCGGGACATGCTGGTCATCCTCGGCCACGGGCTGACGGGAAACAAGGACCGGCCGCTGCTCGTCGCGCTGGCGGAGGGCCTGAACGCCCGCGGCTGGCCTTGCGTGCGGATTTCCTATTCGGGAAACGGGGAGTCGCAGGGGAAATTCGAGGATGCGACGATCGAGAAGGAGGTGGCGGATTTGAAGGCCATCCTCGACAGCATTCCGGACTGGGTGAACGTCTGCTACGTGGGCCACAGCATGGGGGCCGCGGTGGGGGTGACGACGGCCGCGGAGGATTTGCGGATCCAGTTGCTCGTTTCGCTCGCGGGCATGGTGCATCCCGCGCCGTTTTTCGAACGCGAGTTCGGCCATCTCACGCCCGGCAAGGACTGCATGTGGGAAGAGGAGGTGCACCCGCTTTCGGAAGCCTTCGCGATCAGCATGAAGGGGCTGCCGAGTGTGCTGCCATCCGCGGCGAAGGTCACGCAGCCTTGGTTGCTGATCCATGGGACGGCGGATGATCTGGTGCCGATCGAGGACAGCCGGGACGCGCACGCGGCGGCGGTTTGCCAGAAGAAACTCGTGGAAATCCCCGGCGCGGGCCACAGTTTCGATGAAACGAGCTACCCGCAGGTGATCGATGAGGTGGATGCCTGGCTGAGTGCGAGGTTTGGGGCGTGCGCGCAATGATCGATGTCGTCTGCGCCGTGCTGGAGGATGGAAACGGGCGTTTCCTCGCCTGCCAACGTCCGTTTGGGAAACACCTCGGCGGCTTGTGGGAGTTTCCGGGAGGGAAGATCGATCCCGGTGAAAGCGCGGAGGCCGCGCTGATTCGCGAGATTTCCGAGGAACTCGCCATCGGAATCGAGGTGGATCGGGCGTTGAAAGCGGTGGTTTGCAACTACGGCGTGAAACAGATCCGCCTGCATCCGTTCCGCTGCCGGATCGTGAAGGGCGAGCCGCATCCGGTGGAGCACGAAGCGATCCGCTGGTGTGCTCCTGACGAGTTCGATTCGTTGGAGTGGGCGGAGGCGGATCTGCCGATTCTGGAGGAAATCCGGACCGCGATCGCGGCCGGGGTTTGGTGAGGGGGGATAGTTTTTCACAGAAAGAAAAAAGCGCCGAACTTCCGCGTATGGGTGCGGTTCCCCTGCGCCGGCATTGCGTGAAAACGCCAAATTGACGGGACAGCGGGATCCGATTAGTTTCCACGAATCTCCGGAAAACCCATGAAACGCCCCATCCTCCTCGTTTTCCTCGGCAGCATGATCTGGCTGCCTGTCGTCCGTGCTGCGGACGCGCCCGCGGCACCGCCGGATCTCGCACGGATCAAGCAGGCCGCGCTCCAGATCGACCAACAGGTGGCCGCCTTCTATCGCGCGAAGAATCTGCCGGTGCCGAAAGTGACGGACGACGCCACGTTCCTGCGCCGCGCCTTCCTCGTCTCAATCGGCCGCATCCCGACTTCCGAGGAGGCGATCGCGTTCATCGAGATCGACGATCCGGCGAAGCGCGAAAACCTCATTGAGTATCTACTCAAGTCGCCCGGCTACTCCAGCCACATGACGAACTGGGCCTTCGACCTGCTGCGCGTGGTGGACAACCGCACCGGCACCAACGCGACCAACGAGCCCTACCGCAACTGGATCCGCAAGGCGATGACCGACAACATGCCGTGGGACCAGTTCACGCGGAAACTCATATCGTCCTCCGGCGATGGCTGGGATCCGGACAGCGCGGCCGTCGGTTACTACACCCGCGACCGCGGCATGCCGCTGGACAATCTTTCTAACAGCATGCGGATCTTCGCCGGCGCGCGCATGGAGTGCGCCCAGTGCCATGACGATCCCTTCGGCACCACCGAGCGCATGGATTTCTATCACCTCGCCGCCTTCACTCACGGCCAGCAGCCGGTGCGCCAGGAAGTCATGCAGCCGCTGTGGGATGAACTCAGCAAGGAGGACCAGCGCCGCAACGACGAATACCGCGTGGCCCAGATCCTCTGGGACCGCATTTACGGCTTGTCCCTCGGCGGCGGTGGCTCCGGCCGCATCGAGCTGCCATCCGACTATCAATACCGTGATGGAAAACCCGGCGAAATCGTCGGCGGCCACACGCCCTTCGGAAAGAGCGTGCGCATGTCCGACAAGCGCGATGAGAACGACGGCCGGGAAAAACTCGCCGAGTGGATCGTTTCACGCACCGAGGACCGATTCCCCTACGTCATCGCCAACCGCATGTGGAAACGCGTGATGGGCAAGGGGATCAGCGAGCCCGCCGATGAATACGTCGCGCCGGACAAGACCGCGAACCCCGCGCTCACCAAGCTGCTCACCGGCATGATGGTCGAGTTCGGATACGATCTGCGTTCCTTCCAGCAGGCCTTGCTGCTGACCCGCACATTCCAGTTCGCCACCAACCCGAACCCGTCGATCGTGGAAGCCGGCGATGATTTCCACGGCCGCAAGATCGAGCGCTTGTCCGCCGAGCAGATCTGGGACTCGCTCATCACGCTCGCGGGAGGAGATCCGGACAAGAAACCCGTGCGCATGTTCGACGAGCGCATCTATCTGAACGGAAAACCAGTGCTCGTTGGCAAGAAAACCATGCCGCAGCTCTCCAAGGAAGTGCTCGCGTTGAAAACCGAAGTCGAGCTCCGCCAGTATTTCAAGAAACTCGTCGCGGACATCCAGGCGTCCGGCGGTTCCTCCGCCTCGAACGAGAGCATGATGATGTCCGGCGGCGGCGCTTCCTACGGCCGCAACTCGATGGCGCGAGCTTCCGAGCTTCCGTCTCCCGCGCCGCGCGACCACTTCCTCTACCTGTTCGGCTCGTCTGATAGAGAGGTGGTGGAAGCCGCCTCCCGCGAGCCGAACGTCAGCCAGGTGCTTTCCCTGATGAACGGCTTCGTCGAGGAGAAACTCGTCAACAACCCAAAGGCCCATCTCTACGAGTGCCTCAAGGGAACCAACAACGACACCGAAAAGGTCCGCCGCCTCTACATCTCCATCCTCAACCGCCCGCCGACCGGCGAGGAAATGACCTGGATGCTCGAAGAACTGAAAACCCGCGGCGAAGCGGGCACGCGCAACATCGTTTCCGCGCTCGTCATGTCCTCCGAGTTCCTGTTCCTCCAATAAACCACCCTTCCGAAACCCATGTCCTCCAATCCATTCCTCCGCGGCGACGAGTTGAACCGCCGCGCCTTCATGTCCAACGCGGCGCGCACCTTGTTGGGCGTGCACCTCGCGCCGATGTTCGGTCCGAGCATCGCCGGAGCCGCGCCCGAGGCCGCCGCCAAGGCCACCGCGAAACATGTCATCTATCTGTTCATGGCCGGCGGCATGAGCCACATCGACACCTTCGATCCCAAGCCGAAGAAAAAGGACGTCATGGGGAAAACCGAAGCCATCGCCACCAAGGCGGACGGCATCCAGGTGGGACACTATCTGAAAAAGACCGCCGAGGTGATGGACAAGGTCTGCGTCATCAACTCGATGAACTCGAACCAGGGTGCCCACGAGCAGGGCTCCTACATCATGCACACCAGCTACCCGCCGCGCGGCACCATCCGCCACCCATCCATGGGAGCCTGGGTCACGCGCCTCGGCGGCCGCATCCATCCCGAGCTTCCGGCATTCGTGTCCATCGACGGCTCGCCCGATCTAACGGGTGGCGGTTTCCTCGGCGCCAAGTTCTCTGCCGCGCCGATCGGCAGCCCCGAGGAGGGACTCAAGGATTCGAAACGCGGTGCGGAAGTTTCCTCCGAGGACTTCGATCGCCGCCTCTCGCTGGCGGACAAGCTGAACCGCCAGTTCCACGGCCGCTATCCGAACGCGGACGTGAAGGCCTACGAGGAACTCTATCAGCAAGCCGTTTCGCTCATGAACTCGAAGGACCTCGTCGCCTTCGATCTCCGCAAGGAGTCGCAGGCCACGCGCAATCTCTACGGCACCGGACGCTTCGCCCAGGGCTGCATGCTCGCCCGCCGCCTCGTGCAGCACGGCGTGCGCTTCGTCGAGGTGCAGCTCGGCGGTTGGGACACCCACTACGACAACTTCACCGGCGTCGCGGGGCGTTGCAACGAGTTCGACCAAGCCTACGCCGCGCTTCTAACCGATCTGGAGAGGACCGGAAAGCTCAAGGACACGCTGGTTGTCGTCGCTACCGAATTCGGCCGCACGCCGGAGCTCAACACCGAGCACAACCTCGGCCGCGACCACCACCCGAACGCCTTTTCCTGCCTGCTCGCCGGCGGCGGTGTGAAGGGCGGCTACAAACACGGCACCACCGATCCTTCCGGAAACAAGGTTAAGGACGGAGTGGTCACCGTGCAGGACTTCAACGCCACCATCGCCATGGCCCTCGGCCTGAAGTGGGACGAAACCATCATCGCCCCCAGCGGCCGCCCCTTCACCATGGCGGACAAGGGCAAACCCGTCGCCGAGGTGTTCGCCTAGCGCGGACCACCCGGCTGCGGATTGTGAAGACCTTGTAAATCCGGCCATTGCGGGCGTTTTGAATTTGGCAGCGCGGGGAAAACGCGGTCTGATTCCGGGGAAAGGTGCGCGGTGGGAAAACCGTGCGAAAAACCCCAATGTCACAAGCCATCATCGATCCCGAGGAAGTCCGCCGTTTCGCCGCGGAATTGAAGCGTTTCAACGGCGACCTGCGCGAGAGAACGGCCTCATTGATGGCGCGTTTCACCTCGCTCGGCGACACCTGGCAGGATCAGGAGCAGGAGAAGTTCGCCACCGAGTTCGCGCAACTGATGAAGAACCTCAAAGCCTTTCTTGAGCTGTCCGAGCGCCACACGCCGTATCTGCTGCGCAAGGCGGAGCGGATCCAACAATACCTCGACCAGCGCTAACGAATTCCCGGAATGGCGGAGCAGGCAAAAGTTTCCTCGATCGACGCGCTGGAGTCATTCCGCGCCGAACTGGTGAACTACGTGGAAAAAGCCCGCGTCGCGCTGGAGGATGCCGAAGGCGAGGTGCGCCGCACGCGGACTTGGCTGGATGTGGACCGCACGACGTTTTGGACGCGCGAGATGAAGCTGCGCACGAAGCAGATGGAGATGGCGGAGGCGGAATATTACAACGCGCGGATCACCCGGCCGACGGAGAGCCACGCGTTTCACAAGATGGCCATCGCCAAGGCCAAACGCCGCGTCGAGGAGGCGGAGGAAAAACTGCGTGTGCTGAAACACTGGCGCATGCAGTTCGATCCACGCGTCACACCGCTCGTCCGCCAGCTCGATCCGATGTTTTTCCAAGTTTCCCGCCATCTTCCGAAGGGCATTCACTTGTTAGGCGAATCGATCAAGACGCTGCAATCCTACGCCGAGAAGACTTCGATCTCGCCCAAAGCCGCGCCCGTGGTGGTGGAGGAATCATCCAACGAGGGAGGTGAACCGTGAGCGCGTCCGGCAGCAGGGGATTGCTCACGCTGGCCACGCGCAACCTGATGGCGCGCTGGGATGAGACGCGCGTTTCCTGGCGGGACCAGAAGGCGGTGGACTTCGAATCCACCTATCTGGCGGAGTTGTCCGAACAAGTGGGCACGGCGCTGCGCGCGCTGGAGGAGCTCGATCATTTGTTAGAAAAGATCCATGCAGACTGTGAGTGAATCATTCGATCCGGAATCGGTGAAAGCAGGCCTTGAAGCGTTGAAATCCGGCATCGCTTCGGCGGCCGCGATGGAGAAGGCCTTGATGAAGGAAAAGGCGGAGAAACATTCCGCCCTTCGCAAGGAAGCCCAGAAACATGCCGAAGTGGAGGAACGCAACCTCGACGCCCGCATCAAGGCGCTCGCGGACGGATACAAGGTGGAGCTCGAAAACGCCCTGATCTGGAAGGAGAAACGCCTCGCCCGCATCCAGGCCGCCTATCATTCCAGCAAGTCCTCGCTGGCCCGCCGCACGCAGGAGGCGAAGGACCGCCGCATCGGCAAGGTGCAGGGCGCCATCATGCGCAACCGCCAGATGCGCCAGCAGGATCTCGATGCGGAAACCGCGCGGCACACGTCGTTTCAGAAACAGATACTCGACGACCGCGGTGTGAGACGCGAGCTGCGCCGCCGTGTTCTATCGGCAATGCGCACCTACCGCCCGTGGATCGACGGATGGTTCGATGGCAGCAAGAAGGGTTTCCCGGAAGTGGATGTGCCGGCCACCTCCGAAAAGTCGCGGGCCGCGCTGGTGGAGACGCTCGATGAAGCGGGTCTCGCGGCGGATGCGGCGGAAGAACTCACGGTGACGAAGTTCTTCCGCTTCATCCCGCTCTGGGCGGTGACGATTGCGGTGGTGGGCATGCACTTGTGGTTCGGCATGCGTGCCGGTGGCGGCGGCGTGCCCAAGATCGTGCCATCTTTGTTAGGGACTCTCGCCGTGCTGGGCGGGCTTTGGGTGCTGGGATTGTTCCTCGCGCTTCCGGTGATCCGCCGGGCGGCGCAGGTGTTCGCGAAGGCCCGCACGCTGGAAGTGGCCGCTGAGCAGCAATCCGCCAAACTGGTGGCCGCCCTCCAAGCTGAAATCAAGGAGGAGCAAACCGAGGAAAAACGCAATCTCAGCGAGACCTTCCGCGTTTCCGATGAGGAATGGCGCGCCCGCGTGGCGGAAGGCCAGCGGCAGTTGGACGAACGCCATAGCCGCGTGCCCGGCAAACTGGAACGTCTCTATCAGAAGAAGCTCGCCGCGCTGAAGGAACAGCACGAGGAGGAACTCAACCGCGTGCGCAACGAGTTCGATGGCCGGGCGCGGGTCTATGAGGAAAATCAGAACGCGGAGAAAAACGTGATCGATGGCCGAATCCGCGAGGCGATGGAAAAGGTGGCCGCCGCATGGAGCCAGAACGTGGTGCCTCATGATACGGCCCTGCGCGCGATGGACAGGGAATCGATCGAACGTTTCCCCGCCTGGACGCCCGCGGTTTGTGACCGATGGGAACCTCCGCACGACGCTCCGGATGCCGTGCGACTCGGGCATCTCGTCGTGGATGAGGCGAAACTCTCCGGCGGGCTGCCTTCCGATGATCTGTTGGCGCTTCCGGTGGGATCGGATCTAACGGTTCCGTTCTCGCTCGGTTTTCCCCATCAAGGTTCGCTGCTGATCGAGAGCGACGGCTCGGACGATGGCGCTTCAGCACGTGTCCTGAACTCGGCGGTGCTGCGCATCCTCGCTTCCCATCCGCCCGGGCGGGCATCGTTCGTCTTCATCGATCCGGTCGGACTCGGCAAGGACTTCGCCGGGCTCATGCACCTCGCGGATTACGAGGAAACCCTGATCAACCACCGGATCTGGACGCAGAACACCCAGATCGAGGAACGCCTCGCCGAACTGAACGAGCACATCGAGAAGGTGATCCAGATGTACCTGCGGAACGAATACGCGGACATCAACGCCTACAACCAGCAGGCGGGCACCATCGCCGAGAAATACCGCTTCGTCGTCATCGCCGGGTTTCCCGCGGGCTTCAGTGACACCGCGGCGAAGCGCCTGATGGCCATCGCGTCCAGTGGCGCGCGCTGCGGCGTGCACCTGCTCATCCAGCGCGACCTGCGCCTGCCCGCACCGGATCCCGCGCTCGAGGACGAACTCCGCCGCGTCTGCCGCCGGGTGGTCCTGAAAAACGGCGTCTATCATCTAACGGGACTGCCGCCTGGCGCGGATGTCGTGGAGTTCGATCCCGCACCCGCGGCTCACGATGCCATCCAGCTCGTCCACAAGATCGGCAAGGCGAGCATCGATTCGAACCG
>DAISZP010000215.1:0-9381 GCA_036824745.1 Luteolibacter sp.
GTTTCTCCATCGGCGCGACCGCCGGCAGCGCCTCGACCACCGTGGCCATGGAACCTCCCAGACCGAAGGCCCCGGGTTCCAAAGCATCCAGCCATGCCCCCGCGTCCACCTCGAGAAACGCGCTGTATTGCGCGAGGAAACTCTTCGCGTAAAGCGGGCTGGCGAAGACCGAGAAATCCTCCGCCTCCAGCGCTAACAGAACAGATCGCGGCAGCTTGGTGCGGAACACCACATCGTCCACGCACAAGCCCGCCGCCTCGCGGGCCCGGGTGAGGCGCTTGCCGATCCGTTCGTCGTCATTTCCCATCTTGGCGGGACAAGATACGGTTCCGCGCGGCAAGCGCAAGCTCCCGGCAGGGTTCTCAGGCCTTGGACTTCTTCCCTTCGAAGTGTTCCTCGATCTCTTCGAGCGTCTTGCCCTTCGTTTCCGGAAGGAAGAAGGCGGCGGTGATGAAATAGATCACCGTGCAGGCGGCCCAGAACAGGAACATGGCGGAGTAGCCGAAGTTTCCGACAATCGGCAGGAAAAACGCGGCGATGCCGGTGGAAACGCCCTGGTTGATGACGAGCGCCACGCCCATGCCCATCGAGCGGATGCGCGTGGGCATGAGTTCGGAAAGCGCGAGCCACACACAGACGCCGGGGCCGAGCGCGAAGCTGGTGATGAAGAGCATCAGGGACACGATCACCAGATAGCCGGTGGTCTCGGTGGGCACCGGGCCGTATTTCGCGCGCTTGATTTCAAGCGGCAGCGGTTTGCCATCACTCCCCTTCGCCCCGGAGATCTCAAGCAGCGGCTTCGCGTCGTTGGTGAAAACAGAAACGACCTTCTCCGCGTCACCCTGGCGGTAAAGCACGGCGAGTTCCATGGGACGGCCGTCGATGGCGGCTCCAAGCGTGGCCTCATCGACCTTGAGCGAGAGCGCATCCTCGACGATGGAAGCCTTCACCTTGTCCGAAACATCCACGCGTTTGGATTCGAAGGAATAGAACAAGGCCGCACCGATCAGCAGCGAAACAATGATGCCCGCGGTGCCGGTTTTCAGCAGGAACTTGCGGCCCATCTTGTCCACCAGGGCCACACCAATGAGAGTGGCCACCACGTTGAGCACCTTCACGGCGAAGTCTCCGTTGGATGCGAAGCTGGCGCTGAGACCCGCCTTTTGAAGAATCAGCGTGAGGAACTGAAGGATCGAATTGATGCCAGTGGCCTGATTGCAACCGAGGATCACGCAGGCGATGATGAAGGGGAGCACATACTTGCGCTGGAGGAGCGAGCCACCCGAGTGCGATTTGCCGTCGGCACTCTTCGATTGGCTGAGATGCTCCGCCATTTCCTTGAGCTCGACCTCCGCCTCCTCCGGGCTGCGGGACTTCAGCAAGGCCGCCTGCGCCTGTTCCTTGCGGCCTTTTCGGAACAACCAGCGCGGCGACTCAGCCACCATGAAAGTCCCCGCCAGGAACAGGAATCCCGGCCACATCACGAACAGGAACATCGAGCGCCAGGCGTGGTTCGATGCCGTGAGAATGAGTTCGGCGTTTCCGTTAGCCGCCTTGATCGCCGTCTCGGCCTGATCGATGTAATACTTGCCCACCAGCGCCGCGAGCGCGATGCCGATCGTCAGGAAAAACTGGAACATCGCCGTGCTGCGGCCGCGCGAGGAGGCCGGCACGCACTCCGCCAGATAGAGCGGCACAACCACCGCGATCACTCCGCCCGAGGCTCCCTGCAACAGACGGCCGATCAACAAGGGCACGAAGCTGTTGGATACATAGATGATGCCCACCGAGAGCACGAACAGGAGTGCGGAGACGATCATCATCTTCTTGCGGCCGATCCAGTCCGCCAAGGCACCCGCCACGATTGAGGAAATGGCGGATCCCGCGAGGACCGCGGCGACCACCAGCGAGGTTTGCTGCTCGGTGAGCTTGATGCACTTGTCGAGGTAAAGCAGCGCGCCGGCGATGATGCCGATGTCGATCCCGTAAAGAAGACCGCCCAAGCCCGCGATGCCCGCGAGCAGCTTGTTGTAGAACGACGGAGTGCCCGATGGGGCGGTAATGGTGCTCATGATTTCAAAAGGTACGGCGGCATGATAGGGACCAGCCACTTCCCGGCAATGAGGAAATTCCGATGTCCAACCCGGTGGGAATTCCCTTCCGGCAAGGGCGGCTTGACCCCGGACGGCTCGCCTGATAGACGCGTTTCCATGAAACCCGCTGGATTTCCGATTCAAGCCGTTTCCGCGGTCGTGATCAGCGGATTGGCGGGCTTCGGTTTCGGGAAGCTCGTGAACCCGGGCCAAGGGCAGGCACCGACATTCCCTGCGGAACCATCGCCCGCATCACGGCCTGCTGCATCCGTCAGGACAAGCCCGTTGGAGGACTTCCAGAGCCTACTCGCGCCGGAGAGCCGCGAAACGGACATCTGGAAAATCGTTTCCCGGATTCCGCCGGATCGGGTCCGGGAGGCGATCCGGTTGACAAGAACCGCCCGTCAATCCGAAGCCAGCGGAACCCTGAATGCTGCCCGTTTGAAGGAAATTGAATCCGCTCTCTATTTCCGCTGGGCGGAGAACGATCCACAGTCGGCGCTGGCGGATGTATCGGCGATTCCGAAAACTGGAGATCCACGGACCGATGCGGGAAGAGGTGATTTGGCGGAAAGCGTGTTCGCCGCATGGATGAGGATGGACGCGAACGCCGCCTACCGGGCGGTGAAGGATGACAAGGACTTCGGCTACAAAGGGCGGAACATGCTGGTCAATACATGGACACCGGAAAACCTGTTCGAGAGCCTCGCCATGTTTCCCGATAAACACGAAGACCTGTTAGGGTGGTATTGCGTCGCCGCCGCGAAGGATGAATCCCGGCGCAATGCAATGCTCGCCGTGCTCAGGGAACAACCGGACATGAAGGACCGCCGCTGGGCCTATGAAATGTTGTTCCGCGACTGGGCTTACAGGGATTTCCCCGCAGCCATGATGGAGGCGGAAAAACACGACCAAACCTGGCTGAAGGATCATGTGTTGGAGTATGGTCTCAACCAACAGCCCGCCGCCGCCATGCGCTGGGCCATCAGTCAAAACATCGCGCCCGGAGGACGGATGTGGAACCAAGGTTACCTGAACTGGCTCAGATCTGATACCTCCGGCGCGAAACGCTGGTTGGCGGAACAAGCACCCGCTTGGAAAAGCGCGGGCCACTTCGCCGCACTGGCGGATCTCCAGGCGGAGCAGCTTGGACTCACGGAAAAGATTGACATGGAAACCGCCAGACCCGTCTGGACCTGCCTGATGAGCGAGTGGCGGAGCAAGGATCCCGAAGCCGCCGAAAAATGGCTTGAGCGGGATCCCTCCGGCGCGGTTCGCGGCATTCTCAATGAAAAAGCAAAGGAAGGCGGCCATGAATAAACCAACGGCGGCCATTTCCATCAGTTGTATCCTGGCGGCGCTAGCCGGGTATCTGCTCGCCCGTCAGACGGAATCCGGGATGAACCTAACAACTCATTCCGCGCCGCCGCACCGCTCATCCGTTTCCAATTCACGCGATGAATCCCGGAATCCGGTGAGCCCTTCATCGTTAACAAAGATCAAGACCCGGACTCCCGGCCAGTTGGCCTCATTGAAGCAGGACCTTCGCACACGTTTCAAAAACAACCCCTCTCCATCCCGTGATTGGGCATTCCGCGGGGAAACTTCCGCGATTCTGGCCACCATGAGTGCGGAGGAACTGGCGGCGTTCGCGGACGAGATCTTTCCCGCCACGGAGAAGCCCAATCCATGGCAGCCGCCGAATGACTGGAGGGTGGTCCTTAAGGAGGCGATCTATCGGCAATGGGGACTGATGGATCCGGCGGCGGCGTGTCTGCACTCCGAAGAACTCCGATGGGGGAAAAACAACGCGCCATTCAACGACTGGTTGAAACGGGATCCTGAGGCGGCGCAGGTCTGGATCAATGGCAACCAGTTTCCGCCGGACAGCGGGAGCAAGGTGGCCGCATTGAAGAGGAACTTCGTCACCCATCAAGCCGAGTCCGATTTCGAATCCGCCAGCCGGTCGTTGGCAGACCTCGATCCGGACTCACAAGCGAACGTCCTCTTTTCCTGGAGCGAAAACCTCGCTCTCAACCCCGAAAATCGGATGAAACTTCTCAGACTTCTGATGACCCGGGAAAACGACAATTTGTCGAGGAGTTGCATCCAGTCGCTTGTGCGCGCGATCGCCGGAAAATCCACGTCAGAAGCCGCGGAACTCGTTGAGAATTCCGGCCTGCCGGAGGATCGGAAAGCCGAGCTGAGGCAGTCGTTGCGGGAAAAGTAGTGGAAATAAGAAAGCCGCACGTGGTTCTCCAAACTCCCGGCGGAGGACCAGGCCGCTCTGAAGAAGCCGCTGGAGTAATGGAGATCTACCGCAAAACTTGAAAACCGGCAGTCGCGCTGCGGATTTTCATGTTTCAGCCTCGCACCGAACACTCTGAAACCGAGAGTCCGTCACATCTTGCCGGATGCGTAAGCGGCATCGAGTTTGTCGAGTAATTCGATTCCTTTTTCTGCGGAACCACGCGCGGCAAGGGCGCGGAAGCGGGTTTCAGCGTCGAATTCGGCGATGCTGATGGTAGCGAGTTCCTCCATCAGTTTATTGACGCTGATGTCCCGATGTTTCGCCAACTGGCGGAGGCGGGCATGTTTGTCATCAGGCAGGCGGATCGTAAGCGTGCTCATGGGATGGATTTCAGGAAATTGCGTGGATGTTCGATTCTGAGGCTGGGAAACCGGAGTTCTCCCTGTTGGAGATCGCCGAGGTTGTTGGTGATGATCACTTCGGCCGAGCCTGCGATGGCAAGTTCGATCAAATGGTTGTCGGCCTCGTCTGAAAGGTTGGGACGCCAAAGGTAATAGACTTTCACCCACTCTGCCACGGAAAGGAAGGCATCGAAAAGAGACTGCCGCTGCTTGGTGGTGAGCGGGCTCTTGCGCATGAGTTTGGGCCGTCCCAGCAAATCCTCATATTCGCTGAAAAGGGCGGCACCCATGAGTGGCCGCGCCTTACCAAGCAGGCATGCTCGCAAGACATCCCGGTTTTCACCCGCCGGGCTCAGGATCGCCGAAATGAATACGTTGGTGTCCACAACGACGCGGAGTGGCATGCAGTTTGGTAGCACATATGCTGTCATCCACCAAGGAGGATTTTAAAATTCACCCATTTCCACTTTCCCCAAAAGAAAACCGCCGCGGGGCGGACCCGGCGGCGGTTTGAGGGAAACGGAGCTTCAGCGCATCAATGCTCGCGGCAGAACTGCTCGAAGCGGGTGAGGCCTTCGTTGAGGATGTCCAGCGTGGTGCAGTAGCTGAGGCGGATACCCTCGTCGTAGCCGAAGGCGATGCCGGGAACGGCGGCCACCTTGTAGCGGGAGAGCAGTTTGTCGCAGAGGTTCATCGACTTCAGGCCGGTGTTGCCGGTGTAAACGAAGAAGTAGAACGCGCCTTGCGGCTCAACGACGCGGATGTTCGGGATGGCCTTGAGGCGGGCGAAGACGAACTGGCGACGCACGTCGTACTCGCCGCGCAGGTTCTCGATGAACGATTGATCGCCGGTGAGGGCGGCCACCGCACCGTATTGCGAGAAGGTGTTGGCGTTGGAGATCGTGTGGTTCTGGATCTTGTCGATCGCGTCGGCGAGCGGCTTGGGAGCGGCGGTGTAGCCGAGGCGCCAACCGGTCATCGAGTAGGCCTTTGAGAAGCCGTTGACGGTGATGGTCAGGTTGTAGAGGTCCTCGCTGAGGGAGGCGATGGAAACGTGCTTGGCCTCGCCATAGACGAGTTTTTCGTAGATTTCGTCGGAAAGGATCACGATGTCCTCTTCCAAGGCGATGTCACCGATGGCGCGAAGCTCGGCTTCGGTGTAAACGGCTCCAGTCGGGTTGCCGGGGCTGTTGAGGATGACCATCTTGGTCGCCGGGGTCATGGCTTCCTCGAATTGCTCGGGAGTCATCTTCCAACCGGTGGATTCCTTGGTTTCCACGAGCACGGGAACACCGCCGGCGAGGCGGACCATTTCCGGGTAGGAAACCCAGAACGGAGTCGGGATGATGACCTCGTCCCCTTCCTCGACGACGGCGAGGATGGCGTTGAAACAGGCCATTTTGGCACCGCCGGTCACGCAGATCTGGCCGGGGGCGTAGGTGAGGTTGTTATCGACGAGGAACTTGGCGGCGAGAGCCTCGCGCAGTTCCGGGATGCCGCCGGCGGGGGTGTATTTGGTTTTCCCCTCGCTGAGCGCCTTGATGGCGGCTTCCTTGATGAAATCCGGGGTGTCCACTTCGGGTTCGCCACCGGCGAGGGCGTATACTTCCTCGCCCTTGGCGATCATGGCCTTCGCCTGAGCGGTGACGGCCAGGGTGAGGGATGGGGAAACCTTGGCAATGCGGGATGAGATGCTGTCCATTTGTGCGCGCGATAAGGATTGTTCCACCCTTCCGGGAGAACCACAAAGTGCATACTCCTCCCGGACGAGCGGGCGCTTTTGTGGGGCCTGCCCCATACCGTGGCAAGCGAAATGGTTCCCAATTTCCCGCTGTCGATTCCTCCGACCTGAAAGATTGCTGGAGTTTTTCCTCAGGGATCATTAAAAGTCATCCACACCCGACCATTGCCATGAAAATCCTGCTGTTCACACCCTTGCTCGGCCTTCTGTTGATCGCCAGTTCCTGCCGCACCGTCCGACCGATCGATCCGGCGACCATGAAACCGTCCGACCGCTGCATGCCTGGAAACACTCATTCCGGAGTGGTTGACGGCACGAAATGAGCGATTCCGCCTGAATCTCTCAGGCAAACATGCCCCTGCCCGCGAGGTGGCGGAGCCATGGCTCGAACGCGAGTTCCGGGCAACGTTGTTTCGCAAACACGGCGAGCGCTTTCAGGTCGCGCGTGCCGTCCATCGCCACAAGCACTTCAAAATGACGTTCGGCAAACGAACAGGGCTGATGCCAGACATCCACCACCGGAATGCGACGGCGCGCACATTCGAGACGCAGCGGCGTGAGTTTCGGAAATTCCGGCGGCTCCGGGTCGAATGAAACCGGCTCCACCCGCGGCCGCAGCCAGCCTTGATAGATTCCGTCGAACACACGCCGCGCGAGATCCGCGGGAGGATAACCCTTCACTGCCAGCTTCACCTCCCGCATCGGCGCGCAAACCGGAAGATTTCCCGAAGTGAGCAAGCCATAGATCCCAAGGTCCTCTTGGTCCGCCGGCTCGCCCACGCAGCGGACGTTCAAACCCATCACGCATTCCAGCGAGAACTTCTCCCCCACCGGTGCGTCCGTGCGGCAGAGCAGTCCGGAACGAAAAGTGCGACTGCAAAACTCATCCACGGCCATGTGAAACGAAAGTGGATCCGGCGATTCCGTGCTCAAGCGATGGAAACTCGCCTCATCCAGACCGCGCGGAAGGTTCATCGACGGATCGGATTCGCCGAGCCAGCGCAGCCCCGCGTCTCCGGCAGCCGCCACGAAGCGGTCGAGCGGCCAAGGATCGTTCACCGCGGCGAAATCGTCGAAACCCAGCACGGCTTCCCCCTTCGCCAGCATGTCGTCGATGATCGCAAGCTCGGGAGAACCGCTTTCCGTGACCGATTTCAAAACCTCCAGCGCATCCATCACGGAGACACCGCCCGCCTGGTGGATGGCGCGTGCCTTTTCGATGACCGGAAACCTGGCGCGCCAGCCAGTTTCGACGTTGAAACTGATCACCGCCACACCATCCGGCGCGAGCAACTTGCGGCAGCGCTCCAACAAGGCCAATTTGGCGTCATCCGGCACCCATGAGAACACGCCGTGGGCGATGATGTAATCGTACTCGCCGCAGGCTTCTGATAGATCGCGGAGATCCTTGGTTAGAAACGTGATGTTCCGCAGCCCGGCGGCTCCGGCCAGAGAGTCCCCGAGACCGATCGCCTCCGCGGACAGATCGATTCCCGTGAAGCGGCTGCCCGGCCACCTTGCGGCCAGCGCCAGCAGGTTGAGGCCGGAACCGCAGCCGATCTCCAGGATCCGGGCGCCCGATGGATGCCGCGTTTCCAATCCGCCTAACAAGGCCGCCGCGGCCGTCACCGCGGGATCCGTGGACGGATGGCTCATCGCCGGATAGACGGCGGCATGGGAAGCTGCGGGAGAAGTCATGAATCAGCGGATTTTTGTCACTTTCAGGCGGTTCCAGAACATGCGGTCGCGCTTGTCCGTGAAACCTCCGAGATGATCCTGCAATCGCCGCGCGGTGGCCACCTTGCCGCCCGCGACAAGCACCTCGTTCATCGCATCGCGGGACGTGATCGAGCGCACTTCGGGAAAATGTTCCCGCAGCACGCTCCGGGTCAACGACTGCATCGTCCGGTGCCCGGCTCCGGTCACAAGATTCACGGCAAGCACGCCACCGGGAGCGACCGCGCGTTTGAGATGGTCCATCAAACGATCATCCCATTGCCGCGGGCGGAACACGTCCGTTTTTCCCGCCAGATAGATGTCGTCGATCACCACGTCAAAGCGGCGGCGGTTCCTGGCAAGCCACGGGTAGGCGTCGCCGATGACCACCTCGATGCCGAGCGCGCCCAACTCCATGTGCCCGCGGGCGAGTTCGACGATTTCCGCATCGATGTCGATGGCCGTCAGTTCGCAATCCGGCAGCAGATGCCTCAGCGTGCGAAACGCGGTGCCGCCCGCCAGGCCGAGCATCAACACGGAACGCGGCGCCTGGTTTCCACCCAGCAGAGCGGAAGCGGCGATCATGTCCCAGGCGAGACCGTTGAGGAACCGCCCGCGCTGGAACGAAGCGTGGATCGCCCCCTCGACGCGGAACTCGACGCCTTGGTCGGATTTCCAGATCTCAAGGGTCTGATACTGGGTTTGGACGGATTTCAAACGGCGCATGCCGGGGCCGAACCTGAACAAGTCCACTCGCGATGGAAGCGGGAAATTCACCCCGGTACGGGGATTTCCACCACATGAAATCTTGTTGCACGAATTCCCGAATCCCCCTCTCATGCGCCTTATGCACGAACTCGCGGCAGCCTTCTTCCTCCAAATGGCGGTGATCCTCCTCGTTTGCCGCCTGGTCGGCATGCTGGCTCGCAAAATCGGGCAACCCCAGGTCGTCGGTGAAATGATCGCGGGCGTGTTGATCGGTCCGTCGCTGTTGGGATACGTGTGGCCGGAGTCCGCGGAATTGATCTTCACCAAGGCCTCGCGCGGCATCCTCTACACCGGCGCGCAGCTCGGCGTGGGGCTTTACATGTTTCTCGTGGGGCTGGAGTTCAACACCGGCCACTTCCGCAGCCGGGCCCGCAGCGCGGCTTGTGTTTCCATCGCCGGCATGCTCGTTCC
>DAISZP010000216.1:0-9374 GCA_036824745.1 Luteolibacter sp.
CTCGTCATACCAGTTCCCCTCCATGTCCTTCATGCGCCGCTCGACCCGCTCGGGATGGGTGAGATCGAGCCCTTCCACATGCACCTGCCGGAGGCGCACGCGGGTCCCGAGGTTGACGGTGAAGGCGGGGATGAACTTCGCGTTTTCCAAAGTGCGGCTCATCCGGATCTCGGCATCGGGATAACCGCGGCTTGCGGCGATCTGCTCCACCGCGAGGCGCATGGCGTTGAGGTTCTTGGTGGTGGCGCGTTTCCCGACAAACGGTGCGGCGGTTTCAGTGGCGAGTTTCACGCCGCGACCATCCACGCTGGTCACGGATGGAGTGCCGATCATGTGCATGGGGCCGGGCTTGGTATCGATCACCATGTCCACCACTCCGGTGCCCGGATTCTGCTGGCGCGAGGCGACCGTCACCTCCGCCGCCCAATAGCCGCGGGCATTGAACTCCTGGGTCACGTAGGACAATCCTGTTTCCACATCGCCTTCGCGGAACGGCGGCGTGGTGGCGAGCAAGGGATTCGTTTTCTCCGCGGGCTTGGCGTAGAGCTTCGCGAACTTCTTCGCGTCCTCCGCGGGCACTCCGTTCACCGTCACCTTGCCCAGCGTGAGCCGCACGCCCTCACGGACCGTTAGAACCACCGAATCCCTCCCGGCGATCCGCCAATCCACCTCGGCGTGGGAATAACCGTCCTTGCGGAGCACCTGGCGCACGAGAAACGCGGCGTCGTCCGCGAGAGAGGCGGACGGCGGCGAGGTCACGACGTGATAGAGACGCCCGCCCATCAGCGAGAGCACTTCGTTCTCGCTCTTGCTGCGCATGCCCTCGATGCGCACGCGGGTGATTTCCCTCGCCTTCGTCTCGCCGCTGACCAAGCCGCCGAGATCGCCCACGGCGCGACCGACCTCCGATGCCGCCTGTCCCACGCCCTGAGCCACATCCCGCAGTGGCTGGGGACGCTTCTCCTGCCCCCACGCGAGCGCGGGAAGCATCAGCAGGCAGAGCTGGAGGAGCGGAGCTTTCATTTGAAGGACAAGCGCCAGATGCCAAGCACACGGGAGTCGCCCTCGGCCCCCATGCCGGCTGATAGATACCAGCGGTCCGAGAGCATCAGGGTGGCGGTGGAGAAGGATTCGCTGGTGTAGGGATCCGCTTCGGCGACGCTGAAGTCCACGCGGTCGAGCAGACCTAACAGCGGCCGGAGCTGCCTGCCCACGGGGAAACGTCCGCGGCGGATTTCCTCGGCGAGAAGCTGCATCGCGCGGGACGAGGCTCCCTGGGGGTTTTCCAAGCCGCTGGTGGTGGTGCCGGTGGCGAGCAAGGTCATGATCTCGTTGTCCGGCATCGGCGGATTGGAGGTGAGCACGAGCTGGGGATTCGAGGCCCGGCCATAGACGAAGAGGTTCACCCGGTAGGGTCGCGGCTCGGCCGTGCCACGGATCTCCAAGGCCGGATCCATCCCGCCGTCGAACTTCACGAAGCCGCGTCTCACATTAAGCGTGCTGAACGGAAGCTCCGCTTTCAGATCGCTGATGCGCACCTCGCCATTCGGCGATGGCGTGCCGAATGTGCCGCCGACTTTCAAATCCATGTCGATGCGGCCGGTGGCGAAGTTTCCGCGGATGAGAAACGGATTCTCGCTGCGCACGCGCAGATCGATGCCCCAGTTCCGGAACGGCTCGGGCACGCTGGAGCCGGCCTTCGCGGGCGCATCGATCTTCGGCAACGCCGCGGCGGACGGCGCGGTGAAGGGCGAGCCGATGGGCAGCAGCTCGATGTCCCGGTAAAACAAGCTGTCCACCACCGAGGCCGTGCCTGATAGAACCGATCGCTCAAGGGTGCCGGAGAGCCGAAGATCGGCGCTGGCGCGCATGATCAGCGAATCATTTCTGACAATCGGCAGGCGGTTGGCGTTGATCCGGAAATCCAATGGACCGGGTTTGCCATCGACGATGGTTAGAGATCCCCCGCCCTGGAGGGTGCCGCCCGCCACCGTGGCTTTCAGGTTCTCCACGGTGATTTTCTGAGATGTGAAGTTCACGCCAAGCCCCGCGCCGTTGACGGTGGGAATGTCGTCGTTCACCGGGGTGAACCCGAGATTTGTCAGATCAACACGGCCCTTGATGTCCGGCTTGCCGATCTCACCCGCGACATCGACGTTTCCGGTGACGGTCCCGCTGATCTTGCGGGCGGCGGGAACGAGCGAGGTGAATCGCGATAGATCCAAACGCGGGAGATCGACGCGGGCGCTGATCTTCTCAGTCAACACGAGACCCGGTTTCTCCGCCCACTCGGCTGGACGGAACGGCATGGAAGCCGTTAGAACCGTCGGCGGGTAATCGGGTGCGGTGACGCGGCCATCGACACTCAGGCGGCCGTCCTTGCCGACGAGCTTGATGGTTAGCTCCGCGGGAGGAAGCTTCGGTTGATCGGGCGAGCGCAGGTTCTTCGCTTCGATGATGGCATCGATCACGGGTTTGGCGTAAGTGCCGGAGACTAACAGCTTCACGCGCCCGGTGGAACGCGGATCGAGTTTCGCCGCGGCGGGCACCCATTGTTTGAGAAGCACGAGCGGGAGCACCTGGGTGTCGATGTCGGTGGCGAGCGGCCGCGTGTCGTTGGCGAGGGTTTCCTTCCACTTCGAAAAATCCTGCGGCACGGGGAGCTTCGCGGTTCCGGTGGCGAACATGGTGTCGCGCTCGCGCCAGCCGAGATCGGTGAGTTCCAGCCAGCCGTCCGCGAGCTTCGCGTTGAGGGAAACGCTCTGGTCACCCGCCGTCGCGCCGAGTCCCTTGACGATGACTTCCTCCGGCCAGCGATATCTGACTGTTCCCTTGGCTTGGATCGCCTGCGCGTCCTTGCGGTGGAAATCCAGCGCGCCGATGGCAAGCTCGCCATGGTGGATGGCCCCCTTCACATCGCCGCCGCCGATCCAGGTTCCTGATAGATCGACCGCGCCGCCGCTCGCAGCCTTGAAGGCGGCGAGCCAAGGATCGATGCGCGCGCTGCGGAATCCCTCGAAGGTCGAGTTTCCGGAATAGGTCGCCGACTTGAGATCGTAGGTCGCGGCGAGCTTGGCGCCGTCGAGTTGGAGTTTCACATCGAGCGGTTTTTCCGGCTCCCATCGTCCGACGAGGTCCAGCGCCGAAGCCACCTGGGGATCGACGGGTTTCAACGAGAGCGAAACATCGGCGGACGCGGGTTTCATCTCCTTCATCGCGATCTGGAAGTTTCCATCAAGACTGGATGCGGGAACCGGCGTCGCGGGATCGATGGCCTTCACATTTTCTGATAGAGCGGTCATGAGGCGCGCCACCTCGGCCACGTTGAAATTGCCCTTCACATCGCCGACTCCGAGTTTTCCGCCATCGCGCGAAACGGGTGCCTCCGCGTGCAGGGAGAAGCCGCTGTTCAAGGCCTCGCCGCTTGCGGCGACGGTGGCTTGCGAGTCATCGAGCTTCGCATCGAGGCTGAGCTTCGGCGCCTTCCATTCGCCGGAGACGATGTTTTCCAACAACAGGCGCGCCTCTCCGGTGGCGGACTTCGGGTCCGGCAGCACGCCATCGACATTCACCGACAAGGAGGTGAGATCCGCGCCGACAGGAAGCTTCACGCCGAAACGGGTGGCGATTTCCGCGGCTGATAGACGCCCATCCCGGAGGTCCAGCCGCAATGAGCTGAATCCCGGCGACGCACCTAACAAAAACGTGGCCTCATTGATCCCGAGCTCGCATTCCGCGGAGGGTTCCTCGTTCAAGGGCATGGCGAGCGCGAGATCGCGCACGGAGATGTCCGGCAGCGGATCGATGCGGTCGAGGTGGAGTTTCTCCAGCTCCCAGGTGATGACCGACTTCGCCGCGGGCCAGGCGCGTCCGGTGGCGTCGGTCAGCGATCCGAGATCGATGCGGATGGCGGAATCCCCCGGCGTGTGATGGAGGTCGCTCGGCGCGAGGGTGAGGAAGGGTTTGCCGTCCTTGGTGGTGGCGAGGCTGATGTCAGTTAGATCAACAGCTAGTGGAAGGACTTTCCCGCGGATCGTGCGCAGGGTTTCTCCAAGTGCCTTGGCATCGAAGGGTTTCTTTGCCTCGGTATCGGGCTTTGTTTCCGCGCTTTTCGCGTCGAGATTCAGATCCACGTGCAGGCCATCGATGCGGATGCCGTCCACTCGGCCGTGCACGAGTTCGGAAACCCGATAGAACGGGGTCGCGCTGCCGAGCTTGAGTTCCTTCAGCGTGGAATCCGTAGCGAGGCGGAGGTTTTTCACGGAGATGCCGCCGCTGAGGCTGCCTTCCAGCTCGAATCCGCCGCGGACGCCGGATTTCTCCATGAAATGCGAGGCGATCTTCGGCCCGAGCCAGCGGATGCCCGGACCGTTCAGCCAGACCAGCAGGGCTAACAAAACCAGCGCCGCCCACAGGAAACGCCGCGTCCACTTCCAGCGGCGGCGGGGTTTCCCGGTTTTCGGAGTTTCAGGGGCGTTTTCCAAGCGGCACCCATCCCACAAGAAGCCGCCCCGGTGGTCAACCGCCGGATTTGCCTCAATGGTTGCAAAAATTCGCAGGCCTCCCTATGACGCGCGCCGTGGAACCGCTCACCTTCAAGCCCCTCTACATGGAACGCGTCTGGGGCGGACGCGAACTCGAACGCGTTTACGGCCGGGAACTTCCCGATCCGCGGCAGCCATTCGGCGAATCCTGGGAAATCGTGGACCGCGAGAAAGAGCAGTCGGTGGTCGATCACGGCCCGCTTGCCGGCAGCACGCTGCGCGATCTCTGGACCACGCGGCGCGAGGAGCTTTTTGGCGCGGGATACGGGAGTCATGAACGTTTCCCCATCCTGATCAAGGTGCTGGACGCCCGCGACGATCTCTCGATCCAGGTGCATCCGCCAGTTCATCTCGCCGCACAACTCGGCGGCGAACCGAAAACCGAGATGTGGTTCATCGCGGACTGCAATCCGGGCGCGAAACTCTACGTCGGACTGAAACACGGAGTGAGCCGCGCGGATTTCGAAAAGGCGATCGAAGACGGCACGGTGGAGCAATGCGTGCACGCGGTCTCGCCGCAGGTTGGTGACTCGATCTTCATCGCCTCCGGCCGCCTCCACGCCATCGGCGCGGGTTTTCTGATCCACGAGATCCAACAGAACTCGGATACGACGTATCGGGTCTTCGACTGGAACCGCATGGGACTCGATGGCAAGCCGCGCGAGCTGCACGTCGCCGAATCGATGGCGAGCATCGACTTCAATGACTTCGAACCCGGCATGGACACGCCGGACGGCGAAAACCTCGCGACCTGCGCCTATTTCAAGACGGACAAAAAGTCGCTCAAGGCCGGGGAAACTCTCGCGAATCCCGGAGATGCGTTTTCAATCGTTTCCGTGGTCGAGGGAGCACTGCGCAGCGCGGAAGGGCGCTCGTTCGGCAAGGGGCAGTTCCTGCTGCTTCCGAAAGGCGCGAGCCCGGTGACCGCTGCGGAGGAATCCGTGGTGCTGCAGGTGACGCTGCCGAAATAACCCGCAGGGACAGGCAGAAGAATTGGGGTTGTTCGCACCCTGCTTCGCGGTTAAATAGTTCACATGACCGCGACCTACACCGCGATTACCAAAGAGGAAAACGGCTGGTGGATTGGCTGGATCGAGGAAGTTCCCGGAGTGAACGCCCAGGAACGAACCAAGCCGGAACTCATCGAGTCCCTGCGTGAAATTCTCCGCGAAGCCATCGAGTTCAACCGGGAAGAGGCGCGAGCCTCGGCCTGTGGAAATTACAGTGAAGAGCCGCTTACGGTATGAAACGCCGGGCATTGATCCGGCATCTTGCAAACCATGATTGCGAACTGCTGCGCGAAGGCGGAAATCACTCATGGTGGCGCAACCGTTCATCTAACAAACGTTCGGCGGTTCCGCGACATCAGGAAGTGAACGATCTGCTGGTGAAGAAAATCTGCAAGGACCTAGGAATCGAAGAACCTTGAAGCAGCAATCCGATTCCCACGAATTCAGACGAATTCCGGCCTAACAAAACGCCTCCGCGAGCACCAGCACCTCGGCGAAGGGCAGATCCGAAAACAATCCGAAGGCGTCATTCCGCGACAAGCGGGCACGCGTGCTGGCAGGGCTGCTCATGCCGCAGAGGAAACGGGCAAGTTGTCGCGGCGTGGCGAGGGCGGCGTGTTTCTGATCGATGACGCGTTTCATCCGCTCAAGCTCCTCATCGGATGGCTTCCGCGGTTTTGGACGGCTGATCTTTTTCGCGGGCACTCCGCGGCAGCGGTCGCAGTGGCCGCAGGGGGCTGTTAGTTTCTGGCCGAAATGGCTGGTGAGATAGTTCGTGAGGCAGCCGCGGCAGGACGAAATGCCGAGCACCGAGCCCAGGCGTTCGAGGTCCGCGGATTCGCGGCGTTGGAAGACGGTGGTGAGATCGGCGGTCAGCGTGGACAACTCACCGGGCTCGCGTTTCATCCGGAAGGACTGGCGGACGCCGGACAAGTTCAACATCGCATCGCCCGAAGCCTGAAGTCCTGATAGCGCGGAAACAACCTTCGCCCGGTTGCAGCCAAGCTCGTCCGCCAGGCGGGTGGGTTCGAAAGCCAGCCACGAACGCCCTTCGGTTCCACGGTCCAGCACGTTTCCGAGGAACTTGCGCTCGGCCGGAGACCGCCCCGCCAGCACGGACTCCCGGGAGCGCAGCAGGCGGAGCTTGTAGGACTGATAGAACGATCCGGTCGCCTCCAGAATGCCGCCGGTTTCCAGATAGGCGATCACCGTGGACACCACCGAGGTGCGGATGTCGCAGGAAACGGATAGATCGTAGATGGAGACATCGAACCCGGAGCCTAGGCGGAGGATGCGGTCGATCAGATTCGCCAAAGCGCGCGGTGAGGGCGTGTCCGAGTAGATGAAGTTCTCCAGCACGATCAGATCATCGGCACAAGCCAGCAGCTCGCAGACGGCCGGTTTCCCGTCACGCCCGGCGCGGCCGATCTCCTGGGTGTGGTTTTCCAGGCTCTTCGGCAGGTTGTAGTGGATCACGCCGCGGATGTCCGCCTTGTCGATCCCCATGCCGAACGCGATGGTGGCCACGACCACGCGGGTCTCACCCGCCATGAAGGAACGCTGGGCGTCGGCGCGGAACTCGTCGGGGAGTCCGGCATGATAGGCGCGGGCGGAAATTCCATTCCTAACAAGAAAGGTGGCGACCTCCTCCGCGGTTTCCTGCCGCGTGACGTAAACGACGACCGCGCCATCGATGGAAGCAAGGCGATCCAGCAGCAGCGGCTTTCTATCAGACGCGGCGCAGGGCGTGACTCGGAGGTCGAGATTCGGCCGGTGGAAGCTGAGCTGGATGTGATCGTCCGCGGCGATGCGGAAGTGTTTCCGGATGTCGCGCGCGACCTTCGGCGTGGCGGTGGCGGTGAGTGCCAGAACGCGGCGGATGCCGAGCGAGCGGCAGAACTTCGCGAGTTTCAGGTAGTCCGGGCGAAAATTGTGTCCCCACTCGGAGATGCAGTGCGCTTCGTCGATGGCGACCATCGAGACGCCAAGCTTGCGGACTCGTTTGCGGAAGGCCTCGTTGGCCAGGCGTTCGGGTGCGATATACAACAGTTTCACCACTCCCCTTTCGAGCCGGGCGTCGAGATCCGCGAGTTCGTCGGGGCCCAGCGTGGAGTCGAGCCGCGCGGCCTCGATGCCCCGCGAACGCAGGGTGTCCACCTGGTCCTTCATCAGCGCGATCAGCGGTGAAATAACCAGCGTGAGCCCGTCCAGCATCAGGGCCGGAATCTGATAACAAAGGCTCTTGCCGCCGCCGGTGGGAAACACGGCGAGCGCGGGACGACCGTCCAGCAAGGCGCGGATCACCGGCTCCTGGCCCTCGCGGAAGGAATCGAATCCGAAATGTTGTTTCAGCACCTGAAGCACGCTCGTGCATCCATGAGCCACGCCCCGGCGCCCGGCAAGCCAATCGTCACGGGACTTTTCTTCGTTTCCCTTTCGTGATGGGAGACTACATTCGCCGCGGCTTCACGATGAACGGCGATTGGCACATCCACCCATTCAAAGGCGACGAGATCACTCCATGGCTGGACGCGCTCGGGGAGCTGCGTATCCGCGTCTTCCACGAGTATCCGTATCTCTACGAGGGATCGCTGGAATACGAGCGCGATTACCTGAAAATCTATCAGAACGCCCGCGGCAGCCTGGTGGTGATCGTGACGGACAACACGGGCAACGCCGTAGGTGCCACCACCTGTCTGCCGATGGAGGAGGAAGGACCGGAGTTTCAAGAACCGTTCCTCAAGGCGGGCATCAACGTGAAGGACGTGTTTTACTTCGGCGAGAGCATCCTGCTACCCGAGTGGCGCGGCAAGGGCATCGGCAAGTTGTTCTTCGATCTGCGCGAGGCCCATGCGCGCAGCCTCGGTTATTCGATCACGGCATTCTGCGCGGTGGACCGCCCGGCGGATCATCCCTTGCGCCCGGCGGGATACCGGCCGCTCGACACGTTTTGGGAAAGCCGCGGCTATCAGAAACAAGCGGGCTTGCAGGCCACCTTCACTTGGAAGGAGATCGGCGAGGAAAACGAATCCCCGAAAACACTCACCTTTTGGACGCACGCATGGAACGCTTGAGACTGGACTTGTGGAGTTTTGATCCCGGCGTGCCGATGTTGACCGCCGGAGAATGCGTGGCGGCGGTGCTGGATCGCGTGATTTCCTCATGGGATGAGGGAGCGGATGTCGTGGTGTTTCCGGAGTTCGCCTGGATGGCACTGGAACGCTTCGCCAAAAGCGCGGAGGGCGTGGCGGGGTTGTTCTAGAGCGATCTGTTTCCATCGATGTTAGAAACGCTGAAGCGCCCCGGAAAGGCGGTGCTTCTGGGAACGGTTCCGTTCATCGACGAAGACGGCGGATTGAGAAACCGCACGCCGATTGTCAGCGACGGGCGTGTTCTCCATCAGGACAAAATCCATCTCACGCCATGGGAAAATGCGTTTCATGGAGGCGACCGGGTTTGTGTCTGGAACTTCCAAGGATACCGGCTCGCCACGCTGGTATGCCTCGACATCGAGATTCCGGAACTTGCCGCCGCGCTGCGCGGAAAAAGCGTGGATCTGCTGTTGGTCCCGAGCGCGACGGAGAGTGTGTTCGGCGTGGAGCGGGTGCATCGCTGCGCGAGCGCGCGGGCGGTGGAGCTCGGTTGTTTCGTCGCAGTGAGCCAACTGACGGGCGTGGCGGAGTCGGATTTGATCGATGTGAACATCGGACGACTCGCGGTTTACTCGCCTTCGCAGGCCGCGTTCGAGGGCATCGAAAGGACGCTCATCGGCGAGATTCTCGAAGGCGGGTTTCACCGGATGTCCGTGAACCTGGATCTC
>DAISZP010000217.1:0-9349 GCA_036824745.1 Luteolibacter sp.
CGCGACTCGTCATGGATCACGGGAGGCCTTCCTTCAGGCGCGAGATCGCAGGCGATGGCCAATCCCGGTCAGCAATACGTCGCCTATTTCTATCATGGAACGGTGCCTACGGCGCCTTTCTCCACGGTGTATTCTCCCATCGATGCTTCGAACCATGTGGCGAACCTGCAGGTGAGTCTCCCCCAGGGGGCGTGGCGGGTTGTTTGGACCCGGCCATCGGATCTAACAAACATCGGCGGCGAGACCTTCACCCACGCGGGTGGCATCCGCACGCTGCAAGCCGTGACCTATCAGGCGGACGTGGTTTTGAAAATCGAGCGTACGGATGCGGGCGACACCACGCCTCCGCCGCAAGTCAAGGACCTCACCGCGGGATTACCGGTTTCATCCTCGGTTCCGCTGTCATGGCGTGCCTCGGCAGTGGCGGATATTGCGAGCTATCGAATCTATCATGCCAAGGCTGCGGGAGTCGCCGCCATTCCAGCAAACCGGATCGCCGAGATTCCGGGGACGCAGACCGGCTTTGTCCACACGGGCATTCTGGAATCGGAACCTCATTTCTATCGGGTGACGGCGGTGGATTCGCACGGCAACGAGTCGATGGCCGGTGCTGAGGTGGTTTCCAAAACCGCAAGCTCGCCATTCGGCGGACAAGCGTGGGAGATCCCCGGATGGATCCAGTGCGAGGACTTCGACAGCGGCGGCAGCGGAGTGGCCTATCAGGATCTAACACCGGTCAATCTGGGTGGCGCGCACCGGCCGCTGGATCACGTCGATCTGACGGCCAGCGATGACGGCGGAACCCATCTCACCCACGCGATGCCCGGCGAGCGGCTGCGCTATTCGGTGCGGATCGCCAAGACCGACGCCTACGATCTCCATCTGCGCTGCAAGACTCCGGAGTCCGGTGGCAGCGTGCGGTTTCTGGTGGATGGCGAGGATTTGGGAGCCCCGCTGCCGCTTCCGCCAAACGCTTCGTGGCAAACACTCAGCCTGCCCGGAGTGCTTCTCACCGAGGGCACGCGCTTGTTGGAATTCGTGATCGAAAGCGCGGGCACCTCCGGTTTTGCAGGTGATTTCAACTGGATTTCGTTCACCCCAAAAAGCCGGCCCGGCCCGATCGCCCGTGCGGGATGGGACCGGTCCGTGAGTGACAATGACTGGAATCTGATGGAATCGGTTTCCCTCAATGCCGCGGCAAGCAGTCCGGGAAACCAACCGATCGTTTCGCACACCTGGTGGCTGAACGGCGCGCAACTCGCGAGCGGATCAAATCCCGCGGTTCTTCTAACCGTCGGACGCCACCGGATCCGACTGGTTTCCAAGAATGCGGCGGGCCTTTCGGATGAGGATGAAGTGGTGATCGAAGTGTTGCGGAAGAGTTTTGTGAACGGAGGATTCGAAAACGGTCTCGCGGGTTGGCAGTCCAGTGGCAATGCGTTGGTGTCCACCACGGCGGGAGCTTCGCAAGGGACGGCCGCGCTGGTGTTTGGTGACAATGAAAGCGTTTCCAACGGAGCGGTTACCCAGCGTTTCCCGACCACGCCGGGGCAGACTTACCGATTGTCGTTTGATATGGGCGTGAGGGCTTTCAACACCCAGC
This sequence comes from Luteolibacter sp., assembly GCA_036824745.1. GTDB lineage: Bacteria > Verrucomicrobiota > Verrucomicrobiia > Verrucomicrobiales > Akkermansiaceae > Luteolibacter. Next base: position 1,604 of record DAISZP010000217.1, read on the forward strand.
CGCAGAGTTTGTCCGTGAAGGTCACCGGGGCGACAAATTTGCTGGCGGCCACCCATGGCATCGCCGGAGTCGGCGGTGGAATCACCGTGTGGTCCAGCAAGACAGAGCTCTTCACCGCGGACGGAGGTGAAACCACGGTGGAGTTCCGGGATGTTTCCACCACCTCGGGTTCGATCGATTTGTTGTTAGATAAAGTCCGGATCACCCGCGTGCTGACGGGCGGAGTTTTACCGGAGAAACCGGTGATCGCGGCGAATGGCGGCGGTTGGAAACTGAGCCTCTTTTCTCCGGATACCGGGATTTATCAACTGCAACGCTCCGGAAACCTGATCGACTGGTCCGTGATCTCCAGCCTTGAAGTCAACACACCGGGATTGGTGGAACTGGAAGACCCCGCGCCGTCGGGAGGACGCGCGTTCTATCGGATCGGTCTTCCGCAGCCTTGAGAACCTCGCCCTAACAGCAGCCCGCGGTGCTGTGGCAGTGCGAGTGGCCGTGATGATGGTGATGGTTGTGGCCGTCCGGATCGGGATTCTGCGGGAGGTCCGCGTTGAGTTGCGGAGCGGCGAGGCTCATGTCCGGTTCCAGCGTTTCGAGGCCGAGTTTCTTGAGCAATGAGCGGTCCTTTTCCATGCCCGGATTGTCCGCGGTGAGGAGTTTTTCCCCGTAGAAGATCGAATTCGCGCCGGCGAAGAAACAGAGGGCCTGCACTTCGTCGGAAAGGCGGGTGCGCCCTGCGGAAAGGCGGACTTTCGCGCCTGGCACGGCGATGCGCGCGCAGGCGATCATGCGGACGAGATCGAAGGGATCGACCTGCGGGTTTTCCGCAAGCGGCGTGCCGGGCATCGGCATGAGCGAGTTGATGGGCACGCTTTCCGGATGCGGGTTGAAGTTAGAGATGACCTCTAACAAACGCAGGCGGTCGGTGATCGTTTCGCTGAGGCCGAGGATGCCGCCGCAGCAGACGGAGATGCCGGCGTCCTGCACGTTGCGGATGGTGCGCAGGCGGTCCTCGTAGGTGTGCGAGGTGACGATGTTCGCGTAGTGCTCTGGCGAGGTGTCGAGATTGTGATTGTAGGCCGTCACTCCGGCGTCGCGGAGTTGGGCGGCTTCCTCAGGGCCGAGTTCGCCGAGAGTGACGCAAACTTCCATGCCGAGTTGGGCGACATCGCGCACAATGCCGAGCACGTGGTCGAATTGTTTCGTTCCGCCGCGCACGCCTTTCCAAGCGGCACCCATGCAGAAACGGGTGGATCCGTTGGCCTTGGCGGCGCGGGCGTTTTCCATCACCTCGTCGCGGGCCATCAGTGCCTGGCGCTCGACCTCGGTCTCATAGCGGGCCGATTGCGCGCAATAGGCGCAGTCTTCGGAGCAACCACCGGTTTTGATCGAAAGCAGCGTGCAAAGCTGGATCTTGCCATCCGGGAAATGTTTTTCGTGCACCTCATGCGCGCGCTTGAGGAGGTCGAAAAACGGCATCGAGTGAAGTTCCTGAAGTTCTGCGAGATTCATGGTGGATTGGGAATGGCGATGGTTTGCCGGGATCAAAGCCGCTTGGAAACCAGATAGCAAGATGTGAGCAGGGAAAAGCGCGATGGGAGGCGATTCCCGGAAATTTCCGAACCGCGCTTTCAGCGCCCCCTCAATCGGGGTAATCCGCTGCTAGAACCACGATTTTTTTGTTTGGGGAATGCAGAATTTTCGTGAATCCGGAGGCGCGCCGTGGTCAATTATTACCAAACCCCATGCAGGCGACACTTTTACCACCTCGCAATCCCTCCCTGTGCGCCCCGATCACCTCCAACCGCGACCTCGGAGCCTGTCTCATTGCCAACGTTCCCATGCGCGAACTGCTCTCCGCGGATCTTCGCCGGGCGGGTTTGCAATTGGTCGATCCCAAGGACGCCGAGCCACGCGCGATCCGGATACCGATCGATAATTGGATCGAACTCGGTGCCCTGCTTCTGCTCGGCCGCAATCCGAACGCCGCCTGTCTGCTGGACTCCGAAGGCCACGTGCTCGCATGGAAAGGCGGGCCGAATCCGGAGGATTGTTCGGAGAAAATCGTGACAGACGCGAATTGTTTCCCGGTCAACTACCCATGGGACCTGCTCCGCATGAACGAGGAGGTGCTCGCGCTGATGGATGAAACCTCGCTACTCGGCGAGGTCAGCCCGCTGGCCACGCTCTCGGGTGTGATCCGGCTTGGAAACGGCTCGAAAATCCTGCCCGGCACGGTTATCGAAGGCCCGGTGCTCATCGGCCCGAACAGCCAGATCGGACCAAACGCCTACATTCGCGGCTCCACCAGCATCGGCGCGAACTGCTTCGTCGGAAACGGCGCCGAGGTGAAAAACTCGATCATTTACAACAACACCTACATTTCCCGCCAGTGCTACGTCGGTGACTCGATCATCGGCACCCACGTCACCCTTGGCGCCGGCACCTGCACGGAAAACCACCGCCACGATGGCAGGCACCACGTTTCCAACATCGCGGGCAAACCGGTGAACACCGGCCGCTTGAAACTCGGTGCCATCCTCGGCGACGGCGTCCGCACCGGTGTGAATACCTCCATCGCCGCCGGGGTGAAAATCGGAATCGCCCGCATGACCACCCCCGGGGCCATTGTCACCAAGGACCTCCTGTGACGGAAACGTCACACGCCCCGGTTTCCCGGCCACAAGGCTGCCGTTATGTTTCAGCCCGAAATGCATCGGATTCTCATCGTCGAGGACGAACAGGACATCGCCGACTTGATCGGCTTCAATCTCCAGCGCGCGGGCTTTGAAGTCATCAAGAGCCACGATGGCGTGGACGGCACCGAAACCGCCTTGCGCGAGCGCCCGGATCTGATCGTTCTGGACCTCATGCTGCCCGGTCGCGACGGATATGGCGTATTCCGCGAACTCCGCCGCGATCCCCGCACGGTCGGCATCCCGGTGATCATGCTCACCGCCCGCGCCCAGACTGAGGACCGCATCCAGGGCCTCGAGGCCGGTGCCGATGACTACCTCACCAAGCCCTTCAGCCCGAAAGAGTTGCTTCTTCGGGTGCAAGCTATTCTCAAACGCTCGGACGGGCCGCCGGGAAGCGTCGATTTCACCTTCGGGCCCTTCCGTTTCGATAAGAACGCCTTGAAGTTCTACCTCGAAAACGAACCCGCCGAACTCACCTCCACCGAGTTCAAGCTCCTGCTCTTCCTCTGCGAGCGCGCCGGAAAACCGCAAGATCGCAACGAACTCCTGCGCACCATCTGGGGCTACAGCGACGCCGCCCACAGCCGCACGCTGGACACCCACATGAAGCGGCTGCGCCAAAAACTCGGTGAACATGGTTCCTGGGTTGAAACCGTCCGCGGTGTCGGATACCGAGTCGCCAAACCCGGAGAATGACCGACCACCTTCCCATCCTCGCCGCGATCGCCGCCCTCGCCGCCTTCCTTATCGCCGCACTGCGCCTCCGTGGATCCCGTGAGAAATCCCAAGCCGATGCAAGGAACTGGAAACTCCGCCTCGAACACGACCTCCAACAGGCACGTGAGGAGCGCAACCGGCTGCTCGACGCCCTCGGCGACAGTTTCCTGCTCATTGATGGCGGAGGCACGATCCGCTTCGCCAACCAAGCCGCTCGGGACCTCTTCGGCGCGCGTGACCTCGTGGACCGGACGATCCACGAAACCATTCTCGATCCCCGCATTTCCAAAGTCCTCTTCCGCTGCCTGGAAACCGGCGAGCCCGTGCAATCCCGCATCGTCCTGCCCCAGCAGACCTCCCCGCGCGGTGATCAGGAGAACCGCGGCACCAACGCATGGGTCGTGGACGCCGCTCCCCTGCCCGCCGCCGATGGCGGTCCCCTCACCCGTGTCATTCTCCGAGACGTGACCGCCGAGCACCAGATCGAGCAAATCCGCAAGGACTTCGTGGCGAACGCCTCGCACGAGCTGCGCACGCCCATGGCCATCATCAATGGTTATCTGGAAAACCTGTTGGATGACAACATGCTGGATGACAAGGAAATGACCCGCCGTTTCCTCTCCGTGATGCGCAAGCACGCCGACCGCATCTCGCGCATCGTCGAGGACATGCTCGTCATCTCCCGCCTGGAATCCGGCGAGGCGAATTCACTCAAGATCGAACCCTTCCGCTTCCGTTCCTGCATCAACGACATCTTGGAACGTCTTGAATCCGTCATCCGCACCCAGAACGCCGAGATGAGCGTGGTCATGCCGGACGACAAGCTCATCCTCCACGGTGACCGCTTCTATTGGACGCAGGTGCTTTTCAACCTCGTGGAAAACGCCCTCAAACAGAACCCCCACCCCGGACTCAAGGTGGAGGTCGGCTGCGAGGAGACGGATGGTGTTTACCGCATCTGGGTCGCGGACAACGGCATCGGAATCCCAAGCGCCGATCTTCCGCATATCTTCCGGAGATTTTACCGCGTGGAGAAACACCACTCGCAGCGCGAGATCAAAGGAACCGGCCTCGGCCTCTCCATCGTCAAGCGCGCCATCGAGGCCCACGGCGGAAACATCAGCGTCACCTCCTCACCCGGCATGGAAACAAAGTTCCTCATCGTGGTTCCCAAGGATCCCTTCCAGACTGAGGGAAACCGCTGAAGCGCATTTGTCATTGAGGACGGGGCTCCCCCTCGTTAGACCCGGGCATGGTTTTCGAACGCCTGCTGCTCTGGCTCGATCCGGTGAAACGTCCCGGCCCCGAGGCGATGGCGGTGGACGAGTGGCTGCTTGAAACCGCCGCGCAACCCATCCTCCGGGTTTACGGTTGGCTCGGAAACTGGGGCAGTATCGGCTACTTCGGACTCTTGGATGATGCCCGTGCCGCGTTTCCCGGGGACATCGATTGGGTGCGACGCTGGACGGGCGGCGGCACGGTCGATCATCGGGCGGATTGGACCTACACCGTCGTTTCGCCGTTTGAAGAACCGCTCACCCGCCTCAAGGGGGCCGAGAGTTATCGCCTGCTTCACGACGCTTTGGCCGAGGCACTGCGCGCGGAAGGCCTCGCCGCCCGACTCAGCACCGGCAGTGAGGAGACCGGAGCTTCGCTTTGTTTCGAGAATCCGGTGAACCACGACCTGATGGATTCCCTGCAACGAAAGCTCGCGGGCGCGGGCCAACGCCGCACAAAACACGGCCTGCTCCACCAAGGTTCCGTCGCCGCTCCATGTGACGACGCCGTTTCCGAAACCCGTGCGAAACGCCTCGCATCGCTCCTTGCGGAAAACTGGCGAATCGTTTCGCTCGAGCCTTCCCGTGAAGATTTGTTAGAGCGGATCGGCAAACGTTACGCGGCCACGTCATGGACCACACGCCGCTGACGTTTTCTCCGGAACGCCGCGAGGAGGCCTAACGAAACCAGCGCGAAACAACCCGGCTCCGGCACCGCGAAGGTCCGCCAGGCGAGTCCGTAGGTTTCGGAGTTCACCGAGTTCGTCGCATCATAGACCATTTCGTCGAAGGTCACGCGCAGTCCATAACGCCCGGCCGCCAGCCAGTTGATGCGGAGGAATTCGGTGTTGTTGTAGATCGACATCGACTCGCCCACCTTGCTCACGAAGGTTCCGTTACCATCCACCGACCAGACTTGCAGATCGAGGTTCGCGAAGAAATCGTCCGATTCCGTGTCTGTGAGTCCATCGAAACTCCGGCCCGCGAACCAGTTCAGCGCCACCGTCAGCGCCAGATCCTGGGTGAATTCGCCGGCGAAAAGATAGTCCGTAAAATTTCCCAAGCTGACGGTTCCGGAATCCCAACCGTTCACATCGATCAGCCCTCCACCCGCTCCGTCCACGTCGGTGGTGCCGAAGTAGTAAACATCCGCCGAGGCCACCAGATCCATCGCGCCCGCGCCGGTTTTGAGATCCAGCGCCTGGGTGGTCACGTTCATGCCGTTCTGGCCGTTGTTCCAGCCGTTCGTCGCCGTGGATCCCGTCATCAGAACGGACTTCACCACCCGCGTGTCCTGCGCGTTCGCTTCGGAGGCGAGCAGTGTGTTCGCCGCATCCTTCATCAGCGCGATGCCGCCCGCCACCATCGGTGCGGCGAAGCTGGTGCCGTCCATGTTGAGGAAATACTGGTCCGTCGGGGACGGCGTCTGCGTCATGCCCGGTATGGCCGCGCCGATGCCGCCGCTGTTTCCAAGATATGCTGCTAGAAACATGCGCTCACCCGGCGCGGAGATGTCCACCGCGGCACGCACGCCGCTGATTGTCTGGTTGGTGACCGGATTGTAAAAGTCCGTGGCACCGTGCGATGAAAACGAGGATGGTTGGAGGAAATCCGCACCACCCAGCGAGCCCACCGAGATGTTGTTGTATCCGGATGCGGGTCCGCTCACCACGTCCGTTCCGCCGTTGCCAGCGGAAACCACGAAGGCCACGTTCGCATTTTGTCTCGCGAGCCCATCGATGGAGATCGACTCAGCGGCGGTCGCCGCCGGATCGCTGCCGCCCCAACTGCTGTTGATCACGTCCGGCTTGTCCACCCCACTGCCGGTGAAGAAGGCCTTGTAAACACTCACCACAGATTGGCTGGTGGTGGAAAACGAACCCACATCGGTATTGGAAAAATCCACGGCAATCGCGCCGCTCACCAGTTTCGCCTCCGGCGCCATGCCCAGTCCCACGTAGGTGTAGGATCCGCCGTTGTCTGGAATGTAGCCGCTGCCCGCCAGCACGTGACCCACCATCGTCGCGTGGAAGTCGAATTCGTTGAGCGCGCCGGGAGCCGTGCTGTTGAAATTTTCCACGCCGTTCGTCACGCCCGGAGCACGCACGAAAACCTCATGCCCGCCCCACACGTGCCCGGCCTCGATGTTGCCGATCACCGTGCTGCCGCCGCGAAACCCGGAGTTGAAGAACAAATCCCAACCCGTCACCGAGTTCACGAAGGTCAGGCTCTCGAACGCGCCGTTCTGATAGTTGCCGGAGTAAACCAGGCTCTTCGGATCGGATTGTGCGGAAGCCAGACCTATGCCCAGCGCCGTCAAGAGGGTGATTCGGGTTTTCAACATCACGGGTGGGAGGAGACTAGCCTTCCGGTTACAACAGTATCAATTCATTTCGTGAGTCCACCGGCCACGGAGGAATCCGCCATTCCGACAACCTGGCCGCCCCATCCGTAATCCCGGTTTCATCAGGATTCCTTCACTCCGGTGATGGAATTGCAACACGGATGGCGTTGGCCTTCAAGTGGAACGGCACTGGAGCGGACACCGCCGCCGTTGACAAAGTGCGGCGACGCCACCGGCAATCCGCCCATTCCACAAAGCGGCGGCAACGGCCACCTCGCCCCGCCGCAACAGGCGCCTCACCGCATCATTCCTTTCTCTGAAAACATCAGCGTCCTTGCTGTCAGCGTTCATCGGTTAGGTGCAAAAGAAAACCCCGTCCGGTCATCCGGGCGGGGTTTTTCGATAGGTGCAGTGGCACGAAGAGATCAACGCGAACGGAGATCAGCCTTGGCGGGCTCCGTCAGGAAGCGATTCGTTGAACTGGCGGCCGGTGTAGTCCGGGGTGCGGCCGTAGGAATCGCTCACGCCAATGAGTGAGGCGCGTTCGCCGGAGGCATAGACCATGAGATAGACGACATAACGGCCGTAGTAGGTCTTGTCGGCACCCGGATAGAGCGGGCAGGTGGTGCTGGTTTTGCCGATGGCGGTGTTTTTCTGGCCGAATCCGAAGGCGACGACGCGCTGGCCGGTCTTGAGTCCTGCGGGGACC
>DAISZP010000218.1:0-9345 GCA_036824745.1 Luteolibacter sp.
CGACCGACACCTACGAAGACCTCATCGCCTCCGGCGTGGTCGATCCCACCAAGGTCACCCGCACCGCGCTGCAGAACGCCGCCTCCATCTCCGGCCTCCTGCTCACCACGGAAGCCCTCATCACCGACCTTCCTGAAAAGGAAAAACCCGCCGCCGGCGGCCACGACCACGGCATGGGCGGAATGGGCGGCATGATGTAAGTCATCACGCGACGGTCACAAACCGCCGCACCACCTAACAAAAGAGCCGTCCGGGGAAACCCGGGCGGCTTTTTTGTTTCCGTGGAAATTGCACACGCATTCGGAATCGACCTAACAGCCCGATTCCGGCACTCTCCGCCCGCTATGAAAACCTCATCGATTCTCCTTCTCCCATTCCTCACCCTAACAATCCATGCCGCCGAACCGGCGGTGAAACTCGCCGGCATCCAGGCGGTTTACGATGACGGGGCGAAGGAGTTCGACGGTTTCAAGACCTACAACTCGGAGAAGGGACTCGGCGTCACGCTCATCATCCGCAGCGTCGACAAGGCGATGGTGGCCTTCGACGATGACAAGGCCGCGCTCAAGATCGGCGGAGCGAAGGCGAAGTGCCGCTTCTTTGGCGGCGACATGGCGTTTTCCAAGGACCGCCTCGCGCTGAAATTGGAATTCACCGCCGAATCCGCGGTCAAAGCCGCATCGGACGGCACCTTGAAGATCCAGGGTGAGATCCCCATCACCCTCGCCACCGGCAAGGAGGAAACCCGCAGCGAGTCCTTCACCGTGGCCGCCGGGACCACCGTGAAATTCCCCGCGGACAAGGACGGTCTTCCCGCCCTCAAGATCAAATCCTCCGGCAAACCCAAATGGGGCGACGATCCTTTCGAGATCGAGTTCACCACCGACATCAAGCCAGACGCCTTCGCCGGCATCCGCTTCTACACCAAGGACGGCCAGCCCGTGGAATCCAAACGCGGCAGCACCAGCTGGATGAGCTTCGGCGGCAAAGGCTCCGGCTCCGTGACCTACTCGTTCAAGGCCGCGCAAACCGACCTGATCCTCGCCGTGGAATCGTGGACCGGGAAGGAAGAGAAAAAACTGAAGGTGGACCTCAACGCTGGATTGGCGACTCCTTGAAAACCCATCAGGGGTTCACGCCCGCTTTCCCGAGCATTCGGCGCGCTTCGTCTGCCAGAAACCGGATGCGCTCGGTCTTATTCGTTGAACTTCCATTTGATCCCGAAACAGTCCTCGTTTGATCGTAGTAGGCTTCGCTGGCGAGAAGCTTGCGGAGCATCGGCACTTGATCGCGAAATCCGATTCGCAACACCCGAAGGACACGGTCGCGATCCTGAAAAGAATTGATCGCCACCGGCCCGTCCAACCCGATGGAAACGGCGCGCTCCATGTAAGGCCGCAGGGCCAGACTAAGTCCAGGCTCCATGTAGATATCGGTCTTGTAGCCGGAACCCTCATAAATCGCATCCAGAGCCCGACCAGGATTTTCGCCCACCCGTCTATGGACGTAGTCATTGATAGGTCCGTATCCCAAGCTCAGGGATTCAAAGGAGTTGGCTGAAACCAAGGTTTTGGCCACCGCAAATCTTCCACCCTCATCAAGTTTCGCGGCGGCTTCCGTCAACTCGGATTTCAAATTCCTGTGAAGCAATAGCTTGACGCATTGCGCACTGAACTCGGCGTGTTTGCACTTCAATTGCTCCAACAGGAAACCGCTTTGCACATTCTCATGCACTTGTCGTTCGTTGGCCATGACCCGGCACATGCCATCCACCTCAGGTGGAGTCGCTCGCGGAATCCGTGCCTCCAGCGTCTTGAAGATCCTTTCCCAAGGAAGGCCGTCAGGTGATTTATCTAGTGACGGAAGGCTTCCTAAAGCCGACCACAGCATTCCCGATTGATCTGATAGATCGGCGAACTTCTCGCGAGGTCTTTCAACTCTGCCTTCGAGGATATCCAGACACCGGGCTGCAAACTCAGCACCATCCTTCGCCGCCAGCGCAGGCCGATTCAAAATCGCAGAGATTCTCTGGCGGGCATCTTCGCGCCAAGCGTCAGGATACCTATCAGACTCGGTCAGGAGCCGCTCGCACCAAAGTCGTGGTGCGCGGAATTCCCGGTAGTTCAAGAGCAGGTCCAAATAGGCCGTTTCCGACTCAATCCAACCGCGGCTCAGCGGATCACCTCCGCCAACAACAACCATCCGGCGATCCCTCGGCCGAAGCCAACACGGTAGCTCAACGGGACTTTTCCCATCGAGTTGCGCCGCATCCCGTTCCTTTGCATCCCAAGAACCCGGACCGACGTTCGAAACCAGATTTTCTTCACCCGGCATTTGATAGCGAATGCGCTCCGGTGGATCCCCCGGAGCCCGATATTTAGCCATGAAAGTTACGAACATTCCCGGGTGGACTGTCACCGTGGAAAAGCTATCCGCACACATCACCCAACTGCCCGCGGGCTGCACACGTTCCCACCGTCCGTCGGCAAGCTCCCGATGGGCCTTGAAACCCGGATCTCCATTGGTGACGCCTATCGACTTGGCGCCCGTTGCCCGGTTGATCAGATACACTTTGATCCATCCGCCTTTCGCTCCGTCAAAATCCGCATAACACGTGAACTCTCCGGTTCTGGATGGAATGTTCGCAGGAAGGACAAACATGGGATTCGGTCCATTCAATTCCCGGCAACTGTCATACATCCCTTCGTTGGGTTCGTATTCCGGCCCTTGAGCCGATAGCCAAGGCGCAGTCACCAAAGCCATCGCCAACACGCTTCGCACCGTTTTCATAGAGCTGCATGAAATTGCGCTGACTCCATGTCGTGGTCAAGCATCCGGGTTTTGCCCCACATCCCTCCTGAGTCCCCCACCCGCCATCGCGTAGGTCGGGTTCAAAAACCTTCCCATCCGGGACTTCGGCGGGTAGAGAATCCCGCGGATCGTGCCTGTCCGCGAGGCTGGCACGGAATCCGCAAGCCCCCCCAGCGATGCTTTTCACCAGCCTCCCATTCGTGGCGCTCGTTCTGATCGCCCTGTTCGTCTATTACCTGCCGCCGATGCGCCGCTGGCAGGTGGAGGTCGTCACCTTGGCGAGCTTCATCTTCTATTCGTGGGAATCACCCTATCTGCTCACGCTGCTGGTCGTTTCCATCGTGATCAACGTGGTCACCAGCTACTTCATCGCGCAGGGCAATCCGTTGAAACAGAAGTTCTGGGCCGTCTGGGGCGTGGCGCTCAACCTCGGCATCCTGTTGTTCTTCAAATACAGCCCGCTGTTCGCCAAAACCTTCCTCGGCGGCGACCACGGATCGATCGGCCATTTCCTGATGACCATCCCGCTGCCGATCGGCATCTCGTTCTTCACCTTCCAGGGCATCAGCCTGGTGGTGGAGGTGTTCCGCTCGAAACAACCGAACGATCCCTTCGACTACCCGGACATGGTGCCCAAGAGCTTCATGGAGCACCTGCGGCACACGATGCTCTTCAAAACCTTCTTCCCGAACCTGGTGGCGGGACCGATCATCAAGGCCCACGAGTTCTATCCGCAGATCCAGCCGAAGTTGTTTTCGGAAATCGCGTGGCAGACGGCCTTCCGCGCGCTGGTCGTCGGTTACTTCCTGAAGATGGTGGTGGCGGACAACCTCAAGGACTCGACCTTCTGGATCTCCTATCCGTTTTTCCTGAACTACTCGTCGTTCACGCTCGGCACCCTGCTTTTCGGTTACTCGATGCAGATCTTCGCGGACTTCGCGGGCTACTCGCTCATCGCAATCGGTCTCGCGTGTTTGTTCGGATACCGGCTGCCGGCGAACTTCAACTACCCCTACATCTCGCAGTCCTTCGCCGAGTTCTGGCGGCGCTGGCACATCTCGCTCTCCACCTGGCTGCGCGAATACCTCTACCTTCCGTTAGGTGGAAACCGCAAGGGAAACGTCCGCACCTACTTCAACCTCTTCACCGTCATGTTCCTCGGCGGCCTGTGGCACGGCGCGGGCTGGAGCTACGCGGTGTGGGGTACTTTCCACGGTCTCGCGCTGGCATTGGAACGGCTCTGCACGGGACGGGTGAAACTTCCTGAAAACCCGCTGATGTCCGTGATCCGCGCGCTCTTCGTGTTCTCCTTTGTCACCCTGGCATGGCTGCTTTTCAAACTGCCGAACTTCACCGAAGTGATCGCCTATCTGAAAGCGATGGCCGAGAACCGCGCGACGACCAATCCCGAACTCGTGGCCCACGTGTTCTTTTACTCGGCTCCGGTCATCGCCTACTACGCCTGGTACCTCGCGAAACGCCGCTGGGCGGGCATCAGCCGATTCGAGTTCCTCGTCTTCGGCATCCTGCTCGCCGGCATCATCCTCGACAGCGGCACCACCGGAGCCTTCATCTACTTCCAATTCTAACAAAACCATGATCCCGCGCGCGTTCATCGTCTGCATCCTCGCCGTACTTGGCTGGCACTTCGCCCGGCCGCACCTGCCGGGATTCTACGCCGTGCCGGGCCAGCAACGCGCGAACTACCTCCGCTCCCAGCAGTTCGTCCATGACGCGCCGGCCGACGCGAAAGTCATCTGCGGCTCGTCCATGTCCGACCGACTCGACGCCGTGAAACTCGGCGCGGACCACGTAAAGCTCACCTTCCCCGGCGGCGGACCGCTCACCGGGCTGGATCTCATCCAGAAAACCGGCCGCACGCCGCCCGTCGTCTGGGTGGAAACCAACGTGATCCTCCGCGCCGCCGAGGAGGATTTGTTAGACGACGCGCTCTCCGCATGGCGCAGGGAACTGCGGGAACGATCGCCGATCTTCAAGGAAGAGGGACGCCCGTCGGAATTCGGTGTCGGTTTCCTCAAAGCCGTGGCCACCAAGGCCGCCAAGGCGCTGGAAACACCCAAAGCCGCCGCCGCTCTCGATCAGGACACCTTCAACGATGTGATGAAGGCCAACCGCAAGCATCTCGACCGCAAACCCGATCCCAAGGACCTCGCCACAAAGATCGCCCGGCTCGGAACCCTGATCGACGATCTCCAAACCAAGGGCAGCAAGGTGATCCTCTTCGAAATGCCCTTCGACCAAAGTCTCACCGAACTCGCCGAGCCCACCGCCGTCCGCAATGCCCTGCACGAACGTTTCCCCGCAGACTGTTACTGCTGGCTCGATCTCTCTCAAGCCGAAGCCTGGCAAACCACCGACGGCATCCACCTCCCACCCGCAGAAGCCGACAAGGTGGTCGCGAGGATGTTGGAGTTCGAAAAGGAAGCGCGCTGAGCGTCATTCATCCGCCACCTTGACCACGCGCTGGAAGCGGATGATCGGGGTGCCGGAGCCTTCGGAGATGGCGAAGACGGAGGCTCCGTCTTTGGAAAAGGCGATGGCTTCGGCTTGGGGGAGGGCGTGCGGGCCGAGGTGGATGGGATCGCGGGAAAACGCGGTGTCCCAGGCTTCGCCGGGTTTTCTGGGAAATACGAAGACTCCATAGTAGGTGACGACGGCGGCCATCGAGGCGTCGGGCGTGAGATCGAGGCCGGTGGGCTGGTTGGCGAAGGGGATGCGGTTGCCGGTGGGAGCCTGCACGGAAGTTTTGCCAACCTTGCGGGCGGTTAGAACTTTCGAGTCATCGGCGGGTTTGAGGGGAAGTTCATACACGAAGGGAACTTCGGTACGTTTGCTCAGCAGCAGGATTTTCCCGCTGGCGGCATCCACGGCCACGGATTCGCAATCGCGCGGGCCGTCCTCATAACGGAAGCGGATCCGCCATTGCACGCGGGACTGGTGATCGAGCGTTTTGTCGCCGGTTGGCAGTTCCGGTTCGTTCAACACGTGGAGCGTGCAGGAATCACGCTTGGATTCGTTGTCGCCGGTGTCCGCGGCTAACAGATAGGGTTTTCCTCCCAACTGAAATGAGGCGAGGTCCTCCCAATCGACGTTGCGCGCGCCGGTGAGCGCGGTTTTCCCACGGTAGCGACCGTTGGTTTCGATGAGGTGCAACTCGGGCTTGGATCCGCTGTCGTTGATCACCCAGAGGAAGCCGGGATTCCTTGAGGAGGCGGCGAGGCCGCTGGCTTCCTTGATGGCTGATGAGCCGAGTTTGCCGACGGGTTTCTCGGATCTCTGAAACACCGGGATCGTTTCAGCATGGGAAACGGCGAGGCATCCCGCCATCAGCGCCAGGGCGTGAAGCATTCCCGTTTTCACGGCATCAAGCGGTGCCCGCGAGACGATGGTTGAGCGCGATCGAGCGGCGCAGCGCGCGCATCACATCGACCAGTCCGCGGTGGGTCGCGGCGGCGGCGGCGCAAGCGGGATCATGGCTGGCATTGCGGCTGACGTAGCGGCCGATCTCCGCGTAAAGCTGGCGCATGCGGGTATCGAGCACGCCGGTCTCGGCACGCAGGAGGGAGACTTCCTTGTTTCCATCGCCGATGACATGGAAGGTTTCCGAAGCCTTCTCACGGCGTTCGGCGCGCTTGGCTTTGATCTTTTCCTCGACGAGATCGACTTTGACATCGCCCTGCTCGATGAGATGACCCACTTCGATGCGTTCGTCCTTAAGCTCGGCGAAGCGGCGCTTGAGATCGATGAGGCGCATCTTGACCTTGGAGGCTTCGTCCGCATCGAAGGTCGATTCGTTGGTGAGCACTTCGAGTTTCATCTTCAAACCGACGTAGGCCCGGCGGACTTCGCGGGCTTCGGCGACGATCTGGTCGCGTTTCACGGCGAGTTTTTCGAGTTCGGCGAGGAGTTCGGCGCGCTCGTCCAGCAGCTCCATGTTGTCCTCGGGGGTGTTGTTGAGGAGGTTCGAGCGCTCCTCATGGGCCTGATCCAGGCGTTCCTGGCACTCTGCGAGCCGGGCGCGCACTTCGTCGCGCTCCTTCACGAGCTTGCGGAGGTTCCAATACTCGACCGAGAGGGGTTCGATGTTTTCCACACGTTCCCAAATCGCGGCGCCGAGGAAGGCCTCGGCTTCGCGCAAGAGGTGCATCTCACTCGCCGCATCCGCCATCCGCTGGGCCCTGCGGAAGTATCCGAAGGCCTGGGCGAAACGGGCGGCGAAATAGCGGGTGGAGGTCATCTGGCGGGGGGAGAGTTACTCGGATATCTTGCGCATGAGGTTTTCGATCACGGAGAAATCTTCAAGCGTGGTCACGTTGCCGGAGATCGTCCCGGTGGTGACGAGCTCCTTGAGCAGACGACGCATGATCTTGCCGGATCGGGTCTTGGGCAAGCCCGGAGCGAAATGAAGATCGTCCGGTTTCGCAATGGCTCCGATCACCTTGCCGACGTGGTTGCGCAGTTCCTCGCGCAGCTCCTTGGACTCGTTGAAATTCGTTTTCAAGGTGACGAACGCGGCGACAGCCTGGCCCTTGAGGTCGTCCGGACGACCGATCACCGCCGCTTCCGCGACTGCCGGGTGGGAAACGAGCGCGCTCTCGATCTCCGCGGTGCCGAGACGGTGGCCGGAAACGTTGAGCACATCGTCGAGGCGGCCGATGATCCAGAAGTTTCCGTCCTTGTCGCGTCGAGCGCCATCGCCCGCCGTGTAGAGGCCGGGGTAATCGGACCAGTAGGTTTTCTTGTAGCGCTCCTTGTCGCCATGGATCGTGCGGATCATCGACGGCCAAGGCTTGCGGATCACGAGGCGGCCTTCCTGGCCGGGTTTGCACTCGTTTCCGGCATCGTCGAGGATGGCAGCGTCCACTCCGAAGAAGGGCATGGTCGCGGTGCCGGCCTTGAGCGGCGTGGCTCCGGGCAGCGGGGAAATGAGGATGGCACCGGTTTCCGTCTGCCACCAGGTATCGACGATGGGGCATTTCCCGCCGCCGATGTGCTTGTGATACCAGTTCCAGGCCTCCGGGTTGATCGGTTCTCCAACAGAACCTAACAAGCGCAGCGACGAAAGATCGCAGGCGGCGGGGAAATGATCGCCGGCCTTGATGAAGGCGCGGATGGCGGTGGGCGCGGTGTAGAAGATCGTGACGCCGTATTCCTCGATGATTTTCCAGAAACGGCCGAAGTCCGGGAAGTTCGGCGCGCCTTCATACATCACCTGGGTCGCGCCATTGGCGAGCGGGCCGTAAACGATGTAGGAGTGCCCGGTGATCCAGCCGACGTCGGCGGTGCACCAGTAAACATCCTCGTCGCGCATGTCGAAGATGTATTTGCAGGTGGAATAGGTGCCGGTTAGATAACCGCCGGAGGTGTGGAGAATGCCTTTCGGCTTTCCGGTGGATCCGGAAGTGTAGAGAAGGAAGAGCGGGTGTTCGGAATCGAAACCTTTCGGCACGTGCTTCGAGGTGGCTTGTGAAACATCATCATGCCACCAGGTGTCGCGCTTCGGTTCCATGGTGACCTCGTTGCCGCCGCGTTTCACGACGATCACGCGTTTCACATGTTTGTACTTCGCAAGCGCCTCATCCACCACCGGCTTGAGCGGCACGATCTTGCCACGGCGCCATCCGCCGTCCGCGGTGACGATGGTGGTCGCGCCGGAGTCTTCCAGGCGATCCACGATGGCATCCGCGGCGAATCCGCCGAAGACCACGTTGTGCGCGGCTCCGATGCGGGCGCAGGCGAGCATGGCGACGGCCGCCTCGGGGATCATCGGCATGTAGATCAGGACGCGGTCGCCGGATTTCACGCCCTTTTTCTCTAGCACGTTGGCGAACCTGCAGACCTCGCGCTGAAGCTGGCCGTATGTTAGAGTGCGCTTGTCGCCGGGCTCGCCCTCCCAGATAATGGCGGCTTTGTTCTTGCGCGGTCCGTTCGCGTGGCGGTCCACGCAGTTCTCACAGACGTTGAGTTTTCCGCCCACGAACCATTTCGCGAAGGGAGCCTTCCACTCCAAGGCCTTGGTCCATTTTTTCTGCCAGACGAGTTCCTTCGCCTCCTTCGCCCAGAAGTCGCCGGGCTTGTCGATGGATTGCTTGTAGAGTTTCTTGTAAGCGGCCATCGAGGGGATCCGCGCCTTGGCGGAAAACTCCTTGGATGGCTTGTGAACGACGTCGTGATCGTGGCTGGTGGCGGATTTTTTGGTCTTGGAGCTCATGGGTTACAAAGGGAAATCGATCCCGGCGGAGAGGTCATTCCCGCAGGGTGGCGGGAATCTAGGGAGCCCTTTGGCGCTCGGCAAGTCACCAGAACCGGTTAGTCCGGCCTTTTTTTCGGAGCCTTGGATTTCTTCTCCGAATCATCGCCGCCCATGAGCATGGCGATTTCCTTGCGGTTGAGGATCGCCCAGCGGCCGGGCTCCAGGTCGCCAAGCCACAGGCCACCGATGCGGACGCGCAGCAGTTTCGTCACCTGATAGCCGAGCGAGTCGAACATCACGCGGATCTGGCGTTTCGCGCC
>DAISZP010000219.1:0-9268 GCA_036824745.1 Luteolibacter sp.
GCAACCGGGATTTCTCCAAACGGGCGGCTTCTCACGAGGCCGCCCGTTTTCGTTTCCATGCGCCCGGATGAAATCCATCGACTAACGGTGCGATCCGCGAGACGCTGCGGGCGTGGCGAAAATCGGCGAGCGCGCATCCTTGAAAATCCTCCGCGAGAAATCCTTCGGGCTCTATCTGGACGGCGGCGATCTCGGCGAGGTGCTGCTGCCCCACCGCGAGGTGCCGAAGGACAATGTGATCGGCGCGTTTCTCGACGTGTTCATCTACACGGATTCCGAGGACCGTCCGGTGGCCACCCTGATGAGACCCAAAGCCATGCCCGGCGAATTCGCGCGGTTGAAATGCGTGGCGGTCACCGGCGTCGGCGCGTTCCTCGATTGGGGGCTGCCGAAAGATCTGTTAGTCCCGTTCCGCGAGCAAAAGGGCCGCATGGAACCGGGCAAATCCTATCTGGTATACGTCGACGTGGATGAAACGTCCGAGCGCATCATCGCCTCCACGCGGATCTCGCGGCATCTGGATCGCACGCCGCATTCATTGAAACCCGGCGATGAGGTGAATCTAACGATTTTCGGAAAGACCGCGCTCGGCTACAAAGCCATCGTCAACGGCGCGCACAGCGGCCTGCTGTTTCACGAGAAGGTATTCCAGGCCCTGCAACCCGGCGAGAAGACCAAGGGCTATGTGGAAACCGTTAGAGAGGACGGCAAGATCGACCTCACCCTCCACGCCCCTGGCCGCGCGAAGGTCGAGGGACTTGAAGAGCGCATTCTATCAGAACTGGACGCGCGCGGCGGCTACTGGGCGATCAGCGATCAAAGTTCCGCCGAGGAGATTCACGAGGAACTCGGCGTCAGCAAGCGCACCTTCAAACAAGCGGTGGGAGCGCTTTTCAGGAAACGTCTGATCCGGCTGGAGGAGCGCGGAATCCGGATCGCCTAACAGCGCCGAAACCCGCAAAATATGCGGATTCCAGCGGTTTCAAGACGCGGAGAATCCGCGCATCCTTCGCCACGGAATGCGGAGCGCCATGATGAGGGACCGGGCACATTCACGCTCGAATCGCGCACCCGTTCCATGACCGCCTCGATCTCCCTCTCCGTCTTCCACCAATGGCTTCTTGCGGAACCATCCAGCAAGACCTCCGCCTGTGCCATCATCCTTCATTTCGACGGACAGAAGTCCGGCGCAAGCCTGATCCCGGAAGTGGCCGCCTATCTCAACGAATATGATGATGATGGAGACGGTCGCTGGCTGCCCGCGACGGACGAGCTCGTTTCCAAAATCTCCCGAGACGCCAACCACCGGCAACTACTCGGCATGGACGAGCTGGAGGAGGGCGCGGATCCGGCGGATGAGTTTCACAAAACCCTCAGCGCCCTCGGCCAGCGCGGGCACGTCGTCTTCCGCTCCGGCAACGTGACCGTCGAAGAACTCGATCTGGAAAACACCTTCCACGCCGGCATCGGAAAGCCCGAGGACATCAAGCAACCCTGCCACATCATCCTCAATCCGGCGCTTCTCGATGCGAAAAGCATCCCACCCATCATCGGTGACGTGTTTCTCGAATGGCTGCACTGCGAAAGCAGGCGGGACTCCTCCATTCGGGACATCCGCTAAAATATGCGCGGCATTTGAGAATCCGCGCTAAGAACGACAACACAAGCCCTGCTTCCCTCCCCACCCTCCGCATGAGTGTCCTCGCTCTGACCATCCTCATCTCCTCCTGCCTCGCCGGCATCTTCATCGCGTGCTTCGCGTTTGAAATCCGCCGCGCCCGCAGGTCCAGCCCGGAGCGCGACTCCCTGCTGCCCCTCGATCTGGATCAAACAACCGTCTCCTCACCCGAACCCAATACTCCTCTCCAACCCCAACGCCCATGACCACCACCATCACCTACGACGACAAGTCCGTCCGCCGGTTCATGATCGCCTCCATCTTCTGGGGCGTGATCGGAATGCTCGTCGGAGTCATCATCGCCACGCAGCTCTCATGGTGGCAGATGAACGGAAAGTTTCTCGAAGCCATCACCGGAGGAGCCATCAAAGCGGACGGGATTTCGTTCCTCACGTTCGGCCGCCTGCGCCCTCTGCACACCAACGCGGTGATTTTCGCCTTCGTCGGAAACATGATGTTCGCCGGCGTCTATTACTCCACCCAGCGGCTCTGCAAATGCCGGATGGCCTCGGATCTCCTGTCCGCCATCCACTTTTGGGGTTGGCAGCTCATCATTGTATCAGCGGCCATCACGCTTCCCATGGGCTTCACCCGTGGCAAGGAATACGCCGAGCTGATCTGGCCGATCAACATCGCCGTTGTCGTCATCTGGGTCGTTTTCTCACTGAACTTCATCATCACCCTGGCGAAACGCAACGAGCCCAGCCTCTACGTCGCCCTCTGGTTCTACATCTCCACCATCGTCACCGTGGCGATGCTCTACATCGTCAACCACCTCTCGCTGCCGACATCCCTCACCCATTCCTATCCGATCTTCGGCGGCCTCAAGGACGGTCTCGTGCAATGGTGGTACGGCCATAACGCCGTCGCCTTCTTCCTCACCACGCCGATCCTCGGCATCATGTATTACTTCCTGCCGAAGGCGGCGAACCGCCCGGTGTATTCCTATCGACTCTCCATCGTCCACTTCTGGTCGCTCGTTTTCATCTACATCTGGGCGGGTCCTCACCACTTGCTGAACACCGCCCTGCCGCGCTGGCTGCAAATGCTCGGCATGCTGTTCTCCCTCATGCTCTGGGCTCCCTCCTGGGGCGGCATGCTCAACGGTCTGCTCACGCTGCGCGGCGCCTGGGACAAACTCCGCACCGATCCGGTGATCAAGTTCCTCGCCGCCGGTGTCACCTTCTACGGCATGGCCACCTTCGAAGGTCCGCTGCTTTCCATCCGAGCGGTCAACGCCCTCTCCCACTACACGGATTGGACCATCGGCCACGTGCACGCCGGAGCCCTCGGTTGGAACGGCTTCATGGCCGCGGGCATGTTCTACTGGCTAGCCCCGCGCCTTTGGAAAACCAAACTCTGGTCCACCTCCCTCGCCAACATGCACTTCTGGGTCGGCATGGTCGGCATCCTCCTCTACGTCGTCGCCATGTGGTGCGCCGGCATCATGCAGGGACTCATGCTCAACGAGGTGGCCCCGGGCGGCACCACGCTGAAATATGAATTCCTCGAAACCCTCGACAGCATCCAGATCTTCTACGGCCTGCGCTCCTTCGGTGGTTTCCTCTTCCTGCTCGGCTTCATCCTCTGCGGCGTAAACATCTTCATGACTGCCCGCTCCGGAGCCCCGCATGATGAAACCGTCGAGGTCACCCTGCTCGAACGCAAACAAAAGGACGGCATGGGTTTCGGCGAAGCCCTGCTCAACGATCCCATCGCTCACATCGTCCTCGCGTTGTGCTTCGTCATCCTCTGGTTCTTCCTGCCGCCACACGCGGACAAGGCCGCCCTCGTCGTCTCCGCGCTTCTCGCCATCAAGGCGGTCTCCGCCTTCCGCGGCAACAAGGACAAGTGGGTCAACTGGCACGAACGCCTCATCGAAAACTACCTGCCCTTCACCGTACTCGTCTTCGTCGCCGTCGCCGTCGGCGGAGCCGTGCAGATCATTCCGTCGCTCATCGTCAACCGCGAGAAGAACGTGGAAGGCCGCTTGCAGGAACTCTACACGCCGCTCGAACTCGCCGGCCGCGACATCTACGTCTCCGAAGGCTGCTACAACTGCCACTCGCAGATGATCCGCACGCTCAAACCGGAAGTCATGCGTTACGGCCGCGCCGGTGTGGCGGACGACTACTCGCACCTCGGCGAGTCGCTCTTCGACCATCCCTATCAGTGGGGCTCCAAGCGCACCGGTCCGGACCTCGCCCGCGAAGGCGGGCCGCTCGCCGCCGAAGCCAAATACATGCGCGTCGGCAAACGCGGCAACGACTGGCACTTCAACCACTTCCTCAATCCACGCCTCATCTCCGGGGAGAAATCCAACATGCCGGCCTACCCATGGCTCTTCGAAAACAAGACCGACGTGAAGGCCCTGCCCGGCAAGATCGCCACCCAGGTCAAACTCGGAATCCCATGGCCGATCATGAACAAGCATGAGATCACCGACAAGGTGGAGACCCAGGCTCAGGAAATCGCAAAATCCCTCGTCGCCGCGGGTGTCTATCTGCCCGGCAAGGAAAACCTCAAGGGTGACGATCTGCGCAACTACCTTGCGGACAAACAAGTCGTCGCCCTCATCGCCTACGTCCAGAAACTCGGGACCTACAAGGAACAGAAGAGCGCGACTCCCGGCAAACCGATGCCGCTCAATCCGGACTCCTACCGCAAATCGGTTTCCAACAACTGATCCCCAACCCTCAAAACCAACCTAACATCATGTTCAAGCGGGTGATCGTCGAAGAGTGGGCCACCATCCTGCCCTTCATCTCCTTCTTCATCTTCTTCGTGATCTTCGCGGTCATCACCGTCCGGGCCCTGCGCCTCGGGCGGAAAGACCGGGACCGCATGGCATCCATGCCCCTTGATGATTCCTCCTCCGACAAATCCCAATCCTGAAACCCCATGAGCCAAGAACCAAAACGCGGTCATTTCGCGAAAGAAAAAGGCGAGGTCATCCTGCGCGAACACGAGTATGACGGCATCCAGGAGTACGACCAGAAACTCCCGAACTGGTGGCTGTTCACCTTCTACGGAGCGGTCGTCTGGTTCATCGTCTACTGGGTCCTCTACTACCACACCGGCGTCTTCAAGACCTCCCAGGAGATGGTCACCGCGGAAATCGTCGCCGTGCAGAAAATGAAAGAGGCCGAGCTGGAGAAAACACTCGCCTCTCTCGATGACTCCACCCTCGTCCACCAGTGGGCCACCGATTCCGGCCGCGTGAGCGCCGGACAGGAAACCTTCATGGCGAACTGCAAGGCCTGCCATGGCGATGACCTTTCCGCCGCCCTCACCGTGGCCAACACCAAGGTCCCGCTGCCCGGCCTGCCTCTCACCGACCACCAATGGAAATTCGGCGGCAAGCCGATGGACCTCTTCAACCTCATCAACAAAGGTTCGCCTCCCGAAAGCACCGGCCACAACAACGCCAAGATGGAGGCCTGGGGCCAGAAACTCAGCCCCAAACAAATCGCCGAAGTCGTCTCCTTCATCATTTCCAAAGTGCCGGAGGACTTCAAAGACATCCCGCCTTCCAAGTAACGGTTCCGCAGTAGTCCATAAAAACCCAGAAAGCCCGCCACTCCGGCGGGCTTTCGTTTTTCATCCGCTCTTGCCAGCGGCCAATGGATGGAGCGGAATCCATCCCATGCGCCTCGCCGTGCTCAACATCGTGGGACTTTCCGAGTCTCTGTTAGGTCCGCACACGCCGGCCCTCTCGTCCTTCGCGGAAACCCACGGCCGCCAGTCCTACGCCCCCGAGTTTCCCGCCGTCACCTGCACCGCGCAGTCCTCGCTCGTCACCGGCGCGCCCGTTTCCGATCACGGCATCGTCGCCAACGGCTGGTATGACCGCGAGTCCGCCGAAGTCCGCTTCTGGAAACAAAGCAACCACCTCGTCCGCGGCGAAAAACTCTGGGACAAGCTCCGCCGTGAAATCCCCGGCTTCACCTGCGCCAAGCTCTTCTGGTGGTACAACATGCACTCCAGCGCGGATTTCTCCATCACCCCGCGCCCGCTTTATCCGGCGGACGGACGCAAGGTCTTCGACGTCCACACCCAGCCGATGTCCATGCGCGACGAGCTCAAGCGCGACCTCGGCGACTTCCCCTTTCCCTCCTTCTGGGGTCCCGCCGCCGGCATCGCCTCGTCCGAATGGATCGCCGCCTCCGCGAAATGGGTGGAGGAGAAACACGCGCCCACCCTCAGCCTCGTCTATCTGCCCCACCTCGATTATTCGCTCCAGAAGGACGGCCCCGGCGCTTCCAACATCCCCACCGAGCTCGCCGCCATCGACCGCGTCGCCGGAGATCTCATCGGTTTCTATCAGAAACGCGGAGTCAAGGTGCTCGTCCTCTCCGAATACGGCATCTCGCCGGTTAGCAGGCCGATTCACCTCAACCGTTTGTTCCGAGCGAAAGGCTGGCTCTCGCTCAAGAACGAACTCGGCCGCGAAACGCTCGATTATGGAGGATGCCGCGCCTTCGCCGTGGCCGATCACCAGGCGGCCCATGTGTACGTCAACGATCCCTCGATCCGCGACGAGGTCCGCGCCTTGTTAGAAGGTGTGCCGGAAATCGACGAGATCCGCGATCCGCAAGAAATCTGGGGCCCCGGCATCGCCACCGTCCGCGGCGGGGACTTCATCGCCATCGCCAAACCGGACGCGTGGTTCACCTACTACTTCTGGAACGACGACGCGCTCGCCCCGGACTTCGCC
The DNA here is from genome assembly GCA_036824745.1 of Luteolibacter sp. Classification (GTDB taxonomy): domain Bacteria; phylum Verrucomicrobiota; class Verrucomicrobiia; order Verrucomicrobiales; family Akkermansiaceae; genus Luteolibacter. Next base: position 6,396 of record DAISZP010000219.1, read on the forward strand.
CGTTGCATCGACATCCACCGCAAGCCCGGATACGACCCCTGCGAGCTGTTCATCGATCCCGCGATCAAGGCACCCAAGCTCGCCATCGCGAAATTTCTCCTGAAGAAAAAACTCGGCCTGCGTGGCTTGTTGGAGGTGATCCCGCTCGATGCCGCGCTGGTGAAGGGATCCCACGGACGGGACAAGGTGCCGGACAACGAACGCCCGGTTTTGTTAGGAACGAACACCCCCGTCGCCACCGCGGCGGATGTGCATCGGGTGATTCTTTCGGAGTTCGGAATCTGAAAGCTATCCCTTCTTCACCTTCGGCACGTCCACGAGCAGTTTGGATTCCGCTAGATCGGAAGGAGCCACCACTTTTTCGTTCATCGGAACGTTTTCCATGCCGCCGAAGCGCTCGTTGATGATCCGCCGAACCTCGGGGCGGTCCAGTTGGTAGTCCTTGAACTTTTTCAGCGCGCAAAGCTCCACGCCCGCCTGTTTGAAGATCTTCCACACCAGTTCCGAGCAATACATCTGGTCATCGCCCCACAGGAAGCGCGCGTCGTAGTTGAGCCCTACCTGTTTCGCCGCCCACTCCCGCGCCTTCTGATAGCCCGCGGGCGTCACCGGGGATTTCAACCGCTTCACCGCGAAGGACTCCGCTTTGCCGCGCGAGTAAAAGTCCGCCACCGTGGAAACCTTCACCGGTTGCACCGCCTCCAGCACCATCAGCCGATCCTCCTGCCGGAACACGACGCCGCAATGCGTGTAAGGCGATCCCGTCGCCGCGATGATCGCCGAGCCCTGGCCATACGCCGAACTGCTGAACAGGATGTCCCCCTCCTGGAGATCATACGGGACCGGGCTCTTCGCGGAAACCAAGCCGCCGAGGAGCATCCACAGCGGGACCAGAATTCGGGAAACCATGCGCGTTTTCACAATCGCGAACATCCTCCATGAAGTCCGGCGGTTCAACTTGAAATCCCGCCCCTTCACATCTGGCTTGCCGGATCGCCGCCGCCGCGCCATTTCACCGCCATGGCCTTTTCCGCGGTTCTTTTTGACTTCGACGGCGTGTTGGTGGACACCGAGTGGGCGATCTATCAGGCGTGGAAACGCACCTTCGAGGCCCACGGCCAGCACCTTCCGCTGGAGATCTACACCCGCTGCATCGGCACGGACTTCAACACCTGGTCGCCCAAGACCCACCTTGAGGAACTCACCGGTCAGGCCTTCGACTGGCACGACCTCGACGCCCGCCGTCAGGAGGAGATCATGAAGGACCTCGATCACGAAGGCGCCATGCACGGCGTGACGCAGCTACTTGAGAAACTAAGCTCCATCGTCATGCCGACCTCCGTCGTTTCCAGTTCCTCGCACAAGTGGGTGGATGGCTGGCTCGAAAAACTCGGCCTCACCCATCACTTCCAAACCACCGTCTGCCGCGGAGACGCCCCGCGCATCAAACCCGCGCCGGACCTTTTTCTAGCAGCTTCCGAACGCCTCGGCGTCGCCCCGGAACACTGCCTCGTCATCGAAGACTCCCTCAACGGCCTCAAAGCCGCCAAGGAGGCTGGCATGTCCGTCTGGATCGTGCCGAACCGCGTCACCGCCTGCCTCGACTTCTCCCCAGCGGACCGGGTCTTCCGCTCGCTGGCGGAATGCGTGGGGGAGTTTTGAATCAAATCCGTTTCAACCAACATGGCCTACCTCCGCTTTCATTCACAAGACATCAGCCCTTACACCGGAGAACGATATGGAATCTTCGTAGCCGTCTGGCACTTGATAAGGGACGAACGGGTGACCGATGAGGAGGCCGCGGAATATTGGAGCCACCGTGAATGGTTCGAGGCGAACCTGCCGATTCCCCCCTTCTACGCCGAGGGCAATCCGGACAAGGCCGTCACCTGGTTCAAGCGGAACGCACTCACCCAGGAAATGAAGACCCGGCTGGGATTCTATCATACTCTCGCGGCCAAATACGGAGTCGGAATCGCGGAGCAATCCGCGGAGTCGCTCGCAAACATCATCTACGAGGATGCATATCAGGTTGCGGTCGTTTGACCCCGGGCAAAGAGAAGCTCCGCTTCGATGAAATCGATTCTTCAAAGTTGTCTTCTGTCACTGGCAGCGATTGCCATCGCCGCTTGCGACCGGCCAAATACCAAAATATCCGAAATACCGCCTGATCGGAAATATTCCTTCTCCGTTCCGGACCATTTCAAAACCTGCGATTACTCCGCCGCGCTCGGCGGCTGGACTAACAGTTTGCTCAGGAATCTCGGCTACAGCCGGAGCAAGAACACCTGCATCGAGTTTCTGCAGACTGACATTCCATTGGCCGTGGATGGAGGAAATGTGAACGGAGCGGTGTATGTCAGCCGGGACAATCCCCGTTTGTTCTTCGTTTCGCAGGGGGAATTGCTGGTCGACTTCGATCGCCGCATCATCGGAACGGGAGGGTGCGGCGGAATGTCCAGGCACAAGACCCCAAGCGGCAAGATGTGGGTGATTCTCGTGCCCTTGAAGGGCCAATCGATTTACGGAGTCACATTGGGCGACGAGAAAATGGATTCACCGGAACCCGTGTTCGAGAGCGGGCTTTCGGTCAGTTACTCCTACCACTGATGGGAGTTGGTTCACATACCACTCAAAACCCGCTTCAGTGAGCCCGACAGCCCGCGTCGTTCACATCGAGACCTTCAAATCCCAAAGAAGAACACCGATCGCCAATCCCGCAAACAAGGCCGCAATGAAGCACCAAATGCCGATTCCACCGATGCGCAGAGAGAGGCCAAGCCAAGCCTCCTTGTGACTATCCATCCGTTGAATACGCTGACTCGTGCCGTCCGAATCTCCGGTATTGGGGTTCAATGCCTCCCATTTGCCCA
>DAISZP010000220.1:0-9225 GCA_036824745.1 Luteolibacter sp.
ATGCCCGCGAGGATGAATGGACCCACGCCCTTGAGGTCGTTTTCGATGACGGGCTCGCTGATGTAGTATTCAAACGTGCCGTCGCGCGGGCGACCGGCCGCCGAGGTGAATCCAAGCCCCGCGACCTCGCAGCATTGCGTCAGGTGGAGCGCGCCGGTTTCGTCCACGCGGGTGCGGTCCCTGACGAGAGCTGCATAACCTTTGAGTGTCGGAACGAGAAACGTGGCGCGGTCGAGGTAACCGCGGTTGATTCCCTTCGCCATCGCATACACGAACATCGAGGAGGCGGTGGTTTCCAGATAGTTTCCCTCGCGTCCGCCCTGATCCAGGACCTGCCACCAGAGACCGCTTTTCGGGTCCTGCCAGCGGAGCACGCCGTTGGCGAGCTTGCGGAGGATCGCGTTCACCGATTCCACGCCTTCATGCGTCGGCGGAAGATGGTCGAGGCAATCGACGATAGCCATCGCATACCAGCCGACCGCGCGGCCCCAGAAACAGGGCGAGTGTCCGGTTTGCTTGTCCGCCCACGGTTGTTCGCGTTTTTCGTCCCACGCGTGGAAGTAGAGTTCGGTTTTCGGATCGTATCCGTGCTGGTCCATCAGCACGAGCTGGCGCACGGCTTCATCGAAGGCCGCCGGTTCCTGGAACACCTTGCCGTATTGTGTTAGAAACGGAGAGCCCATGTAGAGGCCGTCGAGCCACATCTGCCATGGGTAGCGCTGCTTGTGCCAGAAGCCTCCATCGCTGGTGCGCGGATGTTTCGTGAGCTGCTCGCGGAGTTTTGCCGCCGCTTTCTTGAAACGCGGGTCCTTGGTGCTTTCCCACGCCTGCAAGGCGACGCGTCCCGGCGGGAGCATGTCGATGTTGTAATCCTCCATCTTGTAGGTCGCGATGGATCCATCCTCGCCGATGAATGAGGATGTTAGATCGAACGCGTAACGGGTGAATGATTCGTCACCGGTGGCCTTGCCGAGTTCGACGAGCGAATGCGCGAACAAACCGCTGGTGTATTCCCAACGGGCTTTCGGTCCGCCGTCCTTGAACAAGGACTTCCCGCGGCGGTTCATTTCGGAAACCGCGAGCCGCTTCGAGCATTCGAGCGCTTGTTTCGGATAGGGCCGCGATTGTTCCGCGTTGGAGAACGGCGTGGAAAGCACCAGCGCGAAAAGCGCGAGCGAGGAGAGAAGGGGAGATGGGAGGCCTGCCATGGTGGATCGATTCCGTGTGGATGCGCTCTCATCCAATCGTTTCCCGGCGGGGTCCGCAACCGGGATTGGATTCATCAAACGGGTTAATCCCGCCGCATTAGAGCGCATTTGCCCAGCTCGGAATCCACCGGATTGCAAACGTTGGCGGCTTTCCTCGCGCGCCGGATTTCCAAGGCTTCCAGCACTCCGAAGATCACGCAGCAGAGCATCCACAACCCGAGCGCCGATACCGGCACCATGCCCTCGCAGTACGACTCGCCGTCCAGTTGTCCCGTCAGCGCGGAGAAGACGATCAAGGGCGAGATCCCGGCGATCGCGAACATCACCGGGCCGGTCATCAGCACGGGTGTTAGAATGCCGGATATTAGCGCGCCGAGACGGATTTTCGCGGAGTTTGAAACGCTGTAGGCGATCACGCAGGAGAGCAGCATCCAGAGGGTCTGGCGGTGTTCGTCGGAGAATCCCCATCGCCAGCGCGCGCTTTCGAGCGCCTTCGACAAGGAAACCGCGGGTGCCAGGAAATCCACCCGCACGGCCTCGCCGAACAGGAAGATCGCAAGGATGATTGCGGTTAGAATCCAGAGCGCGATGACGCGGCGTGTATGTTTGTTCAATTTCATGAGATCCTCCTTCTACGCATCAGGGCTGCGGTGGCGGTGATGATCACGAGCATGCTTGAGGATGGCTCGGGAACGCTCGGCACCTGTGGCGTGGCGTTGCCATCGGCGGGAGTGAGTCCGTGTTCCTCGTATTGCTGTTGGGTTTCCAGAACCACCGCGCCTGAGAAACTGGTGACGAGCTGATAGCGCGCGGCGAGTTCCGCGCGCTGCTTGTCGTCGAGCGATGTTAGTGGGTTCTCCGCATTCTCCGCGGCCCAAAGCCGGGCGAGTTGGTCCCAGACTTTTTTCCCGTTGATGCCGTCGGAAGCCGCGGCGCGTTTCCAGTGCCACGCGGGCACGTCACCGTCCGTCCTCAGTTTGTCGAGGAACCGTGTCAGATCCTCCGTGGGCTTGGTCATCGCGGGTCCGCGTTTCAGGCAACCGCTGCGGAAGATCGACTCCGCGAGACGGTTCGGGCCGGAAACCGCCTCGATCTCGTGAATCACCGGATGAACCGTGCCGCGCTCCATCAACTGAAGCAGAGCCTCAGGCTGGGAAAGCCCGACCGCCTGCGGTCCGTGGATCCATACGACCGGAGCGCCGCTTTCCTTGGCGATGCGAATAGCCTCGCGCAGCGCCGGTTCGTTGTCGCGCCCGCCGGAGAAGCGGTGGCTTTCCAGTTCGGATGCGTTTATCACGCGCGCCTTGTCGTCGGCGAGGATGATCTTCAATCCCTCCGGCTTGGTGTTTTTCAAACCATCCAACAACCAGGAGCGGGCTTCTAACATCGATGCCGATCCATCGATCACCAGCACGATTTCCTTCGCGGCGCTGCGATGTTTGGAGACCTTCCCGCGGATCAGGAAACGTTCTTCGGGTTTCGCGAAACGATCCTCGCACCACACGCTTTCCGGCGCGGTATCCGGAACCTCCATCCGCAAGGCGAGGTGAGGATTGGTCACCGCATCACCTTCCAACGAGAGGGGAAGGGACTGTCCGTCGCCATCGGCGTGGGAGCTCTTGGAATCTCCGCTGCCGGTTAGATGAAACGTCTTGTCGCCCTGAAGCCACAGCGCGTGATCGAGTCCCTTCTTGATGCCGAAGTTCCGCTCGACGATGCGCGGCATCTCCCATGCTCCATCGGCGAGCGGTGCGGAGATGCCAAGCCGGATCTTCATCTCGCCGTTCGCCGGCACCGGGAAACACTGCACCATCACCGTGTCCGGTCCCACGACGTTGACGAGCACCGGATCCCGGCGTTGCACGACGGCCACCGATTTGTAGGCGGCTTTCACCTTGGCGATCGTGCTGAACGCCGCCTCCCGCGGCTCGCCGTTCACCCACAGCGTGAGCCGTGAGACCCGGCCATCGCGAGGGAGCCTCACCTGACAGCGCGCTTCCTTGGCTTGGTTCGATCCGTTGTGGAACACCATCGTCCACTCGCCGTAGCCGATGCCGGAAACGGAATCCACGTGGCCGTCGAAACGCGAATCCGACAGATCGAGATCCTTGAGACGCACCGCCACCTCGTCACCGCCGAGATGATCATCGAACTCGAAATCCCCCATCGGATCGACGCGACCGATCAAGGCCCCGCCATGGCGCTTGGCGGGTGGTTTCAACGAATTGAACGGCTTGCCGGTCACGCGGAAAAACACCTCGCGGTTGTTGTCCGAATCAAGCGGACGCATGTTGACGTTCACACCGAACATCGAGGCGGGAATCTGCCAGCTCATGAGCATCCAGCCCGAGACGTCGGTGGCCATCGCGGTGCCACGGTTGCCTTCGTAACAGGCTTTCAACAGCACCCGCTCCGAATGGAACGCACGCAGCCGGGAAATCGCCGCCTCCTTGTTCTCACTGTCGTTCCCCGCTGCTGATAGATTCGCCCTGGTCCACAAGGATGGTCCCTCGAGTGCCATCAGGACCAGCAACGCCGCGGAAACGCCGATCCGTTTTCCCGTCACGAACGAGCGGGGATCCGGCGATTGCTTTTTCGCCGATCGGGTGATCAACCAGGTGCCCAGGGCCGCCAGAAGCGGTGTGAGCGAAAGCAGCCCGATCCCGAATACAAGCGCGAGGACCGAGGCGGGCAAAAGCGGTAGGAACAACAACCCGTAAAAGCCCGCCACCACCAGCGCGATTCCCGCTGCCAGACCTTTGATGCGTTCCTTCGAGCGGCTTCTTCCTTTCAGCAGCCAGCCGTTTGTTAGAGGAACCGTGGCGATGAGCAGGAAATGCCACCAGGTGGGCACCGGATCGAAGAACACCGAGCCGCAGAATGAAGTGAGCGCCTCGAACACCAGCACCAGCGCGGGAAACACCACGCCGAAGATCCAGAAGAAAACGCGTGCAATTTTCCCTCGCTTGCGGGGCTCCGGTTCTCTCTCAAGCTGCTCCGGCCGATATCCCGCGTCGAGTTTTCCGAGGATGTTCTCCAACTGCATCAGCCCGATCGTTTCCACCGCCGAGCCTTCCGCCTCTTCGTGAATGTGAACCCGCAGGTCTTCCTTCAGGTCCTCCGCCTCCTCGCCTTGCAAACCCTCGCGGGCCGCGCGTTCCCGGAGGTAATCGGTGAGCCGTTGCTCCGCCTGTGTGGTCCAGCTTTTCATGTGGGTGATTGGTTAGATTCAGGCATCCGCCGCGTTTCCTCCGAGGTCGCCCCTCGATTGCAGTCCTTCGAAACCCCGCCGCATTTCCTCGAAATAAAGTTCCATCTCCTTCGCCAGTTCGCGGCCCGATTCGCTGGCCCGGTAGTATTTCCGCGCCGGTCCCTCGCGGGATTCCTCCAGGCGCGTGGTCACCAGCCCCTGGCGCTTCAGCCGCGAGAGTAGCGGATAGATCGATCCCTCCGCCACACCCACTCCGGGAACCGCCACCAGCGCCTTCACCAGCGCGTATCCATACCACTCCGAGGCCGACAATGCCTTGAGAATGCAAAGATCCAGCACGCCCTTGCGCATCTGGACCGTCCAGTTCTCGAACAGTTCCCGCGTGCTTGCCTCGTTGGTTTGGCCGTCGCCCATCACCGCCATGTATCTTGTAACGCAAGGTAGCTGTCAATCCTGTTTTTCGGAGCCTTCGGCCGCAGAAGATCGCGGGAAAACCCGGCGTATCGGTCCTTCGTCATGAAACGATGCGTCTTTGGCGGGGTGGTGATGGTCCTTGGGGTTCTGGAAATTGCCGCGTCCGCGGAAATCGTGCTGCACGTGGCACCCGGAGGAAACGACGCGGCCACCGGCGATGCGGCCCATCCGCTGGCCACGATGGACGGCGCGAGAATGGCGTTGAGGAAACGTTCGCCCCGCAGCGAACCCGCGCGGGTGGTCTTTGCCGATGGGATCTATCCGATGGAGCGCGCGGTCGAGTTCACCGCCGAGGACAGTGGCAGCGGGCAAGCGCCGGTCAGCTATAAGGCGGCTTCTGGAGCGGAACCGAGGTTCGTGGGCGGGCGACGCATCGGCGGATGGACCCGCGGAAACGACGGGATCTGGACCACCCGGATCGCCGATGCGGAGTGGCGTTTCGAACAACTCTGGATCAACGGTCGCCGCGCCACCCGTGCGCGATCTCCTAACAGCGATTATTTCTACATGAAGCGAAAGGTTGCCATGGGAGCGGAGGGGGATCTATCAGCGCGGGCGATTGTCGGGAGAAACGACGACCTCTCGCCCATGTTTGATCTTAGCCGGGATGAACTCGCCGATGTCACGGCGGTCGTCTATCACTCGTGGGAAATGTCGCGGCATCGCCTCGCGGCGGCGGATCGCCCAAACCAACAAATCATCACCACCGCGCCGGCTCCGTGGCCGTTCTTCAAGTGGGGCGCGCATCAACGCTACCATCTGGAGAACTTCCGAGCCGCCCTCGACGCTCCGGGCGAATGGTTCCTCTCGCGCGACGGCATCCTGTCCTATATCCCGCTTCCGGGCGAGGACATGACGAAGGCCGAAGTCATCGCTCCAGTGACGGATCGTTTCATCCGCTTCAACGGCGGCGATCAGGGAATCGTCTCCCACATCACGCTGCGCGGGCTGCGTTTCCAATATTCCGGCTATCAACTTCCGCCGGAGGGACACGGCGACCATCAGGCCGCGTTCGGGATCGAAGCCGTGATCCAGGCGGATGCGGCGCGGAATCTAACCATCGAAAACTGCGAGATCTCCCACACCGGCTCCTACGGAGTTTGGTTCCGCCGTGCCTGTGTCGATTGCAAGGTTGTCCACAGCCATCTCCACGACCTCGGCGCGGGTGGTGTGAGGATCGGACAAGGGTGGGACAATGAAAACCCGTCAGAAGCGGATCGCACCGGGCGTTGCGTGGTGGATGACAACATCATCCGTTCCGGCGGGCATCTGTTTGCGGGAGCGGTCGGAGTATGGATCGGCCACAGCGCGGACAACGTGGTCACGCACAACGACATCGCGGACCTTCGCTACACCGGTGTTTCCGTCGGCTGGCGCTGGGGATACGGCCCGAGCCAGGCGAAGCGCAACAAGATCGAGTTCAACCACATCCACCACCTCGGATACGGCGTGCTCAGCGACATGGGCGCGGTTTACACGCTGGGGGCATCCGAAGGAACCACCGTGAGCAACAACGTCTGCCACGACATCCGCTCCTGCCTCTACGGCGGCTGGGGGCTCTACACCGACGAAGGCAGCGCCGGCATCACGATGGAGAACAACCTCGTTTACAACACCAAGACCGGCGGCTTCCACCAGCACTACGGCAGGGAGAATGTCATCAAGAACAACATCCTCGCCTTCGCCACCGAGCACCAACTCCAGCGCACGCGCAGGGAGGATCATGTTTCCTTCACGTTCTCTAACAATGTCGTGATCTGGGATCGCGGCGAACTGCTCAACGGGCAATGGAAGGACGCGAACGTGAGGATGGATCACAACCTGTATTGGCGGACCGACAAGGCCCCCTTCAACTTCGCGGGCATGTCGTTCGAGGACTGGCAAAAGTCCGGCAAGGATGCGGTCTCCATCATCGCCGACCCTGGATTCATCGATCCGGAGAAACGCGATTTCCACCTGCGTGCGGCGAATCCGAAGCTCGATGAGATCGATTTCAAACCCTTCGATTTCTCCAAGGCGGGCGTGAAGGGCGACGCGCGCTGGAAACAACTCGCGGCTGAACCTTGTCCGCCGATGATCGATCTGCCGGAGCCTCCCCCGCCGGATCCGTTGGCGTTCTCGCTGGATTTCGAATCCGCGGTTCCGTTTCCCGACGACGAAGCGAAACTCCATGTCGAAAACAAAGGCGATGCCATTCATCTCGCAGATGGAAACGGGGGGCACGTGTTGGAAATCATCGACGCTCCGGGGCTGGAAAAACATTTCAATCCGCACTTCTACTTCGAACCCCATCATCGCGATGGAACGAGCGTTTTGTCCTTTGATCTGCGCGTGGGGCAGGGGACCGAGTTCCTCCACGAATGGCGGGATTCCGCTTCCCGCTATCACACCGGACCGAGTTTCTGGGTGCGTGAGGGAAAACTGATCGTCGCGGGAAAAACGCTCGCCGAAATCCCTGTGGACGCGTGGGTGCATTTGGAGGCCCGCAGTTCACGGAACGGTTCATGGACCTTGGCCCTCAGGCTTCCGGGGCAGGCCGTGAAGGACCTTGGAACCTTTCCCTGCGATCCGGCATGGAAGCAGTTGGAGTGGCTCGGGTTTGTCAGCAACGCGGACACGAAAACCGTCTATCAGCTCGATAACGTGAAGCTCGAACACCGGCGCTGACTCGTTTTCTTCTTCCACCACCGGTCGATTCGCGGGACAATCCTCCGGATGGATTGCGGATGGAGCTTGCTGGCAAGCGGGGTGGCGAACATTTCGCCGCTCTTCGCGCTGCTTACGCTGGTGCTGGTGCTTTCGGTGCTCGTTTCGCTGCTGCTGGTGAAGTTTCGCCAGAGCCTGCTTGTCGGTTATCTGCTCACGGGCGTGCTGATCGGAAACGCGGACATGCTCGGTTGGTTCGGTGCTGCCCGTGATGGAGCCGTCATCACCAATCTGGCGGAAATCGGCGTGGTCCTGCTCATGTTCACGCTCGGCATCGAGTTCTCGCTGGCGGAGCTGCGGCACGTCTGGCGCACGGCCTTGATCGGCGGCGGCCTCCAGGTGGCGTTGACCGCGCTCGCGGGTGGACTGCTGGCGACGTGGCTGGGCTTTCCCACGCCGGACAATATCGTTTTCGGCATCGCCGTCGCGCTGAGCTCCACCGCGGTGGCCATGAAATCGTTCCAGGATCTCGGACAGCAGAACCACCCCGGCGCGCGGGCGAGTCTCGGCATCGCCTTGTTTCAGGACATCCTGGTGATCTTTGTCTTCCTGATCATGCCTTCGCTCTACAGTGACCAAAGCGAGGGGCTCGGATCGAGCATCGGACTGGCGGTGCTGAAAGGCGTGTTGTTCCTCGCGGGGGCCGCGTTGTTAGGAAGATTCGGTCTCACGCCGCTGCTGCATGCCGTGGCGCGCACCCGCAGCCGGGAATTGTTCACGCTCACCGTGATCGGCCTCTGCGCGGGAGTCGCCTTCGCGGGCGGGGCGCTGAACCTCTCGCTCGCTCTCGGCGCCTTCGCCGCGGGGCTGGTGGTGAGCGAGTCGATCTACAGCCACCGCATTCTATCAGACATCCTGCCCTTCAAGGATCTTTTCCTCGCGATCTTCTTCGTGTCCGTGGGACTGTTGATCGATCTTGGCGTGGTGGCCCACGACTGGCCGCGGGTTTTGTTAGGAAGCCTGCTGATCCTCGCGGTGAAGGGAGCGCTGGTGTTCGGAGTGTTGAAACTTCTGAAACTTCCCGGGCGCGCCACGATGCTGGCCGCGGCGAGTCTTGCGAGCACCGGTGAGTTTTCCCTCGTGCTGATCGGCAAGGCGGGCGGATACCGTCCCTTCGACCGCGGCACCGAACAAATGCTGCTGGTTTGCACCGCGCTGACCATGGCCGCCGTGCCCACGCTGATGCGTCTCGCCCAGCCGTTCGCGAAACGGCTCGAAAAGGCCGGGCTGTTAGCCGCGCACAAGGCCCTTCCGCCGGCGCTGACTCCCACGAAGAAGATCAAGGAAATCACCGACCACGCGATCATCTGCGGCTATGGCCCCGTCGGGGTTTCCCTCAACGAGGCTCTCAAGCGCTGCGGGGTGGACACGCTAGTGATGGAACTGAACTCGGACACGGTGCGCGCCTTGAAAAACGCCGGGCAACTCGTTTTGTTCGCGGACGCCACCCATCCGGAGGCGCTCGACCTTGCCGGTATCGCCCGCGCGCGGCTCGTGGCGTTCACGTTTCCCTCCATCGAGGTTACCTGTGCCGCTGTTCCCCTGGTGCGCGAGCGCAATCCGGAGATCTTCATCTTCGGCCGTGCCAAGTATCCCAACGAGGTCGCCCGCCTCCGCGAAATGGAC
>DAISZP010000221.1:0-9216 GCA_036824745.1 Luteolibacter sp.
GCGAGATTCCCGTGATCGAAGGCCGCTCGATGCGTTCGCGCCCGGTCATCTGGCGCGCGTTCACCCTGAATTCCCCGGAAATCACCACCGCGCTTCCGGGCGGCCTTGCCCGCATCGGCAAGCAGGCCCGCGCCGTGCAGCTCTGGCCCTCGCACGCCGGATTCACCAAGGATGTGTGGGTTTCGGAATCCGCGGAATCCGCCGATCGTTTCGAACGCAGAACCGCCGCCGCCAGCCCGCACCGGCACTCATCCTCCCCCGAAGTTGTCCCTAGCAGAATCGCCGAACAACTCTTCTGGGTGGGCCGCTACGCCGAGCGCATCGAGCTCGCCACCCGCCTGCTGCGCGTCACGCTGCGCTCTATCAGCGGCGAGAGCGGACGCACCGAGCAGGAACTGCTGGATGCCTGCCTCGTTCTCATCAGCGGCTGCGGACTGGTGCCGGAAGGCGTGGCCATCCATCCCGCGGGAACGCTCAAGACCATCGCCAACCTGATCCATGATCCCTCCGTGGACACCGGCATCCCGGTTCTAACGAGATTCCTGTTGGAAAACGCCGCCGCCGCCCGCGACCGCTTGTCCGACGACACCTGGCGTTTTTTCAACCGCTTCGAAGGCATCGTCAGCCCGCCCGCCACCGCGCCGGGGCCGGCACAGCTTTTGGGCACGCTCGACGCCCTCGTGCTCCACCTCGCCGCCTTTTCCGGCATGCAGGCGGAAAACATGACCCGCGGCCACGGCTGGCGTTTCTTGGAAGTCGGTCGCCGGCTCGAACGCGCCATCGGCGTGCTCGCCTTGCTTCGCGGAGCCACCGAGCTCGGCGAAAACTCCACCACCATCCTTGATCCGCTGTTGGAAACCTGCGACAGCGTGATGACCTACCGCCGCCGCCACTTTTCCCGTCCCGATCTCGCGGGTGTCACCCATCTCGTTTTCCACGACCGCAGCAACCCGCGCTCCGTGGCCTATCAGATCCAGGTCATCCAGCGCGAGACCGGGGACCTCCCGGGCCGGCGGGAATCCGGGCTCATGCCGCGGATCCGCACCCACGTCGCCGATCTCGCCCTCGCCACGGAAAACGGCCAGCTACCCGATCTTTCCGGCATAGACGAACTCGGCGAAAGCCTCGAAAATCTATCAGACCTGCTCACCCAGCACTTCTTCAGCCATTCCGTCCGGAGGGTGTATTGAGATGAAATACAAGCTCACCCACAGCACGCGCTACATCTACGAGGGATCGGTCACCGTTTCCCACCACCTCGCGCGCCTCTCGCCCCGCAGCCTGCCGGGCCAGCATTGCCCGTGGCATGAGTTGGAGATCCGCCCCACGCCCGTCGGCCGCGGCGTGCACTTCGATTCCTTCGGAAACACCACCACCTACTTCGAGGTCGAGGGCAAACACGAAACCCTGGAAGTCATCGCCCGCAGCCTCGTCGAGGTCTTTCCCGCCCGCGTGCAGGACGCCATGGGCACGCCCTCTTGGGAAACCGTGCGGGACGCCTGCCACGCCGAGCGCCTCACGCCCGGATCGGACGCCGGCATCTTCCGTTTCGCCTCCTCCATGATTCCCGTGGGGCCGGAGTTCGCCGCGTTCGCACGTCAGGATTTCCCACCCGGGCGTCCCATCCTCGTTGGCGTGGTCGCCTTGACCACCCGCATCTTCGAGGAGTTCAAGTTCGATCCCCGCGCCACCGACGTCACCACGCCGGTGAGCGAGGTGTTGAAAAAGCGCGCCGGTGTCTGCCAGGACTTCGCCCACCTCATGATCGCCTGTTTGAGATCTCTCGGTCTTCCTGCCAGATATGTCAGCGGCTATCTCGAAACCGCACCGCCGCCCGGCCAGCCGCGCCTCGTCGGGGCCGACGCCTCGCACGCCTGGGTTTCCGTCTTCTGCGGTGATGAAGCCGGATGGGTGGACGCCGATCCCACCAACAACATTCTCCCCGGCGAGCGCCATATCACCGTCGCTTGGGGTCGTGACTTCGCCGACGTCAGCCCGCTGCGCGGCGTCACCCTTGGTGCCGGCGGCCAGCGCCTCGAAGTCGCCGTGGACGTGGTGCCGGAAGACGAGTGAGGGGAATTCCGCGCTCCCTGATTGCGCAAGGAGCCGGCGGAGCGAATGATGGCCGCCGCATGACGGATTGGACTGAGGAAACGCTGCGCAAGGCGGCATCTTGGATGGCTTTCAAGGAGGGCAGGGCGCTCTTTGAGAATGGCTCGGTGACAGACGCGAAACGTGGATCGACGAGCTATCAAGGCAGCGTGGCCGGTGGGCGCAGGCCGTTTCGCGTGAGCGTCATCGTCCGCTCCGCCACGGATCTGGAGGCCCGTTGCCCCTGTCCGGAAAACCAATCGACCGGAGCCGTATGCGCCCATGCCGTGGCCGTGGGGTTGGCGGTTCTGAGCGGTAAAACCTCGACCGCCAAGGCCTCCGCCGCCGCTCCCGTGGCGACGGAGGCTCCGGCCCACGCCTGGCAGATCGTGTTCCCTCAGAATTGGCGGGATTCGCTGCAGCGGGGAAAACTCGCGGTTTCCCTGCTGGCTGCGGCCGACTCGGCCGACACCGCATCGGATGGCCCGCTCATGGCGTGGCTTTCCAAGGAACGGGCACAACCCAAACCCGGCCTCACCCTCCATCTCGACGGTGCCCAGACCCGCGGGTTTCTGGAGGCGCTCACCGAGCACCCGCGGGTTGTGGCGGGGAAGGAGCGCTCGCCGCTCGGCATCGAATCCGGCGCGAGAATCCCGCTCTTGGAAACCGCATTCAGTGGAGGGAAAGTCCGACTTGTTCCCGAACCCGATGGCCCGGCGTGGATCGAAATCTCAGGGGCCTTCTTTGCGGTTTCTGCAAACGGAATCGTCCGACTCGACGCGACGCGGAGCCATCCGCCCGAGCCTGAAACCATCCGCAAACTCACCACGGGACGGGTGTCCGAACTGGCGGCCGCGGAGTTCTTTGGCGAACTGGATCGGTGGTTGGAATGGGTCGCGGCTCCGGAGGGTGGCTGGCTCGATTCGCTCCATTTCGTCCCAGCCGAGCTCACGGTGGAACTCCACCTTGAAGGCTCGCTCCAACATCTCGAAGCCCGACTCCGGGCGAGCTACCCGGACTCCGATCCGGTCGTGCCGGGGCTGGGCAAGGTGGCGGGACTGCCAGTAGTTTCAAACGAGTGTTGCCTGATCCGCGATCTGGCAGGCGAGGAAGTTGCGTGTCGGAAACTGGAATCCGCCGGGTTCCAAATCTCAGATCCCGGGAGCGGACTTTGGGTCTTGAAAGGAGAAACCCCGATCATGGAATTCCTGAGCGCGCGACTTCCGGAGCTGAGAAACGATTGGAAAGTCATCGAGGGGAGCCGATTCGCCCAAGTGCAAAAACAGATAGTCGTGGTCCGACCACGGATCGATATCCAAGGGAGCGGGGAAGACTGGCTGGGTTTCAATCTGTCGTTTGAATCTTCCGACGGCATAAACATCCCCACCGAGGAAGTCCGGCGTTTGCTGCGATCAGGTCGCGCTTCCGGCAAGGTGGCTAGTGGTCGGCATTTGGTCATTTCAAACGAAGTTTCGGATTTGATTGAGCCGATGTTCGAGGATCTTGATTTGCAGCAAGCAAACGGTTGTTTTGTGGCAAAATCGGGTTCCTGTCACATCATCTGTGAAATCGATAAAAAACTCCGGAACACACACAAAGAGAATATTGAAGAATGTTATTCCCAGTTTGTGTCTCCAGCCACTTTGCATGCCGAGATGCGGCCCTACCAAGCGCATGGAGCCGCCTGGCTTGAAGACCGTGTCACCCGCTTTGGCGGTGCCTTGTTGGGGGACGATATGGGGCTCGGAAAAACCCTACAAACTATCGCATTAATCGAACGTTTGTTTCTGGCTGTATCGGAGAAGAACTCGCGCGTGCTGGTGGTGGCTACCGCGTCCTTGTTGGGGAACTGGAAGGCGGAGTTTGCGAAATTCGCACCCACAAGATCGGTTCAGATTTTGCATGGATCTGGCCGGGATGAGCTGCGGGACGGGCTGAAAGACGGGCAGGTCATCATCACCAGCTATGGGACTCTCGCCCGGGATCTGGCCTGGCACCTCCAGCAGGATTACCTGGTCGCCGTGGTG
Organism: Luteolibacter sp.; assembly: GCA_036824745.1. Classification (GTDB taxonomy): domain Bacteria; phylum Verrucomicrobiota; class Verrucomicrobiia; order Verrucomicrobiales; family Akkermansiaceae; genus Luteolibacter. The sequence continues at coordinate 4,119 of DAISZP010000221.1, forward strand.
GACGAGGCCAGTTTGATGAGGAATCCGGATACGGATCACGCCAAGGCGGTTTCCAAGCTCAAAGCACGGCACCGGGTGGCGCTGACCGGCACCCCGGTGGAAAACGGAGTCCGGGATCTCTGGTCGATTTTCCGCTTCGTGCAGCCGGGCTGGCTCGGTGGGCGGGAGGAGTTCAAGTCCCGTTATGAAGGCTGCGATTCCCCGGCGGCCATGGAGCGGTTGAAGCTCAAGATCTCGCCTTTCTTCCTGCGCCGGACCAAGGACCAGGTGGCCCCGGATCTGCCGACCAAGCTGGTGATCGATGAGTTCTGTGACCTGACTCCGGACCAGCAATCGGTTTACAAACAACTGTTGGAGGAGGGGCGTCGCAGGGTGGATGAGATGCTGGATTCTAAAAACTCCGGCGCAGCCCGGATGCGGATGCTGACGGCTTTACTTCGCCTTCGACAGACCTGTTGTGACCTTGCGATTCTTGGAAACGAGAGATTCAATCAAATGCTTCCGGCGAAGCGGTCGGGCAAACTTGAACGTTTGTTGGAACTTTTGGAAGGGGCGATTACCGGAGGTCACCGAGTTCTGGTTTTCAGTCAGTTTCAAAAACAATTACTGGAAATCCAAAGGTGCGTGGAAAAGCGCGATTGGGACTGTCTGAGACTGGATGGTCAGACCAGGGATCGGCAAAAGCTGGTCGATCGCTTCCAGTCCGCGGATGGTCCGCCGTTGTTTCTGATCAGTCTCAAGGCGGGCGGGTATGGGCTGAACCTGACGGCGGCGGACACGGTGATCCACTTTGATCCGTGGTGGAACCCGGCGGCGGAGTCCCAAGCGACGGACCGCGCGCACCGCATCGGTCAGACGCGGCCGGTGACGGTTTATCGCTTGCTGACCCGCGGGACGGTCGAGGAAAAGGTGGTCCGGCTGCAGGAGAAAAAACGCAATCTGGCCTCGGTGATCGACGAAGCCGGCGACGGCGATCCGGTGAGCTGGGGAGTGGAGGATTTCAGGTCGGTGCTGGGCTGATTTTTTCCAAGAACGAGGTGGGAAATCCGGATGGGCGTGGCTAGGTTTCGCGCGGTTCGTCATGTATCACCTGCATCTCACCCGGAACTTGCGTTCCCTGCTTTTCGTCGTGATCACCTGCGCGGTGCTCGGGGCGCTTGGCACCTTGTGGTGGGCGAACCGGACAGGCCTGCCGGCGAGCTGGCGGGCCACGATCGAGCGGGAGGTCGCCAAACAGGGGGCCTTCATCAAAATCGGCAGCCTCTCCTACGTTCCCTTCCGCGGGGTGGTGGCGAAACGGGTGCGGGTTTACGCCGATGCCGAGCACACCCGGGAGGTTTCCAATCTGGAGAGCATCCTTCTGGACATCGAAAAAACCAAGCTGGCCCGTGGAGAGTTCCACCTGACGAAAATCGAGCTGAACGACGGCCGCCTCAGCCTGCCGGTCGATCCGAAGGACCCGTTCAGCGAGACTTTGGAAGTGACCGGAGCCAACGGCATCCTGCTGATGCCCGGCGAGCGGCGTTTCGAGGTCCGCGAAGCCAAAGGCCGGATCGAGGGTATCGACGTGAGCCTGGACGCCCTGATCATCGGCTACCAAGGGACCGGAAAGGAAACCCCGGACGACAATCAAACGGGGAAACGCCGCAAGTTGCTGGCCAAGGCGATCCACGAGATCAACCAATGGAGTTTTGATCCCGAGCATCCGCCGAGCATCCGGCTTTCGATCGAGGGCAATGCCAACCAAAGTTCGTCGCTGGTGGCCAAGTTCGGCTTCCGCGGCACGAAGATCGGGAAAAACTCGCACCGGCTGGATGAAATCACGATGGATGCCGAAGTGACCGGTGACCTGCTCACGGTGACTTCGCTCACGGCGCGGGATTCGCACGGCACGCTGGAGGGGCGTCTGGACTACGACATCGGAGGACGCGAAGGGCGATTCGATCTCGTTTCCTCACTTGAAATCCAACCCTTGCTCCAGGAATGGGCCGGGCTTTCTCCGGTGAAAGATCTGGCGGTCTCCGGCGGCCAGACCATCGTCGCGGCCGGGGATTTCAACCTCGATGAAAACAACCGCCCGCAGATCCGGATGACGGGCAAGGTGGAGGCAAACGAGGTGAACCTGCGTGGCATCCGGTTTGATTCCGTGAAAAGCGCGTTTTCATGGCGCAACGGGGACTTGTTTTTCCGGGACGCCCTGCTGAGCCGCGCGGACGGGGAGGCCAAGGCGAAAATCCTCGTGCAATGGCCGCTGGTGCGCCTGGCCCTCGAATCCACCCTTCCGGAGCATCTCTACAAACCGCTCTTCATCGGCCAGCCGCTGGAGCAGGTCATCTCGGACTTCAAGGACCGGAAGGGCGCGGAAATCCTAGTGGCGCTGGAAGGCGGATTCGACGCCACGGACCGCCACTCCTGGGCCTACACCGGCCACGGAACCGTGAAAAACGTGGACTACAAAGGGGTTCCGGTTCATTCGGCCGAGTGCAAGTTCGCCCTGAGCCATCACGAGCTCGACTTCTATGACGGCACGGTGGTTTTCAACTATCAGAACTATCCGCTGCGCGAGGCCTTTGACGGACCGAAACAAGGAACGGCGAAAATCGGCCGGATCCGCTACGTCGCGGCATCCAAGACGGTGGATGTGGAAAAGGTGCAGGGCACGATGTGGGCCGCGCCCTTGGTCCGGCTTTTCGCGCCGCCGGTGGCGGATTCGTTGGAGATTTACCGCTTCCACACGCCGCCGGAAATGACGGGAAACGGGGTGGTGGATGTGACCAAACAAGGCCGGACCTCGCTGGACGTGAGTTTCCGGTCGGCTGGCATGGCGGACTACAAGTTTCTCGGCGAGAACGTGACCGTGAGCCAGCCTTCCGGAAAAGTGGAGATCCGCGGCGGGCGCGTGGTGGTGGACGATCTCAAGCTCAACACCTTCGACGGCCCGGTGAGTGCGCGCTTTGATTCCCAACCCGGCAATCGGCTGACCGGTGAAATGAGCTGGGGAAAACTGGCCATCCCGGCGCTTTGCTCGACCTACGACTTCCACATGCAGGGCGGGGGGGAAACAACGGGGCGCATCGAGTTTTCGCTCAGTGATGGCAAGGTGGAGACGATGAACGGGCAGGGGCATGTGGCCATCGACAAGACCGAGTTGTTTTCCGTGCCCATCTTCGGCCCGCTGAGCGGGTTGATCAGCGGCGTGTTGAATGACAAAAAAGCAGGCTTCGAACAGGCGAAGAGCGCGTTCTGCACCTTTGAGATCAAGGACGGCGTGCTCAGCACCCGGGATTTCCAAACGGGCACGCCCTCGTTGATCTTCGTCGGCGATGGATCGGTGGATTTGAAGGACCGCACCATCGACATGACCATGCGGATGAACGCGAAGGGGCTGCTGGGCATCATCACGCTGCCCTTGCGGCCGTTTTACGGGATGTTCCAGTTCCGCGGCACCGGGCCGCTCAAGGATACCAAGTGGGAAAACGTCATGTTCACCTCGCCTCCCGGTGAGCAGCAGGACCTTCTCAAGGTCGCGCCGAAAGCCCGCGTGGTGAGCGACGAACCCGCGCGACCACTCAAACGTCTTTTGAGAGGTGACTGATGAGCTTCTGGTTGAACTCATCCGCCATGTTGTAGCCGAGGCGGCGGAGTTGCTGGTCGAGTGCGGCGATGGTGACCATGCGGGCGGAGTCGCGGCCGGGAGCCACTGGAATTTCCACATGGGAAACCTGCTGGCCCAAGATCTCATAGGTTTTCTGCTGGAGGCCTAGGCGGTCCACTTCGTTCAGGTCCGCTTGGGGCTTGAGGGTCACCACCAGGTCTAGGCGTTTCTCCGGGCGGATCGAGGCGAGGCCGTAGAGGTTGGCCACGTTCACGATGCCGATGCCGCGGATTTCCAAATAGCCGCGTGAGAGTTCCGGCGAACTGGCAGTGAGCTCGCCGCCGACGTATTTGATGCGCACCATGTCATCCGCCACCAGCGAGGCACCGCGTTCCAGCAGGCCGATGGCGGTTTCGGATTTCCCGGATCCGCTTTTGCCGATGATCAGGACGCCCACGCCGCGCATGTCCACCATGCAGCCGTGCATGGTGACGCTGGGGGCGAAATCGTGCTCGATCCGGATGGTCGCCGCGTTGAGGAAATTCATCGTCACCATAGAGGTGCCGAAAACCGGGATCGAGTGCTGGTTGGCCAGAGTGATCAATTCCGGATCCAGCGTGAGCCCGCGGGCGATCACGAGACATGGGATTTCCCGGTCGCAGAGCCGGCGGAAACGGTCCGCCCGCATCGCGTCCGGGAGTTTCCGCAGGTAGGCCATTTCCGAGTGGCCGAGCACCTGGACGCGCTTCGGCGCGAAGTAGGAGAAAAACCCGGCCAGGGCCAAACCCGGACGGTTCATGGCGGATTCGCTGATCGGGCGGTCGAAACCGACTTCCTCGCCGTGGAGCACCAGCCCGAGCGCCTTCCCGTGGTTTTCGAAAAACTGTCTGTTGGTGATCGATGCGACGGTCTTGACCCTGGGTGCCATGGCCGGGACTCAAGCAGAACCTCCCCCACTCGGCACGCGAAATCCTTCCCGCCTCCGGGCTTGCGTGCCGGGCGAAACGTGTTATCCGTCTCCGCCCTTACCACCATGCCGAACTACGATTACGAATGCCAGAAATGCGGGAAACGCTTCGAGGTGTTTCAAAGTATGAACGACGCCAAACTCACCGACTGTCCGGAGGATGCCTGTGACGGCTCCGTGAAACGGCTGCTCGGTACCGGTGGCGGCATCATCTTCAAGGGTGCCGGTTTCTATCAGACCGACTACCGTTCTTCCTCCTATCAGGAGGGTGCCAAGAAGGACAGTGGAGCCGCCACCAAGAGCGAATCACCCGCTCCGGCTCCCGCGCCTGCCGCGAAATCGGCCGATTGAGGACTTTACCGCGCCGCCCGGGATCGCTAAGTCCCTCCCGCGATGCACGGATTTTCCTACAAGAACGCTTCCCTTCACTGCGACGACGTCGATCTCGCCACGCTTGCCGACGAATACGGCACGCCGCTCTACGTCTATTCCGCGGCCACCATCCTCGATCACTACCGCCGTCTGGACGCGGCCTT
>DAISZP010000222.1:0-9208 GCA_036824745.1 Luteolibacter sp.
ACGCGCGACTGCGATCTCCCGTTGAAACCACTCACCGCCCTGCCGGTGGCCGTCCTGATCGACCAGCACCCGCGCCACCAGATCATCGGTGAGCCGCACCACCAAAGTGTTCGCCGCCTGGATCACCTCATGGCGATCCGTCCGGATTCCGGATCGCTCCGCTACCTCGACCGCCGCGCGCATGGGTATCTCAATGTCCCGCATCGGCGCGAAGCTGCATTCCTATCACGCGCAAGGCAACCACCGCGTTCTCACGAACGCGCCTACTCCAACAAGGCCCGCACCATCTCCGGGCTGAGCTTGTTGGAGATGTCCGCGTCCGCGAGCAGGCCGGCGGCGAGTTGGGCTTTTTGTTGCTGCATCTGGTGGATGCGTTGTTCGACGGTGTCCTGGCAGAGGAGTTTGTGGACGAAGACGGGTTTGTCCTGGCCGATGCGGTAGGCGCGGTCGGTGGCTTGGGCCTCGGCGGCGGGGTTCCACCAGGGGTCGTAGTGGATGACGGTGTCGGCGGCGGTGAGGTTGAGGCCGGTGCCGCCGGCTTTGAGGGAGATGAGGAAGAGCGGGATTTTCCCGGTTTGGAAATCCTCGACGAGTTTGCCGCGGTCCTTGGAGGCTCCTGTTAGTTTCAAATACGGGATCTTCTCCTTCACGAGATGCGCTTCGATGAGCGAGAGCATGGTGGTGAACTGGGAGAAGATGAGGATGCGGCGGCCTTCCTCGATGAGGACGGCTAACAACTCGGTGAGGAAATCGAGCTTTGCGGATTCGTGGATCGTGTTGGCGAATTCGTCCGGCAGGAGCCGCGGATCGCAGCAGATCTGGCGGAGCTTGAGCAGGGCATCGAGGAAGACCATTTGGAAATCGCCGCCTCCGCGGGCGGCGATGGCCTCGCGGACGCGCTTGTTCATCGTGGCTCTAACAGTTTCGTAGAGGTCCTTCTGCGCGGTGTGGAGTTCGATGAGGTGGACGAGCTCGGTTTTCGGCGGGAGTTCCTTGGCGACCTGGTCCTTGGTGCGGCGGAGGATGAGCGGGGCAACGCGTTTTTTCAGAATCTCGTTGCGCTCGGTGTCGCCGTTGTTCTCGATGGGCTTGCGGTAGGTGTTGTTGAAGTTCTCCTCGCTGCCGAGGAAACCGGGGACGAGGAATTTCATCAGGCTCCAAAGTTCACCCAGATGGTTCTCGACGGGCGTGCCGGACAGGCAGAGCCGGTGTTTCGCATCGAGCTTGCAGGCGGCCTGCGCGACCTTGGCGTGCGGGTTCTTGATGTTCTGCGCCTCATCGAGCACGACGAGGTGGAAGGTGTGCGGGCGGAGTTTCTCGATGTCGCGGTGAAGCAGCGCGAAGGAGGTGATGACGAGGTCCGCGTAGGGAATCGAGCGATGGTATTTCTTCCGGTCCGGCCCGGAGAGCACGAGCACGCGGAGGTCCGGGGTGAACTTGCGTGCCTCGGCCTGCCAGTTCGGGACGACGGAGGTGGGAGCGACGACAAGCGCGGGTTTCCCCTGCGAGTGGCCGGATTGTTTTTCCGTTAGAATGTGGGTGAGCGTTTGCAGGGTTTTGCCCAGGCCCATGTCATCGGCGAGGATGCCGTGCAGGCCGTGGCGGGCGAGGAACTGCATCCAGCGGAAACCGGCGAGCTGATAGTCGCGCAGCGTGGCATTGAGGCCGGACGCGGGCTCGACGGGCGCGATGCCGGAGAAGTCGCGGAGTTTCGATGAGAGCTCGGATAGATCGGGCGGCGATTCGATGCCGAGTCCATCGAGCCCGGCGAGAGTGGCGGCGTCGAGCGCGTGGAGCTTGGTGCGTTCGGGAAACTTCGGATCAATGAGCGAGGCGAGGTGGTTCAGGATGCGGCGCACACGGCCGATGGGCAGGCGCAGCGCGTCGCCATTCGGCAGCGGCGCGTAGACGTGGCCGGTGTTCGGGTTGTGCAGGGTTTCCTCCAGGAAATCACTCTCTAACAACTTCGCGAGAATCGGCAGCAGATCGTGCCGCTCACCGCCGACATCGAAGCCGACGGAAAGGCTGAACCAGCCGCCACCCGCGGCGGTGAGGGAGCTGTCCCAGTCCGAGGGATCGGCGTGGAACACGCGGTGACCCACGTTGTCGTCGATGGTGAGCGTCCAGCCCTGCGCTTCGAGTTTCTCCACCATCTCACCGCGGAACTGGTGCCAGAAGGCATCGACATCGATGCGGCTCGGATCGGGAAACCAGCGGTCGCGCGCCGGGCCGTCGCGGGCATCGCGGGATTTCAGGTTGAGGAGGAAGCGCCAGGCGGAGTTCGATTGCAGCGAGGAGAGCCCGGTTTCGGAAAGCTCACGGGCGGCGCGGTTTTCGGCGGGTTCCGAATGTTCGAGGAGGGCGCGTTTGCCGTCGGTTAGAACGATCTCGCTGGTCCAATGCGGCATCGAAGCGCGCAGCGGGATACGATGTCCGTCGTAGTTCGCGATGGCCTCGGCGAAGATCCAGAACTCCGGATCCGGCTGGCCGAGCGATTGGAGAAGCAGCTTCGAGGTGCGGTCCACGGACTCACGGGTGACGTGGAGTTCGAAGGATGGCTTGGGAGAAACGCGCGGCACGGATGCTGCAGGTGGCGGAGCGGGAGCGGGCTCGGGTTTCCTCAACTCGGCGGCAACGGCCTGGGCAACGCTGTGACCACTCCAGCGGGTGAGGTCGCGTTCCTTCTCCGCCTTGAGCAGCAATGCGGCGGCATGATGGCAGAACGAGCCGAGTTCGCAGGAACAGAAGGTTTCAAACTCCCATCCGCCGTCATTCGGCCAAAACGAGATCTCGGTTTCCTCCCCCGCGACGTTACCTAACAACGAGTGCGATCCCGCGGAAGGTTCGTCGAGCCGCGCGTCCCTGACCTTGGAAACCAGAGACTTCGCCGCTGCGAGGATCTCATCCTCGAAGCGTATCTTCCACCGGGAGTCCCGGACAAAATCCACTGGTTCGCTGGGCACGGAGGCGCAGCTTCACCGATGGACGGAACGCGTCAAGACTGCGTGGACGGCGAGCAGAGCTCCACCGTGATGCCGTCCTTGTCGCGCACGAAAGCGACGATCTGACCCCAAGGCTTCTCCCTGGGCGGTGAAACGGCGATCGCACCCACGCCCAGCGCGCGGTCGTAGGCGGCCTGCACGTCGTCGGTCACAAACGCGATTTCGAATCCCGCCGGCGGCCTGGAGGGATCGTTTTCCTGGAATCCGCAGGGGAGGTTCGATTTCGCGAGACCATTGGCCGCGAAAGAGAGAGTGGTCGCCCCGGTGTCCATCTCGGCATACATCCCGGCCTCGTGCACGAAGCGGCGGGTGAGCCCGAAGGCATCCTCGTAAAACGCCACGGAGCGCGGCACGTCCTTCACGTAGAGAATCGTGTAGCCGAGTTTCATGGGCACACCGTTAACCTCGCCGCCGCGATGGGACAAGTCCGGGCGGAAAACGAGCGGATTTTGGCAACAAAGGGTTAAACCGAAGCGAATCTCCCCGGAAGATCCGGCTTGAGAACGAGGCTCCGGCTGCTATCCTGCCGGCGTTGCCAGATGCCGAAAACGCTCGAAACCAAGGATTCCACCCTGCCGAAGTGCTCTCCGGCATACGTGAAATTCGTGCAGCAGAGCCGCAGAGTGCTGGGCTTGCCCGAGAAATCCGCGCCGACCGAGAGGCTGAATCCCTCGCTGCATGGGCTGATGGATGAGGCATTCTCTCGCATCGAAGCCGCCCGCCGCAAACCGACGATCTGACCGGAGGCGAACATTTCGTTGAGCTCAACGAAACCGCACGCCTCGTCTTCAAATCCACCCACCCCGGGAAGTTTGGTTTCTCCGCGGATGTCGAATTGTTGCATCCCAAAGGCTGGAAATCCAAGCCACGCATCACGGCGGGCCTCGTGGACGCCACTCCGGACGAGTATTTTTTCCGACTCCAGAAACAAAACGAACTCTTCGGCGACGACATCCGCGTCATGGGCGTCGCGAGGTTTCCGCAAAACCTCTCCGTGCTCACCACCCAGCCGTTTTACGAGGGGGAGCGCACAGCCCAACCGCTCATCGACGAGTGGTTTTCCGCCCGCGGCTGGCGGAAGCTCCCCTCAAAGGACGGCGCGTTTCACTCCCCGGATCTCGATCTGCTCATTATGGACGCGCTCCCTAGAAACGTCCTGACGCTCACCGACGGCAGCCTGATGCCCTTCGATGTGGTGGTCGTCCAGCCCTCGGATTTCCTGAAATCCCGGCTTGGACTTTAGAAAAATCCGGGCTTTTCCCCGTGGTTGACCCCGCCGGGAGGCGTTGCTAGCGTCCGCGCCCCGTCATGAGCGACTCCGCCTCCGCCTACAAAGACACGCTGACTCTCCCGCAAACGACCTTCCCGATGCGCGGGGATCTCGTGGAGAACGAACCGAAGCGCCTCGAGCGTTGGGAAAACGAGGGCCTCTACGAGAAAATCCTCGCCCGCCGCCGCGCTCAGAAGGCTCCGGAGTTCATCCTGCACGACGGCCCGCCTTTCGCGAACGGCGACGTCCACATGGGCACCGCGCTCAACAAGCTGCTCAAGGACCTGGTGGTGAAATCCAAGACGATGGCCGGATTCACCGCGCCCTTCGTGCCGGGTTGGGACTGCCACGGACTGCCGATCGAGTTCAAGGTGGTCAAGGAAACCGCCGGTCTCGAGCCCGTCGAGATCCGCCGCCGTTGTACGGAGTTTGCGAAGAAGTTCATCGATATCCAGCGCGGCTCGTTCCGCCGCCTCGGGGTGTTCGGCGACTGGATGAACCCGTATCTCACCATGAACCCCGGCTATGAGGCGGACATCCTCCGCGTCTTCGCCAAGCTGGTGGAAAACGGCTGCGTCTATCAGAGCAAGAAGCCCGTCCAGTGGTCGTACGGCGCGCAGACCGCGCTCGCCGAGGCCGAGGTGGAATACAAGGACAAGGAAAGCCCCGCCATCTTCGTGAAGTTTCCGCTTCAGGCGAAGGCTCCGGGTTTCCCGCCCGCGTCCATCGTCATCTGGACGACCACGCCGTGGACGCTGCCCGCGAACCTCGGCCTCGCCGTGCACCCGGAGTTCACCTACGTGGTCGGCCGTTTCACCAAGGACGGAGCGGAACAAATGCTCGTGCTCGTGCGCGAGTTGATCGGGGATTTCGAGAAGAAAACCGGATGGTTTCTAACTGAATCACTCTGCGAATTCAAAGGCCGCCAGCTCGAAGGCATGGAGGCGCAACATCCGTTCCTGCCCCGCACCTCGAAAGTCATCCTCGCCAACTTCGTCACCACCGACACCGGCACCGGCATCGTCCACATCGCTCCGGGCCATGGCGCGGACGACTACGTGGCCGGCCAGCAGAATGGCCTCGCCGTGCTCTCACCCGTCGATGACGAGGGCAACTTCACCGCCGAGGCCGGATTGCCGGAACTCGTCGGCAAACACGTTTTCAAATCCAACGAGCGCATCATCGAGATCCTCGCGGAAAGCGGACATCTGTTAGGCCAGGAGGTTTACAAGCACTCCTACCCGCACTGCTGGCGTTCGAAGACGCCGATCATCTTCCGCGCCGTCGAACAGTTCTTCATCTCGCTCGAAACGCTGCGCGGCAAGGCGCTCGAACAGATCGACCAGGTCGAGTGGCTGCCCGCGTGGGGCCGCAACCGCATCTACGGCACCGTCGAGGCGCGTCCGGACTGGTGCATCTCGCGCCAGCGCACCTGGGGCGTGCCGCTGCCGGTGTTCTTCGATGAAAACAACAAGGCCATCCTTGATCCCGCGCTCGCCTGCAAAGTCGCCGATCTCGTGGAAACCGAAGGCACCAACTTCTGGTTCGAGCACAGCGATGCGGAAATCGCCGCCAAACTCGGCCTGCCCGCCGGCGTGAAAAAATGCCGCGACACACTCGACGTCTGGATCGACTCCGGTTGCTCGCACGTCGCCGTGCTCGACAAGCGCCCGGAGCTCGGCAAGGCCCCCTGCGACCTGTATCTGGAAGCCACCGACCAGCACCGCGGCTGGTTCCAGAGCTCGCTCATGCTTTCCGTCGCCTACCGCGACAAGGCCCCCTACAAAACCGTGATGACCCACGGCTTCGTCGTCGACAAGGACAAGAAGAAGCTCTCCAAGTCCGAAGCGGAAAAAGCCGGCAAGCCGATCGACGCCGCGCATTATTACAACAAATACGGCGCGGACATCGTGCGCCTGTGGGTTTCCTCCGTGGACTGGCAGAACGAGGTGCCCTTCGGCGAGGATCTCTTCAAACAAGTCACCGAGCCCTACCGCCGCATCCGCAACACCCTGCGCATCCTGTTAGGAAACCTCGACGGATTTGATCCCTCTTCATCCTCAATCTCCAATCTCCAATCTCCAATCCCTCTTCTCGACCGTTGGATCCTCGAACGCCTTCACGAAGTCGTTTCCGAGTGCCGCAAGGCCTACGAGACCTACGAGTTCCGCAAGGTCTTCAACTCGCTCAACAACTTCTGCACCCACGACCTTTCCGCGACCTACATCGATGCATTGAAGGACCGGATGTATTGCGACGCGAAGGACTCGCCGCGCCGCATCGCCTCGCAGGTGGCGATGCATGAGATCTTCCAAGCGCTGTCGAAACTGCTCGCGCCCATCCTCGTTTACACCGCCGATGAAGCGTGGGAACACGCGCCCTTCACCACCGGCAGCGTGCACGAACAGGATTTCCCGGAAGCCGATCCCGCCTTCTCTCCGGGCGAGGCGATCCGGACGGCAAACCGCCTCTTCGAAATCAAATACGCCATCCAGACCGCCATCGAAGGCTGCGTGCAGGCCAAGGAATTCAACCGCAACAACGAGGCGGATGTCGTTCTCACCGTTCCGGAAAGCGACGCCGCCCTGCTGCCCTTGCTCAACGACCGCGACTTCGCCACCGAGTTCTTCATCATCGCCGGGCTGAAGGCGGAACAAGGCTCCGCGCTCCACGCCACCGCGAAGAAAACCGAACTCTGCCTCTGCCCGCGCTGCCGCAGGCACGAGCCCTTGATTGAAAGCGGCCTGTGTGGGCGGTGTGACGAAGTCATCAGTCAACAGCCATCAGTCATTGGTTAAGAGCAGGCACGGCACGAAGTTTCTTCACTGATGACCAATGACCGCTGACCAATGACTTTACCCAGGCTCCTCCTCTTCCTCACGCTTCCGCTCTACGTGCTCGATCAGATCACGAAGTTCTGGACGATCCGGAAGTTTCCCTATGAAGGCCTGCACATGCCCGTGGTGGAGAACTTCTTCCACCTCACGCGTGTCCACAACCAGGGCGTGGCCTTCGGGTTTGGAAATGGCACGGCTTGGGCGCCGGTGGTGTTTCTTATTGTTCCGATCATCGCTCTCACCGCCATCCGGATCTTCTGGAAGAAGGGCGTGTTCGCCAATCCGTTGTCCAAGATCGCCGTGGCCTTGCTGCTTTGCGGGATCTTTGGAAATCTAACCGACCGGCTGTGCCAGGGGTTTCTGTTGGAGGAATTGAAATCCGCTCCGTTCTGGGACCGCCTGTCCGCCGGATACGTCGTGGATTTCCTGCTCTTCAAACTGCCGCTCTACGACAAGATCGTGCCGAAAAGCCAAGGCTGGTGGCCCGCCTTCAACGTGGCGGACTCCTGCATCTGTGTCGCCGCGTTCCTGCTCTTCATCAGCGGCCTGCGCGACGAGGCGAAAACCCGCAAGGCCTGAGCGCGGGAAAACAGCAACGTTCTATCCGGTTTCACTGCACCGACGCGAACAATCTCGCAGCGGTGTAAGGGACCGCTATCATGCGAGGTCAAGATAGCCTCAGAACTTTGGTCACTAATTTTTTAGACCATCGATTTGCCATTCCCCGAACGAATTTCGGTAAAATTTGACCTCCTCAACTCCATCGCGCTTCTCTAAACTGCCGTATCCACTTGCAACGTAGGTGTAATAAACCCTTACCGGAAAAATTGCAGTACCCTTTGGTATCGACCCGCCCTCGCTAGTGAATTCGTCTCCCCGCTGAATTCCAGTCATTTTCCAGCGTTTGGTGTCTCCGTTGAACATAATCCCCCCAAGGACTGCTTGAATTTCAGCATCGGTAGGAGTTGAATCATTACGACAAGAAATCAAGGCGATTGCGGGTATAAGTGTTGCGAAGCAGCTAATTTGCTTAAGGTTCATGATGTCTAGGTTTTTAAAGTCATGAATACATAACTATCGATTGATTCTAACTACATAGCAGTTGTTGAGCCAATCCCTCCAGAAAGACCTCGTTGAATTGCATTTGCGAGTCTTCCTTCAGGATCAGGCTTGGATCTGTCGATCCAGACGACCGACCCCGATTTCTTGTATCTAGAAGAACCTGGTTCTTTCACAAGCTGGTAGACACAATACGCGTCGTCGTTGGGTTCGGTAACAGTAATTTGAACTCCGTATTTCTTTGTGGATGGCATCAGTTTTTAAAAGGAAGGAGATCCATTGCATTTTAATCCGTAAAAACAACCTCGGAATAGTTTTCTGGGAGCACTCATAAGCCGAATTGTAACGGCGTTTAAAGCATGAACTTTCTAATCGCAAATTTTGCGATCTCAAGCAGAAAGGTTTTTTGCTGAATACTTTGGCCTCCTCACTGCATCGGAGCAAACAACCTCGCGGCCCGGCAAGCGGCGCGGAAGAGGAAGGGTTTTTCGGTGAAATCCTCCAGCCTGGCTTCCTTGGCGTGCCTGAAATCCTCGCGCAGCATTTCCGTCACCTCATACACGAAGGCGGAGTCCGTGGAGAAGCCGGTGATCTCGAAGTTGAGGCGGAACGAACGGTTGTCGAGATTCGCGGTGCCGACGGCGGCGAGGCGGTCGTCGATGAGCATCACCTTCTGATGGAGGAACCCGCGGTGGTAGCGGAAGAGGCGGATGCCATAGGGAATCGATTGCTCGTAGTAGGAAAACGCGGACAGCCAGACTAACAGGTGATCCGCCCGCTCCGGCAGCAGGATGCGCACGTCCACGCCGCGGATCGATGCCGTCTGCAAGGCTGTTAGGACACCCTCGTCCGGCACGAAATACGGAGATGCGATCCAGAGTTTCCGCCTCGCCGAGTTCGCCGCCTCCGCAACGATGAGCTGCCACGAGTCCCCCGGATCGGCGGGGCCGGTGGGGATGATCGCCGCGATCTGGTTTCTTTCCTCGGGCTGCGTGTCCCATGTCAGATCGGGCACCTGATTCGCCGCCCAGAACCAGTCT
>DAISZP010000223.1:0-1052 GCA_036824745.1 Luteolibacter sp.
GATGCGAGGTGTGCCGCCACCTCCTGCGGTATCCAGCGTTTGCCGAGCATCAGTGAGCGGATCGCCGGAGTGACCTGATCGCCCGAGCTGTGCTTCAGCAGATAGCCCATCGCCCCGGCGGAGAGGGCGGCGTGGATGTCCTCGTCTCCTTCGAAATTGCTCAGGACGAGAATCCGTGCCGCCGGGTTTGCCGAGCGGATTCTCCGGATCGCTTCCACACCTCCACAAACCGGCATCCTGAGGTCCATGATCGTGACATCGGGGTGAAGCTTCGCATGCGCGGTGACCGCTTCGTTGCCATTGGATGCTTCTCCCACCACGGTGAAATCCGCTTCCCGGCGGAGGATGCTGCGCAGGCCCTCGCGGACCACGAAATGATCGTCAGTGATAAGGATTCGGATGTAGGCTGCCGGGCTCATGTGGATGGATTGGTTAGAGGCACTTCGATGCGGATGGTGGTGCCCTTGCCGGGTTGGCTGGTGATACCGAGTTTTCCACCGATCCTTTCGGTGCGCTCCCTCATCCCGACAAGGCCGAAATGGCCGGTGCGTCCGTCCGCCGCCGTCGCCGGATCGAAACCATGACCGTCGTCCCGGACTTCTAGGGAAATGAGTCCGCCGGTGGTTGTTAGATGGATCCGCAGGGTGGAGGCATCCGCGTGTTTGAGCGCGTTGGTGATGGCTTCCTGACCAATCCTCAGCACGTTGTCGCCGATCAGATGGGGGATTTTCGTTTCACCGGTTTGCTGGCGGAACTCCACCTTCGTGCGGGAGCCGAGGAACAAGGACTGGGCGGCGCGGTGGAGCGCGTCTCCGAGGTCGAAGTGTTCGAGTGTGTCGGATCTCAGGTTCCAGATCGAACGCCGGATTTCGGAGTGGCATTGTTGCACCAACTGCCGCGCCGCGCTGAGCCGCTCCTGCGTTTCGCCTGATGCCTCCTCTTGTGATGGTCCGATGCCGTGGAGTTGCAGATGAATGGCCGTGAGCCCCTGTTCCAAGGTGTCATGGAGATCGCGGGCCAACCGGCTGCGTTCGGCCGAAACCGCCACCTTC
>DAISZP010000223.1:1062-9192 GCA_036824745.1 Luteolibacter sp.
CCGCATTTCCGCGCGCAGCCTGAGGTTTCTCTGTGCGAGATAATACGCCCACAAGGCAGCGGCTAACAGAATGGTCAGAGTGATGCTCAGGAGAATCAGCAATCGCCTCGTCGTGAAAAACGGAGCGGCTTCGACCACCGTCACCGAGGCGGCATCCGGGACTAGCATCTTGAAGCCGGTGGTCTCGCCCGTCATGTCCGTTTGCATCGCGCTGATGCCTTCCACGCGCAACAGGCATCCGGTCTCAAGATGGGCCAGTCGTACTGAGTTTCCGGCATCCAGTTCGGCGGTGAAGACTCCGTGGTCGGATTGCAGAGCCAGAACCAAGCGAGGATCCGCGCTTCCGATCGGCGCGGCGATCCGGTCCAGCAGACGACCCGTCACCGCCACGAAATCCCCGTGGTGCAGACCTTCTCCCGGGCGTGGTGACTGGATTTGCTTGGGCTCCAGAACGGTCGCAGTAACCTGGTCCGTGCGGATCACAATATCTGATAGAACCGGCAGAAAATCCTCAAGGTCGCGGAAACCCACCGCCTCCACCTGATCGCCTTGACGGATCTTCGCCACGTCCGCACCCCGCATCGCCAGACCGGCGTCTCCATCATGCAGCCATGCGATGCCATCGGCGACCATGACCACCTTTCCACGCACATGCAGGCGCTCGCCGCGCGTCTGGCCCGGGTGATACTGGAACGCGTTGCGCAAGGGCGTGTGAGGCAGATTCCAAGGCGAGGTGGTTTCGCGTTGTTCCCAGCGCAGGTCCTCCTCGCCATTGGCCAGCACCTGCACTTCCACCAGTTGACGGATGGTTCCGCGCGATCTAACAGGACTGGCGACGCCGCGCACCCAGGACTTCGCGGCGATGAGTTTTTCCGGTTTCAAGGTTTTCACATTGGGGATCCGGAAGCTGATGCGCGATGCCCCTGAATCCAAAACACCCACCATCGTCGTGGAGTTGATCATCTCCGCCGATCGGATCCAGCCATCGGTTTCCACCCGTTCCGCATTGAAGGAACCGTTCAGCAAGCCTCCGCCGGAAGCCCGTGCGATATCGGGCATCGCACCTTGTCCGAGGCTTTGATACTGCGCCTGCCGTATCAACGGCGCGAAATCCCCGCGGGCAAGCAAGCCCCGCACGCGCACCCGCTCGGCC
This sequence comes from Luteolibacter sp., assembly GCA_036824745.1. GTDB lineage: Bacteria > Verrucomicrobiota > Verrucomicrobiia > Verrucomicrobiales > Akkermansiaceae > Luteolibacter. The sequence goes on from DAISZP010000223.1 coordinate 2,216, forward strand.
ACCTTCGGGCATGGTCCCGTTTCCTGTTTCACCAGCAATCCTCCGCTGGCGTCCTGGATGTAGAAGCCGGGACCCGCTCCTCCTTCCACCCAGGTCACCACGCCTTGAGCTGTCACCATTGATTCCGCAAAAGGCTCCACGGTGGAGGCGGTCTGGATTTCCCGGATGGGCTGTGCTTGGGCCGCGGGCAGGTCCACTCCGGTGGATATGCCGGAAAAGGCAAGCATCAGCGGAAGCAGCAACGGGATTTTCATGCGTGGAGAAGTCTTTGGTTTATACGGTTGGTCCCATCACACAAAGCGAGTGAAAAAATCCATCGCCACTCACCCGAAAGAGGGATTTCAAGAGCGGTCTCCGGGGTCACTGTCGGATCCACTGCCGCCAGTTCAAACCCATGCTTCGTTTCGGCAAATCGCTATTTTTGTCTTGTCCGCGCAATATTGCCCGGCTGCTCGCTTGTGCGGGTTTCTGCGTTTCGTTCGTGTCCGCCCATCCCGAAGAGTTCGATCTCGTCGTATACGGCGGAACCTCCGGCGGCATCACCGCGGCGGTTGCGGGCTCGAAGATGGGAAAAAAAATCGCGCTCGTTTCTCCCACCGCCCAACTCGGCGGACTCACCACCAGCGGCCTCGGTTGGACGGATATGGGGAAAAATCTGGGAGGCGGCACGATTCTCGGCGGCCTCAGCAAGGAGTTCTATCATCGCGTCTATCTCCACTACGCCGCCCAGCCGAACTGGAACACGGTCAAATCCATGGCCGGCCAGCACATGGCGGCTTTTGATCAAACGAGGCAGCTTGGTTACATCTTTGAACCCAAGGTCGCCACGCGGATCTACAACGACATGCTCGCCGAAACTTCGGTGAAAATCTTCACCGGTCTGCTTGATCTCGCCGATGGCGTGGCGATGAACGGTCAGAGGATCTCCTCGATCAAACTGGAGGACGGCCGGGTGTTCACCGGGAAAATGTTCATCGACGCCAGTTACGAAGGCGACGTCATGGCCCAGGCGGGTGTGAGCTTTCATGTCGGCCGCGAGGCGAACTCCGTTTACGGGGAAACGCTCAACGGTGTGCAGAACCCGGTATCTAACAACGTGGTGGCGGGTCTGGATCCCTACAACGTGAGAGGAAATCCGGCGAGCGGACTGCTGCCCGGCATCAACGCCAGCGTCCCGCCCAACGGCACTGCGGACGGCGGACTTCAAGCCTACTGCTACCGGATGTGTCTGACCAAAGATCCCGCGAACCGCGTGATGGTGGCGCAGCCGGCGAACTATCAGGAGAAGGACTTCGAGCTCATCATCCGCGCCGTGGAGGCCGGGCAGACGCAGTTTCTAAAAAACGACTACATGCCGAATGGCAAAACGGACACGAACAACCAAGGCGGCGTCTCCACCGACTACATCGGCAAAAACTGGGGGCCTGGCTGGGACTGGTCCACACTCAACCATCAGCAGCGCGCAGCGCTCGCCGCGGAACACCGGTATTGGCAACTCGGCCTCATCTGGACCCTCCAGAATCACCCGCGGGTGCTGGCGAAAGTCGGATCGGGCGGACTCTACGCTGGTTGGGGATTGGCGGCGGACGAGTTCACCGATACCGGAAATTTCCCGCCCCAGCTCTACGTCCGCGAGGCTCGCAGAATGGTTTCCGACTACGTGATGACCACGAACAATTGCGCGGGCACGGTCGTCGCCCGGGACTCGGTGGGCTTGGGCGCCTACACGATCGACTCCCATCATATCCAGCGTTTCAACAACAACGGCTCGGTGAAAAACGAAGGTGGCGTCGGCCAGGATGTTCCCGCTCCCTACCCGATCTCCTACCGCTCGCTGATTCCGAAATCAGGTGAATGTGAGAACCTGTTAGTCCCTTGGTGTCTCTCCACCTCGCATGTGGCATTCGGGTCCGCCCGGATGGAACCCGTCTTCATGACCTTGGGACAATCGGCCGCCACCGCCGCCGCGCTGGCAATCAACGACGGCATCAGCGTGCAACACGTTCCCTATGAAAAGCTCGCAGCGGTGCTTCGTGCGGACGGCCAGTTGCTCACGTGGGGCGATGCGGCATCCGGCATCGTCGTGGATTCGGAAAACAGCACGGGTGTGAACATCATCGGTAATTGGACCAGCTCCTCCGCGACCGCCGGTTTCAACGGCCTCAGCTACCTCCACGATGCCAACGAACTGCGCGGCCAGAAATCCGTCCGCTTCACCCCCGACATTCCCGCTAGCGGAAACTACCGCGTTTCCCTTCGCTGGAGCGCGAACACCAACCGTGCCACCAATGTGCCCATCGCCATCACCCACAGCGGTGGCGTGGCCAACTCCACCGTGAACCAGCAGTCGAACGGCGGGATCTGGTTCGATCTTGGGATTTACTCCTTCACCGCCGGAAGCACCGGCAATCTGCTTCTAACAAATGCCGGCGTCAACGGCTATGTCATCGCGGATGCCGCCATGTGGACCCGGGTCGGACTGCCGCCCGCGGTCGGGCTCCACGGCACGGTTTTCGGCACCGTCCGCGGCGGTTCCGTGCCGGCCGCCGTCGTGTTCACCCGCGATGGCGATACTTCCAACCCGCTGCAGGTTTTCTATCAGATGTCCGGAACCGCCGTGCCCTCCGACTTCACGCCCCAGCTTGGCGGATCGGTCGTCATCCCCGCCGGACTTCGTGAGTTCAAGCTGCCGCTTTCCGCCATTTCCTCAGCCATTCCGCAGGGAGAGAAAACCCTCGTTTTGCAGCTATCCGCCCATGCCTCGTATTCGTTGAGTGGAAACACCTCGGCCACCATCTTCGTGCGGGACACGCCCTTCAATGCATGGCGGCAGGCCCGCTTCAATGCAGCGGAACTGGCCAATGCCTCGATCTCGGGTCCGCTTGCGGATCCGGATGGTAGTGGTGCCGTCAATCTCCTCCGCTTCTTCAGCGGCTCCGATAGCTGGCCCCGCACCTCTGTTCTCGCACAGGGCGATATTCTCTACTTCCAGTTCGACCGCCACCGCGATGCCGCCGGTCTCGGATACACCATCGAGGAATCCGACAATCTCCTGCAATGGAATCCCACACCCCGCTTGTCCATGCATGCTCCCGTTGAGGATCTCGGCCAGGTCCAACAGATCCGCATCCCGGTCCGATCATCCGCTTCTTTGTCCGAAGGGAAAAAGTTCTTCCGCCTCAACGTCACGCTCTAACACCTCTCCTCCACCACGATCCAGATTCCCAATCCATCAAAACCCATGAAATCCAAAACCAATCCATTCCGCGCCCTCGCCATTTCTCTCGTCTACGTATCATCCGCTCAAGCGGAGACAAGAATCTGGGATGGCGGCGCGACCGTGTCCGGCACCGACGGCCCCAACACCGCAATGAACAGTGGAACCAACTGGGGAACCCCCGGAAATCCAACGGTTAACGTCCTCCCTGTCATCGGTGATACCCTTGAATTCAACGGATTCGACAGCTCCACGGAGAACCTCAGCATAAACGGCGCGATGTTCGCCACGGGTTCCCTCGCCGCCATCAATGTGAATCAATCCAACCCTCTCATCTTTGCGAGCGGGACCCAGTACATGCGCATGGCATCTGGCAGCAACTTCACCGTCACCAATGGTGCGGTCACATTCAACTCCGGCCGGATCGTCTTCGGTGCGCCGGGGACAACAGCCACGACCGAATTTTTCACGCTGACGAACAACTCAGCCAGCCCGGTCACCTGGGGAACCGGAGCCGCCACGCCCATCGCCGTCGGCACGGGGCCTGCCGGGGGCGGCGGGCGCAACATGACCATCGGCGGCTCGGGAGATTGGGTGTTCAACAGCAAGTTCGACGGCGGAATCATGGCCGTTGTGACGAAAACCGGAACCGGAACCCTTACCCTCAACGCCACTGGCAACAACCTTGCCAACATCGCAACGACTCCGCTGACCATTTCCCAAGGCACTATCGCCTTTACCGGAAACGCCAACCTGAATGGCGGAGCCTACGCGAGTCCCATCTCGAACTCGGGTGCGTTGGTTTACAGCAGCAGTGCCAACCAAACCTTTTCCGGATCCATCACCGGCACGGGCTCGCTGACGAAAGACACCAGCACGGGTTCCATCCTGACTCTCTCGGGCACCAACAATTACAGTGGGGCCACGACCCTATCGAGCGGCACTCTGGCCTTTACCGGAAGCTCGACAACCGGATCCCTAACAACGGCGGATTTCACGACTCTTGCGGTCAAACTGACCAGTCCGTCCGTGAGCCCCCTGAAGCCTTCCAGCCTCACCCTCGGAGCTTCCCTCTTCGACTCTTCCAATCTCAACATTGACTTTTCCGCCGCGACGAACCCGACGGCGCCTGTCATCGATTTGGGCGCGGGAGCCGTCACTTTGAACCAGGAGGTTTACATCACCCTTTCTGGTTTGACCGCGCTGACGAGTTCAACGAACTCCATCAAACTCCTCAACTACGGATCGATCACGGGGGCTGGTAATTTCAACCTGTTGACCACCTCGTTCGGACGCTCCACCTTCGATCTCAATCAAACCGCCACAGCCCTGTATCTCAATGTCACGGCCTTGATGAACGTGTGGAAGGGCACGCAGAACAACACGTGGGACGTCGGCACTCTCAACTGGAGCCTGCCCGATGGTTATCTGGAGAGTGACACGGTGGTTTTCAATGACACGACCGATGTCACTACGGTCGATATCCCAGCCTCGGTCTCACCCAGCGGGGTCACTTTCTCAAACAGCAGCGCAAAAACCTACACGCTCACGAGCGGCACCGGCTCGGGGATCGCCGGCAGTTCACCGCTGATTCTGGATGGCACCAATGGAACGGTCATCATCACCAACACCAACACCTACACAGGCGCGACCACCATCGGTGCGGGCAACACGTTGCGGCTTGGTGACGGCACCACCGACGGAACCATCACCAACACCACCGGAATCATCAACAATGGAACCTTGGTCTACAACCGAATCGGCACCACGTTCACTTACGGTGGCATCATCAGCGGCACCGGCTCGTTGGTGAAGGACGGAGCCGGCACCCAACTTCTGGGAGCTGCAAGTACCTACACGGGCGGCACCACCATCAACGCTGGCGAAATGCAGATCGGCAGCAGCAACGCTTTCGGCACAGGCCCGCTCACCTTGACAGGAGGCTCCATCACCGCGCGTTTCGCAAACAGGAACCTTCCGAATCCTGTCACCATGAGTGGCGACTTCACCCTGAATACGGCAACAGCGGGGGGCAATGTGCTGACACTGTCAGGAAATACCGACCTGTCAGGCGCGATTCGCACCATCACCGTGGCGAATACCGGCGGCTCGGTGATCTCAGGAGTCGTTTCGAACGGCGGTCTCACCAAGGTGGGCACCGGCACCTTGACCTTGACCGGTGCCAATACCTACACCGGACCCACACTCGTCAGCGAAGGGCGCTTGCAGATCGGAAACGGAACGGTGGATGGCAGCATCGACACCTCTTCCGGCATCGTGAACAACGCAGCGCTCACCTACAATTTCGCCGGCCAGCATACCATCAGCATGCCGATCACCGGTAGCGGGGAGCTGACCAAGACCGGCGGGGGAATCGTTAGATTCTCCAATGCCGGCAATTCCTATGCAGGTATCTCCACTGTCAGTGCCGGAGCGGTGATCAAGGAGGTGGCGGACAACACCACCGGAGACATCACCGTCGCGACCAATGCCACCTTCGTCCTCGCGGGTGGCATTACCGACGGCAGTGGCCAGACCGCCACCATCTCGGGCCCCGGCAACGGAAATCTCGATTATTTCTACAGCGGCTCTTTCAACCAACGCGGCGCGATCCAGTCCCACGCGGGAAACAACACTTGGTCCGGTAATCTCGTTCTATCAGGCATCACGGGCACCGGAGGAAACACCCGCATCGGCGTGCAGAACGGGTTCACCCTCACACTGACTGGAAACATCACCGAAGCCGAGGCAGGCATGAGTCCGTATTTCCGCGCCGGGGACGGTTCTTCCGATGTCATCACGCTCGCGGGCACCTGTTCATGGACCGGCTCCACCCGCGTTTACTCGAACGGTGGAAGCCTCGCCATCGCGGGAAACAACATCCTGCCGACCACCGCGAGCCTGATCGTGGGACCATCAGTTGGCACAACCGGCTCGCCCACCTTTGATCTCGCCGGTTTCAGCCAGGCCGTGGCCGGACTCACCGGCTCTGGCGGAACCTATCCCGCCGTCGTCAAGAACTCCGGAGCCACCCAATCCACCTTCACCATCAATCCCGCGGTCGCGAGCAGCTTTCCCGGCAGTATCCAAGGCAATGTGAAAGTCATCATCGGAGGTGCCGCGGCGCAGACGCTCACTGGTGCAAACACCTACACCGCTGATACCATCATCAACTCGGGGGCCAGTCTGATCGTCGGCAATACAGGCGAATTGCAGCTCCGTCCCACAGCGAACGGCATCACCTCCTCGATCGGCGGTGCCGGTTCCCTCCAGTTCAACGGCAAACTCCGGATCGACTTGTCCACCACCAATACCACCAACGGCAATTCGTGGACCCTGGTGAACGTCGGCAGCCTGACCAGCGCCACTTTCGACTCCACGTTCTCCGTGACGGGTTCGTCAGTCGGCGACTTCACCGAGACCGCGTTGAACTCCGGTATCTGGAAAGCGGTGGATGGCGGCACCGAGTGGACCTTCACTGAATCCACCGGAAACCTGACCGTCGCGACCATTGCCGCGGATCCCTTCACCAGTTGGGTCGCCACTTACTTCCCCGGTGAAACCAATCCCGCCATCATCGGCAAGAACGCGGATCCCGATGGCGACGGTGCCAGCAATCTCGCTGAGTTCGCACTCAACGGCGATCCGACCAGCGGATCAAACAACGGCTATCAAGTTTCCGCCATCGAAGGCACCAACGCCAACACACAGAAGGAACTCACACTCACCATCGCGTTCCTTAAGGCCGACGGTTCCCCCG
>DAISZP010000224.1:0-9145 GCA_036824745.1 Luteolibacter sp.
TGGCACCCAAGCGAACCCGGTGGTCTTCGCGCCGGACACCGCCACCGGCAAATGGGGCGGCATCGAACTGATGGCCACCACTTCCAATTTGATGGCCAGCCACACGATCTTCACGGGCTCCGGCGAGCACCAGACGTGGTTTACCGGCAAATCCGAGTACACTACACACAAGCAGGAGCAGGCGCTGTTTCTGTTAGCCGGCAGCGCGTCCGGCACCTCGGCGGGCGCGCAGATCCATCTCAGCGAATGTTACTGTTTCAGCCTCGGCGGCCAGGAAATGAACAGCAAGCCGAACACTTGGGTGGATCTCCAGCGCACGCTCATGCAGCGCGCCGTCACCTGCGGCGAACTGCACGGGTCCAAGGTTACCATCGACCGCTCCGCGCTCATCGAGTTCCCCGGCGAGACGGAAACCTTCGCGGACGCGGACAACGACGCGCTCTATCTGACCCACGGCGATCTCTCCATCTCCAACACCGTCATCGGCTTCACCAAGGACGACGGCGTGGATTCCGGAGGAAACGGCGGCGACAATCCCTACACCCCCGCCGCGGACGTGACTCCCTTCGTCAACACCAACAACTGGTACGAGGGCGTCTTCCACGAGGGCAATTCCCTATCCGGAACCCGCGAAGTGTTCCACACCAACTGCGTCTTCATCAACTGCGGCCAGGGCATCGAAGCCGGATACAGCGCGTCCTCCACCGGCGATGGTCCCAACGAAACCGTCGATGCCTGCCTTTTCGCCGGCAACATGGTCGGCGTCCGCTGGGGGGACAACTACGGCGGAAGCTACAACTACAACGCCACCATGGAGGTGAAGAACTCGTTCGTACTGAACAGCTTCTTCAAGGACGCCTTCAGCGGCCAGTGGCGCACGGACAACGGCTGGATCTATCAGACCACGAACACCAACACCTTCGGCCGCGCGTATTTCAACGTCCATGACAACCACCTCTCGCAGCCGGACCCGGTGAACCATCCGTCCAACACGACGTGGAATCCCGCGACCCACGGCGAGCTCATCGAGCCTTACATGCCCGTTCCGGGTTCGAATGTCGGCGTGGCCGTCAGCAGCTACGCCGCGGCGCAGGCCGACACCTCCGCGTTTCCTAACACCTTCACCGTCCGCCTCAGCAGCTTCAGCTCGAAGACCGTCACCGTGGACTGGTCGGTGGTCGGGAAAACCGATCCTAACAGCTCCACGGAAACCACGCTCGCGTCCGGCACACTGGACTTCGCTCCCGGCGAGATGTTCAAGACGATCTCGCCCGTGGTGGCATCGCCCGGAAACTTCGCACAGCTCCGCGTGGCCCTGACAAACCCCGTGAACGCCGAGGTCACCGGCGAGGCGTGGTATTTCCAACCGGACGATCCGAACCTCGTGCTCCGGGGTTCCTCTGGCTGGCGTTATCGCGAGACCCGCAGTGAACCACCCGCTCAGTGGAAGGCCCTGGCCTTCGATGACAGCAGCCCCGCAGCCACCGAATGGCAGGCATGCACGCTGCCCGCGGGTTTCGCGTTCTCAGGCATCAACACGACGCTCGGCTACGGCCCGAGCTCCTCCGACAAAACCAAGGCATACTATTTCAGGAAGAAGTTCACCGTAGCGGATCCCTCCCGCATCACCGCCCTCACCTTCAACGTCCGCCGCGACGACGGCGTGGTGATGTGGCTCAACAACGACAGCTTGGCCACCGCCGTCTCCGCGAACGGCACCTTCAACGCGCCCTACACCTACGCCGGGCTCGCGCCGAACTCGACCGACAGCAACACCTACTTCTCCTACCCCATCCCGGTTTCCAAACTCGTCACCGGAGAAAACATCCTCGCCGTGGAGCTCCACCAGACCACCGTTTCCTCCAGCGACGTCTTGCTCGATTGCGAACTCATCCCCACCTACGACAGCAAGCTCACCCTGCACTTCGACCAGATCGGCGGCCAACCCGTGCTCTGGTGGTTCGACAGCGCGGCCACCCTGGAGGAATCCACCAACCTCCTCCAATGGTCGGCCAAACCCGGCGCCGCCAGCCCGCTGCCCGTCCTTCCAGACGGATCGAAGCGATTCTTCCGCCTCAAACGGGATCCTTGAATCACCGGGAGGAAAAAATCCGGACGGGAAATGGAGCCTCACCGCGAAAATTTTTAAGTTTTCTTAATTGTTAGGCAGTTTGAGTTTGCATCGTCCCCCGATTTGGTGCATGTGCCCCCCGGCTGTTTGGACCGGGTTCTCGCTTGGGTCCAGGGTCCACCCTGAATCATCGAAAGCGTTGAAATGCAGTTAGTTACCTCGTCCGCACCCCATCCAAAACCCGTTTTCCCCGCCCTGGGGTGGGTGGTGGCGTGTGTGTGGGTGGTCAGCGCGCTGATGACGATGGCGGCCGAATCCGTCCGCGTATCCTGGGCCGCCAATACCGAGCGGGACATCCGCGGATACGAAGTGCGGTTTGGCACGGCCAGCCAAACCTACACCCGCATGGTGGACGCCGGAAACAAGACCGAGGTGGTCATCGACGACCTCGAATCCGGAGTGGTCCACTACTTCGCCGTCCGCGCCTACAACAGCTACGGCCTGCGCGGCCCCTTGTCCGCCGAGGCCTTTTATGGAACCCCGGATCCCGAGCTGCCGCCCACGGGCTTGATCGCCACTCCCGCCACCAATGGCACCATCCTCGCCGGAGAATCCGTGAAATTCTCCGCATCCGCCACCGATCCGAACCAAGGCGACACCCTCACCTACCGCTGGCAGATCGGCGACCGCTCGTCCGCCAGGGAGTATTTCGGCCGCAATCCCGGCGCGATCCGTTTCCCCGAGCCCGGCGTTTATCAAGTGACGCTCCACGTCACCGATTCCACCGGCCTCTTCGATTTGCAGCCGGACACCCGGACCATCACCGTCCTGCCCGCCTGGTCCCTTGTTCCCCGCGCCGCATGGCGTCTCAAGTATGTGGACAGCGAGGAAACCGGCGGTTACGCCGCCGCCCAATCCTTCGACGGCAATCCCTCCACCTTCTGGCACACCCGCTGGACATCCTCCAAGCCCGCCCCACCGCCCCACCAGATCCAGATCGACCTCGGCGGGAAACACTACGTCCGCGGCTTCCAATACCTCCCCCGCCAGGACGGCATCTCCGTGGGCACCATCGATGGCTTCAAGTTCTACGTCAGCCTCGATGGCAAGAACTGGGGAAACCCCGTCGCCAAAGGCAAATTCGCCAAGGGCACCCATGAGAAACGCGTCTTCGGCACCCCCAAGCTCGGCCGCTACATCAAGCTCGTCGGCGTGAGCGAGCAGAACGGCTACTCCGATTGCAGCGTCGCCGAGCTCAACGTTATCGAAGGCCCCATCCCGAACCGCGCCCCCGTCGCCAAGGCTCGCAGCGTTTCCACCACCCGCAACCAATCCGTCTCCTTCAAACTCAGCGCCTCTGATGCGGACCGCAACCCGCTCGCCTATCAGATCGTTTCCCCGCCGAAACGCGGCACGCTCAAAGGCAGCGCCCCCAGCCTCACCTATCAGCCGAAGAACGGCTTCACCGGCTCCGATTCCTTCACCTTCCGCGTCTCGGACGGCAGCGCCTTCTCCAAGACCGTCACCGTCAAGATCACCGTTCAAAAAGGCCGCTCCTCCGCCAAATCCGCCCCCATCCCGCTCGCGGTCAGACCTACGGAAAACACCCGCGTCACCCACGGCCGCGTCATCGTGGACGGACTCAGCTATCTCACCCTCACCATCGAGAAACCGTCCATCCCGGACGGCCTCAAACGCCGCGTCGAAGTCTCCCCCAACCTCGTCGATTGGTTCAGCGGCCGCGACCACACCACCGTGCTCCTCGAAACAAAGCACCTCCTCACCGTGCGCGACAACACCCCCATCACCCCCGGCAAGAAACGCCACATCCGGGTGAGGACGGTCGGGAAGTGAGTGATGCGGCATTCCCGCCGCCTTCAACACCGGGACGTGAAGTCATGAGTGCTTTTGCGAATGCTGGCCTTCGGAAGGCATTTCCTCACAAGCTTCATGGTATTTGCGGAAGGAGCTTGTGATCCCACATCCAAAACAACCTCCACCTGGAAAAACAATCCATCTCGGGTTGTGTAGTACTTCACGAGGAATCTTCCCTGCGAATCGCGGAAACTGAAAACCTGCACCTCCAACGGGACATACCGTTTCGGAAGTCGAAGCCAATTTCTCACCCGGTCCAGCTTCCCCCCTGGTCTTGTCATCAGGCATTCATCCTGGTGGCTTCTGATGAACTCGATGTCCGGATTGCCCTTCAATATCTCAATCCCGGAAATCACTTCGGCAAGTTCCATGGAGGTGGATTTCCCTGAAGAAAATTCGCTAACAACCAACACGGCACCTGCCGCGATCAGAAGCGCTGCAAGAATCCAGGCGATGTGTTTCGCGCGCATGTCAGGACTCAGGGTTGCTCCACGAGAGAGGAAAGCAGCAGGGTGGATTCGGGAGCCTTGCCGCCTTGCTTCTGGCCGGCGGCGTTCCTAACACCTTCGATCTCCGTGGCCTGACAGGTGAGTTTCCTGCCCACGAATCCTTCTTCCACGCGCTTCACGTCCTCCTCGGGGATCTCCTCCACACTCCTGCCGGTTTTCTGTTTGTAGAGGGCGAACACATCATCGGGCAACGCGGGAACGCCGGCCGCGGTCTTGAACTGGAACACCGGCTTGGATTTCAACTCCACGGAATCCACCCGCAGCACGCGCAGAAGATAGTCGCCCACGAGATTCTCCTTTCCCACATTCTCGGCCCGCACCAGTTCCACTTCGAGGGTGGCCTTCGTTTTGAACGGGAGCCCGAGGCGGCCCTTGGGCAGGCTCAGGACCTCCCTATTCGCCTCCGCGGCCATCACGTTTGTTAGACAGGGCGTCGCGAGTAATACGGTTAACGCGAACAGGAAGGGTTTCATGAACGCAGACTGCGCGGCGCGGGCTTTGGAAACAATGGGAATTTTCCAAGATCAAGATCCATCCCCGACACACCCCCACAATCCCAACGGGATTGCGCAGCCAAGCCCGGGGTTGGCACAACCCTGGGAATATGTGAGCAGGGAACATGAACGCCAACGGCGTTCCGCAGGCCGCGAGCCGGAATGCATGCAGCGCCTGCACAACCCGTTCCGGGTTGTTGATTTCATCATGAACCTCACCCGGGCTTGTGCCAACCCCGGGCTGGGTTGCGGAATCCATTCTGGATTCGGCTGCGGGCGATTGGCTGCGGTAACGTGATGCCATTTCGTTGGAAATCCCCCCCGGAAGGGTGACCCAAGGGGGAGCTTGAAATGAGGCGGCCCGCCCGTATCCTCCCGCCCCCGGCGCGGAGACTGCTTGGGGAATCGATCACCATGGACTCGTTTGAAGAAAAAGTGCGGGAGGCGCTGGCCAATCCGAAGAATCAGGGGGAGCTGCCGGACGCGGATGCGGTGGGCACGGTGGGCTCGCCGGATTGCGGGGACATGCTGCGGATGTGGCTGAAGTTTACCGAAAAGGACGGCAAAAAGGTGATCGACCGGGCGTCGTTCCAGGCTTTCGGCTGCCAGACAGCGATCGCGGTGGCCTCGATGGCGACGGAGCTGCTCAAGGGCAAGACGGCGGAGGAGGCGAAACACCTGAGCGCCAGCGAGCTGGCGGGGGATTTGGGGGCTTTGCCGCCGATGAAGATTCATTGCGGGCAACTGGTGGAGGGGGCTTTGCGAAATGCGTTGGAAGGTGCGCCGGCTGAGGAAGCCCCGGGGAAACCGATGGCTCCGACGCTCTCGGCGGACCTTCAAGCGAAACCGGCAGGGAAGATCCGCATCGTGCCGCTGGAGTGAGAGGTTCCCGGAATTTCCGCAACGACGATAGAGTCTCCGGGTTGGAGGCGTTTGTTTCACCCAGTACCCAGTTGTTCCGTGTTAGAGCTTAAGGAAGTCAGTTTCACCATTGAGAAGGACGGCGAGGAGGTTCCCTTGGTGGACCGTGTTTCCCTTGCCGTGCCGAAGGGGCATTTCATGGCCATCGTGGGGCCGTCCGGTTGCGGGAAGACGACGCTGCTGAAGACCATCGCGGGGCTGAATCCGGAGTCGAGCGGCAGTCTGCACTGGGATGCGCGGGATTTGTCGAAGGACGGGGATTTCTCGCCGACGGAGATCGGATATGTGCCGCAGTTTTCCATCGCGTATGATCCGCTGACGGTGGACGAATCGGTGGAGGCGGCGACGCGGCTGCGGGTGCGTTCGCGCAGCACGGCGGAGCTGGACGAGCGGATCGACCGGGTGCTGGAGGAGACGGGGCTGAGCCCGATCAGCGACCGGCAGGTGAAGGTGCTTTCCGGTGGGCAGAAACGCCGGCTGGGACTGGCGATGGAGCTGGTTTCCGATCCGAAGATCCTGCTTTGCGATGAGGTGACCTCGGGGCTGGACCCGCGCTCGGAGCGAGAAATCGTGCGGCTGCTGCATGATCTTTCGCGCAAGGACGGACGGATCGTGCTCTCGGTGACGCACTCGCTGGCGCACCTGGAACTGTATGATTCGGTGTTGGTGCTGCACGAGGGGAAGGTGGCGTTTCACGGGCCGCCGGACCAATTGACACATTATTTCTCGGTGCACGATTCGGAGGAGGTCTATCCGCGGCTGGCCACGCAGGCGGCGGACCGTTGGCATTCCTCATGGCAGAAGCACCGCGGTTCCTATCAGAAAATGCTGGAGCGCAACCGCGAGCGGCTGATCAACAGCGGCGGACTGCACGTGCCGGCGGACGCGAAGGCGGGAGCGGCGGTGCCCGCGCCGCAACTCGATGGTGAGGAGGCGGTGGAGGCCGCGGTGGCGAGCAAGCCGCCCGCGAACGGCGGGACGACGAGCCCGGAAACCCTGCGGCTTCCGGGTTTCTTCAGCCAGTTCTCGACGCTGCTCTCGCGGCGCTGGCGGATCTTTTTCCGCGACCGGGGGCAGGTGTTTCTCCAGTTCGCGATCCTGATTTGTTTCCCGGTGCTTGTGACCTTGTTCAGCGACAAGGCGTCCGAACCGATCCGGCGCTATTCGGAAGTCCGCCAGACCAACCTCGGAGACGAGATCAAGGAACAGATCAACGTGAGTTCGGACCAAGCGAAGGTGGGCTCGGCGGTTTCCGGCATCATCATGTTCCAAGTGGTGCTGCTTTCGCTGATGGGCTCGAACAACTCCGCCCGTGAGATCGCCGGGGAGCGGCAGATTTACGAGAAGGAGAAATTCGGCGGGCTGCGGCCGTCGGCGTATCTGGGATCGAAGGTGGCGTTTCTCGCGTGCCTGGTGATTGTGCAGTCGCTGTGGATGGCGTTTTTCGTGAACTTCTTCGGGTCCTTCCGCGGAAACTTCGTCGAACACGCGGGGTATCTCCTGCTGGTCAACGCGGCGATGACCTCGATTTGCCTGGCCATCTCCTCGCTGATGCGCACGGCGGAGCAGGCCTCGCTGCTCTCGATCTATCTGGTCGGCTTCCAGCTCCCGCTCTCCGGCGCGGTGCTGGCGCTGCCGGAGTGGGCCGAGACCTTCACCCGGCCCTTCATCTCCGCTTACTGGGCGTGGTCGGGATCCGTGGAAGCCTTGCAAACGCAGGTCCACGACGCGGTGAAATCGGTGATCGATACCGGGCTTTCCGCGCAAAACGCCTGCCTTTACGTCCTCATCGCCCACATCGGCGTGGCCTTGATCGCGGCTTGGGCGGGAGCCTGCCGCCCGCAGTGGGATTGATCAGGCAAACGCTGAAGTTCCGTCGCTTTTGTTTCGCCTCGATTTCCCTGATTTCCCTGCCACCTTTTCCAGGTATTCCGGTCTCCGCATTTCACTTTTCACCCTGACACCATCCATGGCCCGCCGCGCAAGTTCCCGTCTCAATCCCGGCATCGTGATCGGTGCCGCCGCCGTCATCGTGGGTGCCGTTTTCCTCGGGAAATCGCTCGTTGGGAAAAAATCCCCGTCGTTCGGAAATGTCAGCAAGCTGAACATGGAGGAATACCTCGAAAACGCCAACCAACTGCGCGGCAACGAATACGTCATCGAGGGCCAGATCGACCAGAAACTCCAATGGACCACCGACCGCGGCCAACTTGTCAGCCTCAAGGTGGACACCTCCAGCGGCGAGCAGTTCATCGGCATCGAGATTCCGCCGGAGTTCAAGAACCTCAACATCGACGCGAAACAAAAGTATTCCTTCCGGGTGAAAATGCGCCAGAGCGGCATCGCCGTGGCCACCGGAGTCAACCGCCTGTGATCCCCATCCGCATATGAAATTCCGGCTCCTCCTTCCTCTTCTCCTCGCCGATCTCGCCTGCGGACAAGGCGGCATCTACACGCCGCCACCGCAACAACAACCGCCCGCAAACCAGGCTCCGCCGCCGCAGGACACCGCCGCGGCGCCGCAGAAACAGCAAAGCGCGGGTCCCTTGGGTCAGGAAATCCCGATGCTTGATCCCGCGGCGGAAACCATCACCGTCGGCGGCGTCGCCATTCCGTTAGGCGACAACCGCCTGCTCAAGGCGCGGTTTGAAAAATACCTCTCGCAGCCGCCCGAAGCGGAGAAGCCGCGGAAACCTATCGGGAAACCGTCGCCGAGATCATCGCCACGGTGTCACCCTTCCGCAGCGGCGGGCCGGATCTCTATTCCGCCTTCAAGCTGCTGCCTACCGCCGCCTCCTATCCGGGCGACGCCAACCTCTGCGGCTCGCTCGCCGAGTCCATCTACACCGCCATGCTCGCCAAGCAGGACGTGAACGGACTCAAGAAGCTCAACGACACGATGGACGCGGAAAAGCGCTCGATCATCGCCGAAGGCGATTGGAAGGCGCGGCATGAACGCGACATCGAAATCGGCAGCGCCCAAGCCACGGGCCAAGGCCAGGGCGGTGGAAACAACCGCAACCAGCGCAACCAACCCGCGCAAGCTCCTGGAGCCGGCACAAACTCCCTCAAATACGCCGACACCCTGCGCCGCATCGCGGAAATCGAAGCGTTGAAAAAAGCGAACATTGTCCGCACCGAGGCGCAGACGCTGAAAACCAAGGCCCAGTATCAGGTCAGCATGATCCAGTGGTTCGTGCAGCGCCGCTACGAGCACGTGTTGATGGCCGCGCGTTTCTACAACCAGATCTGGAAGGACGGGGACGCCGCGCTGC
>DAISZP010000225.1:0-7022 GCA_036824745.1 Luteolibacter sp.
CCAGTCGGATTCCTGATTCTGGACGTACCCCGTACTAGTCAAGGCTGTGAGGTTGGTGACCAAGCCCGTGTCTGGGTCATAGGCCGCATCCCTGGTGACTCCGTTGGCGAGCTTCTCATTTTGTCCCCTTCCCTTGGAATCGAAGGTCCCGGCGGTCCATAAGGCTGCTCCTGCCCCCACTGAACCCGGCCCTATCCGCAGATGAACCGGGAAGGAATACAAGGGATCGTAGTCGGTGATGGTCATGAGACCACCGGCGTCCACGGAGGCAACCACCCGGCCCAGCGCATCATACGTGGTGGTGGTGGTGAAAACCTGGCCGGTGGCCAGCTTGGTTCTCGTCGCAATGGGCCTGCCGAGGGAATCATAGGTGATGGTTTCCTCGCTGCCATCGGAGCCAGTGATTTTCCACGGCTTGCCGATTGCGCCAAGAGCATCATACTCGGTGGTATAGGTGCCTTCCGGCCGGATGGTTTTGAAGGGGCGGCCGAGGCTGTCGTACTCCGTGGTGGTAACCTGGCTTCTGGCATTGGTGCTGGTCTTCACCTCGCCGAGGGCATTGTAAGTCGACGATGACATGCCGGAATTCGCCTCGGTGACGGAGGTTTTGTTTCCAAGGAGGTCGTAGGCATTCGTCAACAGTAGGACACCACCGACGGCGGCGGTGAGCAGCCTGCCATCCTGATCATGGGTGAAGGTGGTGATGAGTTGGGAATTGTCCCGGGACTGGATCAAGCGCCCGTGCTGGTCTTCCCAGCGCTCCAATGTCATCCCGCCGCGGCCTTGGGTTTTGGAGTAGGTGTAGGGGCGGATGCTGGGCTGGCTGTCACTAGCGGTCAGGTTGCCGTCTCTGTCAGGATCCGTCCATGTGGCAACCAGTTTGTCCACGCCGCCATCCGGATGGGTGGTGGCGCTTACCCGATTGAGCAGATCATACGAGATCGTGGTCCATTTCGGCTCATCTCCGGCAAAGAATGAATCGGACGCCTCGATCTTACGACCACGCCAATCATATCGGTTAACGTTGTAAACTTTGGCGTATCGGGCCGCTCCGGTCGCCCCCGCATTCTTGAGAATAGTGGTTTCCGTGACCAACTCACGCCCGAGGGCATCCAAGTAAACCTTCACCACCGGAGAGCCGGAACTCTGTTTCGCCCGGAAGTGTTTGATCAAACCCGTCACTTTATTCTTCACTGCCGGAGGCAGATTGGAATCGTCATTCGACGAAAGCCCGGTGGCTTCTCCAGTTTCGGTACCGTCCGGATGCTCCGTCAGTTTGAGCGTGCCGTAACTGTCGTAGCCAAACTTCGAGATCAAACCATTGGCATCGGTGGTGCTTGTCAGCAGCGCCCGCTCGGCATCATAGGTGTAGATCGCGTTATGCCCCGCGGCATTGATTTCCTTGGTCAAGAACCGACCATAGTAGGGATTCGCCGGATTGTATTCGCTCCAACTGGTTCTTGTTACTCCATTGGCTGTTAATGTCGTACTGGTGATGTTGCCGAACGCATCACGCCCATACGATTTGGTCGAATTATAGTCGGGTTGATTCGGCTCGATGGTTTCCGTCTTGATGAGTCCTGTGTCCTCGTCATAAGTGAACAAAGAACTCCTCGTCAGCGGGGTTTTGTAGGGTTCGGATTTGGTAACGGTGGACGACGAGAGCCTGCCAAGCTGCCACTTTCCTCCAGTAGTGATGTGATTGTAAACATTCGAGGTTGCGACATAAGAGGTGTCCAGCGAGGCGACCGTGGATGAGGTGACAAATCCAAACGAATCAAAATTCTGGCTCGTCGTGATTTTCGACACCACCGCACCGGCGAGGTCCTTGCGAACCACTTCGGAAGCAATCTCAAACGGCCTCTGGATCTTTCCACCTGCCCCGTTTTCCTGCGATACGCCGTAATAATGCTTTTCTACGACCAGTTCCTTCCAACCTTTAGCGACCGGGGGCAGCACCAAGCCATATTGAACATCATCTGGCGTTACTTCCATCGAAGTGGTCACCACATCCGGACTTCCCGCGAAGGGATAATCCCGACGGGTTGTGGTATGCGTTATTTGCCGGGTTATCTCATCGAACGCGTCAATCCAACCGAACCCAAGCGAGCATTCATTGATCTTGTCGTAGAGGAGTTCGCCATACCGCTGCGAGCGCAAGTGCCTGAAGCCATTCGAACCTTCGGACGAGTACTGTGAGACCACCAGTCTGGAGTCGATAACGGAGGAAACTCCGTAGTCCAACGGACCGGTGTATTTCTCATAAACACGCAAACCGAAGCCAATGGTGGGAGATGGATCATTGAGCCTCTGGTAATCCGCCGCAATCACCGATTCAAAGCCATCCTTGATGGTCCTCAGCACTTCGGGCCTGCAATTGTTGTATCTCACCTCTGGACCGGCGGACGCGATTCCCAGAATCAAATCCGGAAATCCGTCTCCATTGATGTCCTGTAGCTTGGCACGGCGCTTGCCGCTGGAACGTTCCGTATCATTGGTGAAGATCCGTTTGTTCTCCGGAATCTGCCAAACATCCCTGCGTTTCCATCCATCGCCGGTGTTCAGCAACATCGTGCTCTCGATCCACGGTAGGCCGCTTTCCAGAGTTTCGGCATACAAAATGTCCTGCAACCCATCACCGTTCACATCCGCCATGTCGAAACCCATTGGCTTCGCCTCTCCGCCTTCCCAATAATGCAAAGGAAACGGGACGGCATAGCTGCTAGAGGAGATCCCGTAATTCGCCGGCACGGTCTCCGCAAGCCATGCGGATTCATTGGGTTTTCTCTCGGCTTGATTGAGCCATGCACGGGACGCGGTTCCCGCGTTAGTGGTGTAGTCCAGCAGGTCCACCAAACCGTCACCATTCAAATCCACGAACATGACCCCGGTGTTCTTCCTGCCGGAATTCACCAGTGGCGCGGGCAGCTCGAGTTTGCTATCCGGAGGATTCTGTTCCCCGGGTGTGGAATTCCACCGGTAACCTTCAGAAGGAGCGGTTTGGTAAACTTTGGAAACGTGAGTGGCCCCATCAAGACGAGATTCGACGAGATCCACCGCACCATCACCGTTAATATCCACCAATCGGCGGCCAACATCCTCCGCGTTCTCCATGAGAGGCTCCGGGAGGCGCCAAAACGCAGCCTTGGACCAACCCGGGCCGGAACGACCGAGATTACGATACGCCACACTTGTACCCCCACCGGTCAGAAGTTCCCCGGTAATCCGGTCATACAACCGACCCGAACTCGTGGTGTAGACAACGAGATCGGGGAAGCCATCCGAGTCAAGATCCGTCCATGTGAAGTGCTCATCGCGTTTTTTGCCCCCTCGATCCTCACTACTCGTTGTGTTTTCGAGACGAAATGGCAGGGTCCAGTCGGTCTTTTTGACCCATTCCACGCCATTGTAGGTGTAGAAAGAATAGATGCAGCGGATATGGCCGGACGAAGACTTGAGATTCTCCGAGGCCATCAGATCGAGTTTCCCATCCCCGTCAACATCCACAGGCGTGGCCAACAAGTGGTGCTTGGACACGTAATCATAGGCAAGAGTGTCGGAAACCCTACAACCCAGAGGAAGCGTCGAAGGAGGTCTGAAGGTGTTGTCCATGCGGAACTCACCGCCAAGATTCCTATAGCAGAATCCAAACGTGTCAGGATTCAGATCCGGAGGAGATCCTGTAGTGCCGAAATCATAGTCCACGACCCTCCAATCCGCGAAGTCTGTGAGGCCGTCCGCGTCAATATCCATCCAAGCCACTCCCAAATCCCGACCTTGTGAATCGATATAACGGGGCACTTCGGTTTGCAGATTGAATTCCACCGGATTGACGTCGGAGTAGGTCTGCGTGTCTGATCTGAAAAATCGAATATTCCGGAAAAAGGCGCTGTCCGTGCCGTCTGAACTTTCATTGTCCGCGCACATCAACACAAGATACGGCATCGTGACTCCCGGCTTGAGTTGCCCGATGCTGAAAGTGAAAGTTTTCCAATCTTCTTCCGGAGTGTAATCCCTGGCGGCACCTGGAAAATTCGTCCCCCCCATGCTGATTGGTTCGGTTCCTCCAATCCGACAAAGCGCCGAATTATCACCAGCGGCATATGCGAGATCCGTATCCAATCCGAAAATAGCACCACCAGACTTCTGCCTCAACGACTTGAATTCGAAACGGACTTTGGTATCCGAATACAATTTGATGCCACCACTTGGAAGTCGATAACAACGCGAAACATCGCCAGTCAGGCGGATCAATGTGGAATCCGTTTCATCACCACCAACAAGAGAGTTGACTTCCGCGTTGGAATCCAATCCAGAACCATACAATGGCAGCGACGCGGCTCCTGGATCGCTCCAAATCGGTTCGCCACTCTGAATTCCATCGTAATTGAAGGTCGTGGCAGGCACTTTGAGACTGTCGCTATCCTCCATGTGTTTCGTCACGGATTTCAATAAGGAGCGACCGGATTGATAGGAAGTCTGATACTCAAACCGATACGAATGATTGACATAATTCCCCGTCAACACTCGAATCTTGGACAATCTCTTTGTTGTCCGGTAACTCGCCTTCGTTGTAAAGGTGCGGGCGACGTCGGGGCGATCTTCGTAAAGGAAGCTCACCGTGCAATTTCCCTCACGAGTTCCATAGCCAGAATATTTGATCTCGTTCACCTGATGATTGATGAAATCAAAAGGAGCCTGTGAAGCAGCGACTTCGTATTTGACTGAGTAAAAATTTCCACACGTGTCCGAAACCTTGTTCACCAGCCAAGCCAGCGTCTTGCCGCCCACCGTCAACTCCGAGTTTGTGGTGGCTTCGGAACCGCCCAAAACGATTTTCAAGCCAGCCTTGGTTTCCACGGTCCAATATTCGATCGTGCTCGTGCCACCTGCAGTGATCCGGGCGTAGGAATCGATTTCCGTCCGGTATTGCGAACCCGGCGAACCATAGTCGCCAACGACACAAACCAAGCGCTGGCCGTCGAGGTAGAAACGGTCGTCCGGATCGAAGTCCATTGGATCAAACGCCCCGTCCTTCATGACGGACGAAGGCCCGCGGGTGATCCGCTGGAGTCCGGTGAGGGACCATCCCAGGCCGAGCGGGCCGTTTCCTCCATTGCTGGAATAGGACAGGCCCAGCTTGGGTTCCATGCCCGCCGTTCCCTTCGGCAGATCGATGGGAATCGTGTAATTCGCGGCTCCATCCCCGCCCACGGAGAATGATCCCTTCAGCGAACCAACGGCCTTGTGTTCGGGCAGGGTGAGAGCCGGGATGGATCCGGAAATCGAAACCCTGGCGTTCCCGCGTCCGGAGACATGGGGCCAGAGAGAATCCATGTAGGTATCCAGAAACGACTTGCCGGTGCCGGGCTTGATCGTATCCCGGTCATACAGATTGGGGTTGGAGCCATTGGCGATTTCCCAAGCGTCGGAAAGACCGTCCTTGTCCGCATCCGGGAACAGCATGTTATCCTTGAGAGCGGAAATGTCGTCCAGCAAGGTGTCGCCGGTCGCGCTGCTGAAGAATTCCAACTGCGTGAGATTCGCGTTGCTCCTGCCATCAAACGCAAGATTCGCGGCGGCGAGTTTTCCATCCACGAAGAGGTCCCAGAGATTCCGCCCGTAGTCGTGGCGCAGCGTGAGCCGGATGTAGGTATCCGATGAGGTGGCCCCTTGGCTGACCGTGTAAGACCCGGCGGTAGCCAGCCACTGCGCGGGATTCTGTTCCGGATTGGCAACTCCGTCCGTTCCGTGGCGGACCCAGACTTCCCCGGTATTCGTGCCTTCAGGAACCTGAAACGCGATTTCGGTGCCGTTGATCAGCACGTTGGACAGGCTGTTCTCCGGATTCGCAGCCGGCTTGATCATGAAATCGACGAACGCGATGGTTTCCGCCGGATTCCACACGACATCGCGTGTGATGTGGGTCTCGAACTCCGAATTGGCGGGCAGGTTGAGGGCTTTGCCTCCGTTGGTTCCAGCCCCCAATGCCGAAACTTCCGCCGAACCGGAATTTAAATGCCATCCGGAGGTATCATTCTCATCTCCGACAATCTGATAAGGAAGCCATTCACCGCCATCAAAGGTGATCTGCTGGAGTTCCGCGGACAACTGATTGACAATCAATGTCAAATTCAGAAACACCGCGCCAATCAACTTCACCGCCGGGGAAACGCCACTGATTCTCATGTGTTAGGAAGAGTGGCGGCAGGCTGCGGACAGCCGGAAAGACGGGCAAATAGATTCGTTAAGGAAAAAGTGACATATCAGGAAAACCGCCCGAATGAACCGCCGTCATGGCCAGCATCAAATGAACGCATCCTTTCGTCCGCCGCGAATCGCGATGGCGTCACCCCCATCAGATCCTTGAAATCCCTGGTGAAGTCGGAATCGTGGCGAAAGCCGAGTTTCCGCGCCACAATCTGGATCTTCGTCCCCTCACGGAGCATGTGGCGGGCCTCGACCACCCGGAGGTGCCTGAGCCATTCCTTTGGATTCATTCCAAGTGAATCCGCAACCAACCGGATGAACGTCCGCTTGTTCAAGCCAATCGAAGCGGCGATCAATGACACATTCCATTCACAGGAGGAAAACAGACCATCGATCCTAATCGGTGGAGCCCCGGAGCCATCCATGAACCACCAGAAACCGGATCGGAAAACGATTTTTCTCCCGTGAACGACACAGCACCGGGAACGCTTGGGGGGCATGGCGTTGATTTCCGTGCCACAAAGGTGTGATGTATCCCGTGGTTTGGTCAATCCACAAATCGCACAACTGCCCCCCTCCCCCGGGTCCCGGCGACGCTCGGAAGATTCGGGTTAAAACACGATTGGTTTGAGTCAAAACACGTTTGATTTGGGTCAAAACACGTTTGATTTGGGTCAAAACACGTTTGCTTTGGGTCAAAACACGTTTGGTTTGAGTCAAAACACGTTTGATTTGGGTCAAAACACGTTTGCTTTGGGTCAAAACACGTTTGGTTTGAGTCAAAACACGTTTGGTTTGAGTCAAAACACGTT
>DAISZP010000225.1:7122-9048 GCA_036824745.1 Luteolibacter sp.
CACGTTTGGTTTGAGTCAAAACACGTTTGGTTTGAGTCAAAACACGTTTGGTTTGGGTCAAAACACGTTTGGTTTGGGTCAAAACACGTTTGCTTTGGATCAAAACACGTTTGGTTTGAGTCAAAACACGTTTGCTTTGGGTCAAAACACGTTTGGTTTGGGCCTTCGCAGCTTTGTTTCGCGGCTTCGCAGCGATGCCAGGACTTCCGGCAAATTGAAATTGGCTATTCGAATGATTGGGCCCCGGGAGTGAGGTCCGGGTTTCGATTCGCGGCGGGTAGCGCGCGCACAAGGAAGGACGCCATACCCTCCTTCCTCTCGTGTGGTCCGCAGAACGGGAAGCATGTCGGCCATTCGAGTGCCAGCCGCCTAACCACCACAAGCGGGCGTGGATCGAAATGGAGAGGAACGATCCGCAGAAACTGGAAAATTTCCAGGTTCTTCCAATCCCCGGAAGCTTGCGGCACCGGTTTCCCAAGTCCATGGTGTCAGGCGTGAATCGGATTCTAGCAGGCATCATGACCGGCATGTTGGCGTTGTGGCCGGCCCCGGAAGGCCGTGCGGCGGAGGCTCCTACCGCGGAGAAAGCGGCCGCCAAGGTGATGGTGATCCCGATTCATGGGCAGATCTCCCCGCCGCAACTCTACATCCTGCGCAAGGGCCTCAAACAAGCCATCGAACAAGGTGTGGACACCGTGATCCTCGACATGGACACACCCGGGGGCAGGATCGATGTCACCTTCGAGATGCTCAAGGCCCTGGACAAGTTTCCGGGAAAAACGGCGACCTACGTCAACGACGAGGCGATCTCGGCCGGAGCCCTGATTTCCGCGGGAACGGATGAGATCCATCTCTCGCCGGACGGCTTGATCGGCGCCGCGGCTCCGGTGCAGAGCACCGGCCAGGACATCGACCCGACGATGAAGGAAAAAGTCGTCAGCTACCTGAGGGCGAGGGTGCGCTCGGTTTCCGAAGGCAAGGGATACCGGGGAGACGTGATCTCGGCGATGATCGACCGTGAGTTCGAACTGAAGATCGGGGACAAGGTGATCAAACCCAAAGGCGAACTGCTCACTCTCACCGCGAGCGAGGCGATGAAACCCTACGGCGATCCCCCGCAGCCGTTGTTAGGAACCGGCATCGCGGCGGATCTGGACGAACTCGCCGGCAAACTCTCGGGCGCGGAAAAACCCGGGATGATTGTTTACCACGTCACCTGGTCGGAGAAACTGGCACAATATTTAACCGCCCTGTCGCCGGTCCTGATTGGCCTCGGCCTGCTCGCGCTGTTCATCGAGTTCATGACTCCGGGTTTCGGGTTCTTCGGCATCGCGGGCATCGCGTTGCTGGGAGTGGTGTTCTTCGGGCACTACGTCGCGGGCCTGTCGGGCCACGAGCCGCTGTTGTTTTTCCTGTTAGGCGTGGCGCTGGTGGCGGTGGAAGTGTTCTTTTTCCCCGGCACGCTGATACCCGCGCTTCTGGGCGGGGCGCTGGTGTGGGCGATGCTGGATTTGTGGCCCGGCGAGCCGGTTTCCTTCTCGGGAGACGTCCTCGTCCGCCCGCTGGCCAACGTGATCGCCGCATTCGTCATCGCGGTCGTGTTGTTCGTGCTGCTCCTCCGCTTCCTGCCCTCCGGCGGGCCTTGGGGAAACATGGTGCTGCAAACCGCGGTGGGCGGAGAACCCGGCGCGCCGCGTCCGCTGAATACGGGAACCCGAGAGACGGAAACCAGCGCGTCATTGATCGGCAGCACCGGCATCGCGGTGACGGCCTTGTTTCCCAGCGGCCAGGTGGAGATCGCGGGCAGACGTTATGAGGCGAAACTGGCCATGGGTTCCGCCGATGCAGGCACTCGCGTCTGCGTCACCGATGTGAAATCGTTCGGCCTGATCGTGGAGGCGTTGTCATGAATCTGATCATCCTGCT
>DAISZP010000226.1:0-9040 GCA_036824745.1 Luteolibacter sp.
GGAAGGGTAACCTATGGGCTTCCGCGTGTCCGCACTTTTGACACAGGTTCAAAGCCCGGAGAATGAGCGGCCCTCATGATTTCCAAAGGCCTTTTGCCATGAACCGGACCGGTGGTGGGATGCCCTACCGGGGGTCGGAAAAGTTACGGACACCCGGATTTCCGGATCGTCCCTGCCAATTCGAGAAATCGTCCCGATGCCCCGATCCCCGGATTCGGGGACATTGTAGGCGTGCAAACCCACAAACCCACACTTGTCCAGCTCCTCGTCCTGGCCGCGCTGCTCCTGCTCGGACCGGTCCTCTCCGCCCAGAGCACGAGATCCATCGTCATTTCCTGGCAGGCAAATTCGGAAAAAGACCTCGCCGGCTACACCGTCTGCCTCGGAACCCGCAGCGGATACCATCCGGACGTCCGCACCGTCACCACAAACTCCACCCTCATCTCCGGATTGGCGCCGTTCACCACCTACTACTGCGTCGTCCAGGCCTTCAATACCTACGGCCTCACCGGCGAGTTCTCCGAGGAAATCTCCTTCTCCACCTCCTCCGCCGGAGAGTGGTACTCCGCCTGGACCACCACCTCCGGCCTTTCCGGAAACAACGCGCTGCCCTCAAGCTCCCCCGCCCGGGACGGCCTCAGCAACCTCCTCAAGTTCGCCTTCAACCTCGACCCCACCCGCCCGGACCTCCGCGTCCTCAAGAGCGGCACCGGCACTGCCGGCCTGCCCCACTATTCCATCGAGCGCAGCGGCAGTCACCACTACTTCCGCGTCGAATACCTCCGCCGCAAGGCTACCGAACTCCAATACACCCCCATGGTCACCACCGACCTCAAGAACTACGTGCCCATGACCGGCACCACCACCCTCACCTCCATCGACAACACCTGGGAACGTGTCGTCACCCGCCAGACCGTCGATCCATCCAGTCTCAGGAAACTCTTCGGCCGCGTCGCCGTCACCCTGCCTTGACCATCCGGCGGCCGTTTCCATACTGCCGCCCCCATGGCCACCGTCACTCCATTCGCCGCCCTCCGTCCCGATCCCGCACTCGCCGCCAAAGTCTGCGAGCTTCCCTACGACGTCATGTCCTCCGAGGAAGCCAAGGTCATGGCCGAAGGCAATCCCCTCAGTTTCCTGCGCGTCTCCAAGCCCGAGATCGACCTCCCGGCAGGCACCGACCTCTACTCCGCCCCTGTTTACGCCAAGGGCCTCGAGAACTTCCAGAAACTCATCGCCGAAGGCGTCCTGCGCCGCGATGACAAACCCGTCTTCCACCTCTACCGCCAGATCATGGGAAACCACGCCCAGATCGGCCTCGTCGGCCTCGCGAGCTGTGAGGAGTATCTGAAAAACATCGTCAAGAAACACGAACTCACCCGCCCGGACAAGGAGGACGACCGCGTCCGCCACATCGAGACCCTCAACGCCCAGACCGGTCCCGTGTTTCTAACATACAAGTCCGTCCCCGCCATCGACGCCCTCGTCGCCCGCATCACCGCCGCCGCGCCCGAGGTCGATTTCACCGCGCCCGACGGTGTTCGCCACAGCTCCTGGCCTGTTTCCGAGCAGGTCGATATCGACTTCCTCGTCGCCGAGTTCGCGAGAATGCCCGCCCTCTACATCGCGGACGGCCACCACCGCAGCGCCGCCGCCGGCCGCGTCTATCAGAGCCGCAGTGGCGCGGGCGGAAGCGCCGGTTTCCTCACCGTCATCTTCCCGCACGACCAGATGAACATCCTCGCCTACAACCGCGTGCTCAAGGACCTCAACGGCCACTCGCCCGAGGACATCCTCGCCGCCCTTGGCAAGGTCTTCACGATTTCCGAAGTTGCCAATCCGGTCCCTGACAAGAAACACGACCTCGCCTTCTATCAGGGCGGCAAATGGTATGGCCTCACCTTCAAGCCCGAGTTCACCACCGGCCGCTCCGCCATCGATCTGCTGGACGTCTCACTCCTCCAAACCGAGATCCTCGCCCGGCTCTTCGACATCGAAGACCCGCGCACCAGCAAGCGCATCCACTTCGTCGGCGGCATCCGCGGCACCGCCGAGCTGGAGAAACTCGTCGATTCCGGCGAATTCGCCTGCGCCTTCTCCATGTTCCCCACCGGTATCGTCGACCTCATGGACATCGCCGACCAAGGCGGCATCATGCCACCCAAAAGCACCTGGTTCGAGCCCAAGCTCCGCGACGCCATGTTCTCCCACCTCCTCTAAGGAGCGCGGACGTCTCGTCCGCATAAGGAGAGGGGACGTCCCGTCCCCTCTTCCCCACGCCAAAGGCGTGAAAGGTGGAAACAAAGGGTGGCGGCTGGCAAGCCGTCACCTCGGATCCACGCCCCAAACACACCCGCGCCACTACGTCGCGAGACGATTCCGAGCTTAACGGGAATCTGGCTACAGGTCGGGCCTCTGTCTCTTGCGTCTGGAGTCCAGCAAGCGGCCGATAACGTAGACAATGGCTGAATTCGTGGCGACGACTGATGAAAACAGCACGGTTTCAAATGGAGCTTGTGGGATGAGATGATCGAAAAGAAACCGTCCCACCATCCCACCGGGCAGCATCACCGTCATCGCCAACAGCCACAGGATCGGGTCCTGCTCGCCATGGTCAGGGCGCATGTTTGCTGCGGCAAAATACCCGATCGTCGCGAGAGTCATGGCCAACACAATGCCGGTTAGCCAGGTTGTAATCCTATGCTCTTTCAGCCGCGCCTTCAGCCTTAACGATGTTCGGCCTTGTTCCATTCGGATTGTACCTTGAGCTTGCTCTGGATGATTCCCTTGTCATCAAACTGAATCCTGTACTTGCTGAATGACCCTGCGAACACGGCAAGGTGTGGGCGAATTCCTAACACGAGCGAGTAGGAGGCCGTGCCGCGCGCATCAAAGTTAATTGGGCCTCGGGCGATCAGGCCCGGATATTCGAACACCGATTTTCCTATCTCGATCTTGTTGAAAACAGCGGTGTGCTCGTCCTGCAGTTTTTGCGCGCGATTAATGATCAGCTTTTCGACGGCGGTGTATTTCGGATTGCCGATCCGATGGAACTGGCCAATCGGATCGGAGGAATTTGGATCAAGCGGACGAGCCTCTCTCACGGCCCGCGGCTCCTGCGCAACCAAGATGGACGAAGTAATCAGAGCAACGAGCAAAGAAAGCATCCCGCGGATTGGCATCTGTTTTTCGTGCATGATGGAATCTTGGATTCAACGGCGGAGGTTAGTAAGTTGAGTTCGCTCTCGCAAGGGTGGAAAAGGCGGATTCTATGGAATGGAGGAAGGTTGCCAAGGGGCGGGCGGCACCCATGACCGGAGGGTTTCACAGCGGCTGCGGCTACGGATGCACCCAAGGCCCCCGGTATTCCCTGGCCAGCCGTTTGGTCGCTTCATCATCACCATTGACCTGATGCGTTTCCGGATTCCAGGCGAGGCTGCGTTTGAGGTCGGCGGAGAGGTTGGCGAGGATGCAACTGGCGCTGGAGATGTGGCCTTCTAACACGTCGGCCACGGGTGGTTTTCGGGTGGCGGCGCATTCGAGCCAATCGCGCATGTGCGCGCGGATGGCGGGGGCGACGTGTTTTTCGAGGGATTTCTCCGTGGCGTCTTCCGGGAATCGGTCCAATTCCATGGTCACTTCGCGGCGGATGGGAGCTTCATTTCCAAGTGGCATGAACTCGTATCGCTGGACGCTGAGTTTCAAGGTGCCTTTCTCGCCGTAAATAATCGCTCCCCAGGGAAAATCCTTGTCCGGAGTGCTGCCCCAGGTGCGGTGGGTCCACACGGCTGATAGATTTCCGAAATCGAACACCGCGGTCTGGGTGTCCGGCACGGTGGCGATGGAGCCGGAATCGACGTAGGAACCCGCGGTGGAGCTGATGCGCTGCGGCCAGCCGAGGCCGAGCATCCAGCGCACGGTGTCCAACATGTGGATGCACATGTCGCCCATGATGCCGTTGCCGTATTCGCGGAACGAGCGCCATCCGCGCGGATGGATCGCCTTGTTGAACGCGCGCTTCGGCGCGGGGCCGCACCACATGTCCCAATCGAGCCCCTCCGGCGGCGCTTCGTCCGCAGGGTTTCCCTTGGCCCGCATGTGATAGTAGCTGAAGAGCTCGACATGGCCAATGGCTCCGAGTTTTCCTTCATCGATGAACCGTTGTTTCGCCTCGATGAGGTGCTCGGTGCTCCTGCGCTGTGTGCCCACTTGCACCACGCGTCCGAGGCTGCGGGCGGTATCGAGAATGGCTTTGCCTTCGACGACATCGACGCTGATCGGCTTCTGCAAATAAAGGTCCGCACCCGCTTTCATCGCTTCGATGGCGGTGAGCGCGTGCCAGTGGTCCGGCGTGCCGATCAACACGAGATCGAGATCCTTCTCCTTCAGCATCTCGCGGAAGTCTCCGTGCAGACGCGGGGGTTTCTTCGAGGTTTGCCTAACAGAGATGATGTCTCCCGCTTCCTGAAGAAGCCGCCGGTCCACATCGCAAAGCGCCACCACGTCCACCGGAGAAACCTGGAGCAGCCTCAGCAGATCGCATTTGCCATACCATCCGCAGCCGATCAGTCCCACACGTTTTCCCGCCGCCGCTTCGGCTGCCATGGCTCCGGGACCGCTCATCCATGATGCCAAGGCTCCGGCGCTGGTGGCCATGAACCCGCGTCTGCCAAGTTTCAAATTCATGGCAGACCCTTACGCAGGGGATGGAAGGCATCTTGCCTCCGGATCAATCCTCCACCTGCTCCAGCAGAAGCGTGAGGATCTTGCGCGCAGAATCCGGGATCACAGTGCCGGGGCCGAAGATGGCGGCGGCGCCGTTTTGATAGAGATAGTCGTAGTCCTGGGCGGGGATGACGCCGCCGCAGACGACCATGATGTCCTCGCGGCCGAGTTTTTTCAGCTCGGCGATGAGTTGCGGAAGGAGGGTCTTGTGGCCTGCGGCGAGAGAACTCATGGCGACGACATGGACGTCGTTCTCGACGGCTTGTTTCGCGGTCTCGGCGGGGGTTTGGAAGAGCGGGCCGATATCGACGTCGAAGCCCATGTCGGCGTAGGCGGTGGAAACGACCTTGGCACCGCGGTCGTGGCCGTCCTGGCCCATTTTGGCGACCATGAGGCGCGGGCGGCGGCCTTCGGAGGCTTCGAAGCGTCGGATGAGTTCGGGGATATCGCTCATGTTGCCTTGGTTGCTGAATTCCTTGCCGTAAACACCGGAGATCGAGCGGATGGTCGCCTGATAGCGGCCGAAGTGTTTTTCGAGCGCGTCGGAAATTTCGCCGAGTGATGCGCGGAGTTTGGTGGCTTCGATGGCGAGGGCGAGCAGGTTGCCATTGCCGGTGCCGGCGGCTTCGGAGAGGGCTGTGAGAGCGGCCTGGCAGGCGGATTCGTCGCGCTCGGCGCGGAGTTTCTTGAGGCGTTCGATCTGGGAGAGTCTAACCGCGGTGTTGTCCACGTCGAGGATGTCGAGCGGGTCTTCCTTGGCGAGGCGGTATTTGTTCACGCCGACGATGGTCTCCTCGCCGGAGTCGATGCGTGCCTGTCGGCGTGCGGCGGCTTCCTCGATGCGCATCTTGGGTATGCCGGCCTCGACGGCCTTGGACATTCCGCCCATTTCCGCGGCTTCCATGATGTGGCCCCATGCGCGGTGCATGAGCTCGTGGGTGAGGGCTTCGACGTAGTAGGAGCCGCCCCAGGGATCGATGACGCGGCAGATCGCGGTTTCGTCCTGGAGGAAGAGCTGGGTGTTGCGGGCGATGCGGGCGGAGAAGTCTGTCGGCAGGGCGATCGCTTCGTCGAGCGCGTTGGTGTGCAGCGATTGGGTATGGCCGAGCGTGGCGGCCATCGCCTCGATGGCGGTGCGGGCGATGTTGTTGAACGGATCTTGTTCCGTGAGCGACCATCCGGAAGTCTGGGAGTGGGTGCGCAGCGCCAGCGACTTCGGGTTCTTCGAGTTGAAGGTCTTGACGATCTTCGCCCACAGCATGCGGGCGGCGCGCATTTTCGCGACTTCCATGAAGTGGTTCTTGCCCTGGGCCCAGAAGAACGAGAGGCGCGGTGCGAAAGCGTCGATGTCGATGCCCGCGGCGATGCCGGTGCGGAGGTATTCCCATCCGTCGGCGAGGGTGTAGGCCATTTCGAGGTCGGCCGTGGCGCCCGCTTCCTGCATGTGATAGCCGGAGATCGAGATCGAGTTGAACTTCGGCATGTTCTGCGAGGTGAACTCGAAGATGTCCGCGATGATCTTCATCGAAGGCGTGGGCGGATAGATGTAGGTGTTCCGCACCATGTATTCCTTGAGGATGTCGTTCTGGATCGTGCCGGAAAGCTGGTCGAGCGTTGCTCCTTGTTCGAGCGCGGTGACGATGTAGAACGCGAGCACCGGAAGCACCGCGCCGTTCATGGTCATGGAAACCGAGACCTTGTCGAGCGGGATGCCATCGAAGAGGATCTTCATGTCGAGGATCGAGTCGATCGCGACACCGGCCTTGCCGACATCCCCGACTACACGCTCGTGGTCCGAGTCATAGCCGCGGTGGGTGGCGAGGTCGAAGGCGACCGAGAGGCCCTTTTGTCCGGCTGCTAGATTTCTTCGATAGAAGGCGTTCGATTCCTCGGCGGTGGAGAAACCGGCGTATTGGCGGATCGTCCACGGTTGGAAGCAATACATCGTGGCGTAGGGCCCGCGCAGGAAGGGAGCGATGCCGGCCTGATAGTTCAGGTGCTCCATGCCCGCGAGGTCGTCTTCGGTGTAGAGCGGCTTGACCGGGATCTTCTCCATCGTGTCCCAGACGATCTGGCCGATGGGCTTGCCGTGTTCCTTTTCAAGTTCCTTGCACCATTGATCGTAGCCGGTTTTTTCGGGGACGGCGGTGTAGGGGATGTCTGCGAATGCGGGGCGGGACATAGGAGTGGGAAGTGCCGAGTGAGAGGTGATCAGTGGGAAGAGCCGGTTAGAGGACGCCTGCGATCTTGAGGAGCTGTTCGTTGAGTTCGTAGTTGTTGCTGCGGACGTTGACGAATTCATCGACGCCGGCTGCGCGCCAGGCGGCTTCGTTCTCGCCGGGGGCTCCGGCGAGCAGGAGGTGGATGCCGGGTTTCGCGGCTTTGACGGCCTTGGCGAGGGACTCAGTGGTTTCGAGGTAGGTGGCGTCGTCCGAGGTGATGACGGCGATGGCGGCCTGCGATTCCGTGAGGGCGGCGACGGCGTCATCGGCGGACTTGAAGTCGCGTTTGCCATCGACGGCGAAACCGGCGGCTTCGAAGAAGGCTGCGGTCCAGTCGGCGCGCAGGCGGTATTTGCGGGACGGCCCCATGTTGAGCTGGAGGATGGCGGGCGCGGCTCCGGTTTTCGCGGCGAAGGCGGCGGAAGCGTCGCGCAGGGCTTCATATTCCTCGGCGGCGCGGCGTTGCGGCAGAGGGGTGATCTCCGGCCCGGGTTCTCCACCAATCAGGCCGGTGGCGACGGCGAGCGAGAGCTTGGTGGCTCCGGCTTTCGCGGCAGCGATCGCTTGTTCGATCATCGCGGCGTTGTTAGAAACCGTGATGTCGAGCGGTTGCGGTGGCTGAGCGCCGGGGATCGGTTGACCGGCGCGGCACTCGACCGTGTGGATGGCGAGTTTTTTGCCTTTGAGATCGGGATACATGTTGGAACCCACGATCTTGTCCTTGCGGCGGCGGATGTTTTGAAGCTTCGCCTTGCACACGCCCTGCACGGCTTGTTGCACGGTGCCGGATTCGAGTGCGGCGAGCATGCCGCCTTGTTTCTCGATGTCCTGGAATATCTCCCAGCTTTTCGCGGCGATCTTGTCGGTGAGCCACTCGATGTAGGTGGATCCGCCGGAGGGATCGATGACCCGATCCAGTCCGCACTCCTCGCGGAGGATCGTGTGGAGGTTGCGCGCGATGCGGCGGGAGAACTCGTCGGTCTTGCCGGAGATCTCGTCGTAGGGGCCGATGTGAAGGCTGTCGACACCGGCGACGACGGCGGCGAAGGCTTCAGAGGTGACGCGCAGCATGTTGGTGTGCGCATCGTATGTCGTCTTGTTCCACTTCGAGGTGGAGGCGTGGATGTGGACGGGAGCGTTTTCCACGCCGTATGCGGCGGCCACCTTGCTCCAGAGCCATCGCGCGGCGCGGATCTTGGCGATTTCCATGAAGTAGTCCGAGCCGACTGATAGACGGATGCGCACTTTGGAGAGCATGGTTTCCGGCGAAAGGCCGCGGGCCTTCATTTCCTCGATGTAGGAAACGAGCGTGGCGATCACGTAGCCGAGTTCCTGCGTGGCGGTGGCTCCAGCATTGTGATAGACGTCGCCCTTCACGCTGATCGTGCGCAGGCCGGGGGCGTTCTTCGAAACGTAGTCGGTGAGCGCGGCAATGTGGTCGAAGCGCATCGAAAGCGGCTGGCGCGACTTTCCATACGCGACGAGGTCGGCGAGCGGATCATTTTCGAATCCGCCGCGGAGCTTGTCCGGCGACACGCCCATTTCTCCGGCGGCGGCGATGACGAGTGAGGCGACCGCGGCGCTGGCGGGGCCGCATTGCCACCAGGTGGAAACGGCGTCCATCGCGACTCCTGATAGAGCGGTTTTCACTTCGGTGGCGGTATCGATCTTCACGCCTCCGGTGCAGCAATCGTTTTGGCCGCAGCCGACGAAGATGTTTAACTCGCTTTGCCCGCCGTTCAGTCCCTCATGGATGAGGGCGTTGAGCGCCTCCGGTGTGGTGGCCTTGAGTTCCTGTGAGACTTCCCAGCCGGACTTCAGGAAACCATCGGCCTGGCTGCCGCGGACGAGCGATGCGGATCCGGGGAAGTGTTTCCGGTGATCGAGATCCGCGATGTCCTCGCGCCGGTAGATCGGCTGGATGGTGATGTCCTCGTAGGTCTTGCT
The DNA here is from genome assembly GCA_036824745.1 of Luteolibacter sp. Lineage (GTDB taxonomy): Bacteria > Verrucomicrobiota > Verrucomicrobiia > Verrucomicrobiales > Akkermansiaceae > Luteolibacter. The sequence continues at coordinate 8,895 of DAISZP010000226.1, forward strand.
GACGAGTTTCTGTTCGAACGGCGCGCCTTTGAGCAGGGCTTCCGCGGCGGCGTGCCATTGATCGTAGGTGTGTTCGGGAAACTCAGCTAACAGACGTTCGGCCTGGGTGGTCATGGTGTGAAGAGTATGATGGGGTTCGGGCTTGG
>DAISZP010000227.1:0-9014 GCA_036824745.1 Luteolibacter sp.
CGGGGTTCGTCGTCCGCGCTCCGGTGAAGGTGGCGATGTCCGCCGCGCCGGGTGCGGTGCCGCCGGTCCAGCTTGCGCCCGCGTTGAAGTCGGTTCCGGAGTTGTTCCAGGTGATGGAAGCGCCATGGATCGATGAGGAAAGAAGGGGCAGGGCGATGGCGAAGAGAGGAAGGCCGCGACGGACGAAGAGCCTGGATTTGGGTTTCATGGTAAGACGGGTTTCGGATTCGGGATAGGGAGTGTGCCGGCTGTGAATCAGACAGGCTTTCCGGGCTACGAGATCCCGGAAAAAAACCGGACATGCCCTGGCGGTGCCATTTTTCGCGCCCGTTTCCCGTCTGCGGAAACCCGGAGAACTCCCGGAGTTCAGCGCGATTGCGCGCTGTCCGACGTGTGCATCACCTTCTCGGCCTCCTCAAATAGGATTCTCGCGATGATCCAGTCCCACCAGTAACCTTGGAATTTCCCGAACGGCTCGTAAGCCGCCGGAAGCTCGGGGGAGAAGGCCTTCTCGATTCGTTTTCTGGATCGTTCCATCGCGGCTTTCGCATTCACGGTGTCCCCCAGCTTGCTGCAGGCCATCGCGTAAACCGGGTCCAGCGCGCCGTTGATGTAGTCCCGCGCGTCCTTGAAGGACATGCCGACCTCCGCCCAGTGTTTTGCCTCGGTGAAATTCCCCTTCCGGTATTCGAGGATGGAGAGCCCGAAGGCTCGCCAGACCGACATTTCCCGGTCCCGACCGGAAGGTTGACTGGCGTCGAACCCGGACTCCTCCATCAGCGGTTTCAGGAGGGCCATGCGTTGCAGGTTCGCCTTGTCCGGTGGAACTAGCAGCAGTGAGTGGAGGATGCGCGATGCGTCGCTCACCGAGCCTGATGTGGCGAAGCGGTCCATCGCCCATTCGCGGAAACGCTCGTAAGCGCCCTTGTCGCCGCATTCGATCAGCACGCAGGAGATCATCACGAGATCGAGCGAGCCTGTCAGGGCTTCGGTGTTGTTGAGGTCGTCAGCGCCTAACAACATGTTGAAGCACTCGGCGGACTGCGGCCAGCGACCGCGCAGTGCGTTCCAGTTTCCGAGCGAGCGCAGCACCTCGGCGGACTGCGGTGTGAGCTGGATGGAGGAAATGGGCGTCTTGCGCAATTGTTCGTCCGCCTCCTGGGTCTTGCCCTCGCTGAGCAGCACGGAAACATGGGCGAAGTCTTCCCAGCCACGCGCTTCGGCGAGGCGCAGCAGCTCGTTCGCATGGGCCGCGTCCGCGAACTTCCTCAGCCGCACCTGCTCCTCCAGCGCCCGGCGCTCCCTCATGTAGTAAGCGAACGCGGTGCCTAGACCTAACAGAAGTGAGAGCACGACGGCCGCTCCCGCCCCCACCGCCAGGCGATTGCGGCGGACGAACTTGCGGAAGAGATACGCCCGCTTCGCCGGCCGCGCGACCACCGGCTCATGGCGCATGCAGCGCTGGAGGTCCATCACGAAACCATACACCGTTTCATAGCGGTCCCCGCGGTCCTTCTCGATGGCCTTCATCACCACCGAATCAAGATCGCCCCTGAGTGATCCTAACAGTTTCCCCGGATCGCTGCGGCGGCAGGCGGCGGTTTCCACCTGCTTCGCGGAATCCAGACCCGACAACAGGGCCGAGGGCAGGGGCGGCTCGCTCTCGATGAGCATCCTCCGCATTTCCGATAAACCGGCGGCGGACAACTCCGCCGCGTCAAACGGCGTGCGCCCGACCAACATCTCGTAAAGCAGCAAGCCGAGGCTGTAAACGTCGCTCCGAGTGTCGATGTCCCTTTCCCTGCGGTCCGCCTGCTCCGGACTCATGTAGGCGGGTGTGCCGACGAACTGGTCCTGAAACGAAAGGTGCGTTTCCGCGACGGTTTCACCGGAGATCGCCTTGGCGATGCCGAAGTCGATGATCTTCGGCGAGCGGGCTCCGTTCTCGTCGTCTATCAGAATGTTGGACGGCTTGATGTCGCGGTGGATCACGCCCTTCTGGTGCGCGTGCTGGATACCCTTGCAGATCTCGATGAACAGGTCGATGCGCTCGCGCACCGTGAGTTGGGACGCGTCGCAGTAGTCGGTCACGCGCGCGCCGCGCACCCACTCCATGACGAAATACGGCCGGCCGGCATCCGTCGCGCCGCCATCCAGCACGCGTGCGATGTTCGGGTGGTCCATCAGCGCCAGCGCCTGGCGCTCCATCTCGAAACGCGCGATCACCCGCTCCGTGTCCATGCCCAGGCGGATCACCTTGAGCGCCACCTTGCGTTTTACCGGTTCGAGCTGCTCCGCCAGATAGACCACGCCGCAGCCGCCCTCGCCGATGCGTTTCTCCAGACGGTATCTGCCGATGCGCCCGCCGATGTGCTCGTCCTCCGAACCATCGGAATTTGAAACAACGGGCGGGTTTGTTAGGTCGATCAGCTCCTCGCCCGCCTCGGTGGCCACGGTGGTGCGCGCGCCCTCGGCCTTGCGGAAGAAGCTGTCAGCACGCGATTGCACGCCGGCCAGCGCGCGCAGCCGTTCGGCCCGCGCGGGATCGCCCTCGCGGATCAACGTGAAGAGCTCCTCGCGCGCCGCCGCCGAGTCCATGCCGAGCGCGGCTTCGAACAAGACTTCGTCGATTTCCTGCGGGTCATCCATGGAGGGCTTTCATGAAACTTCGGAATCCGGGGGAAATTCCGGACATCAGGCGGAATCCGTTTTCTCCTGCGCCTGCTCGATCTCGGTGAGGATCTGGAACAAGCGGGCCTTGGCGAAGGTCCACTTGCGGCGGACGGTCTTCTCATTCACGCCGAGCGAGTCCGCGACTTCCTGGTTCGTGAGTCCGGCGAAGAACTTGAGCATCACGATGCGGGCGTCATCGGGATTCTCCCTTTCGAATTGTTTCAGGCTTTCATCGATCAGCAGCAGGCGCTCGTCCGCGGACATGTCCGGCGCTTCGAGGTGGATCGCCGCCATTTCCGGATCACCGCCGCCGTGTTTCAGACTCGCCTTCTGCCGCGCGCGGTCCATTAGAATGCGGCGCATCGTCAAGGCCGCCGCGTTGAAGAAGTGCTCACGGCTTTCCCAACTCCGGTCCATTTTCCCGCCAAGGCGGATCCACGCCTCGTGCACCAGCGCCGTCGGCTGCAAGGTCATGCCCTGCAAGCCGCCGAGAATGCGAGCCGATGCGAGCCTGCGCAGCTCGTCATAGACCATCGGCAACAAACGCTCGGTGGTGAGATCGTCCGGAAGATCGGTGCGCTCGGGTTTTTCCATCGTCCGATGAAACGCTAGGCCGTCCCATCGGGCGGAGCAACCCGGAAAGACATTCGCGCCTGGTTACGGTTTCCGTTCCCACGATTCGCACTTCCACTGCTTGGCCAGCGCGCGGGCCTCGGCCAGGGTGAGCGGGATGATCGCGCCGTGCTTGGGAGAGGTGAAGTTCGTGGTTTTCATCACGCCCTCGTTGAAACGGCCGATGGATTTGAAGGTCTTGAAATCCGTCGTCTCGCTGAAGCCGAAGTTGTGCGGGTTCACGCCGAACACGTCATACATCAGCACGTAGGTGTTCGTTCCCGTGCGCTTCCACACGCTCGGGGCCTCGCAGGCGACCCTTTCGGGATCGACCTTCGTTTCATCGAAGACATAGCCGCCGTTTATTTTGTTAGAAACCGCGTGGCGGATGCCGCCGGGCTTGTCGTGCGCCACGTAGAAGAGGTGGAACCGGTCGCCGACCCTGGTGATGTCGCTGTCGATGATGTTGCAATCGCGTGGATAAGCGAAGAGCTCCTGCGGCTCGGTCTCGAACTTGGTGAAGGCCGGATCCGCGTAAGCGTAGTAGAGCTTGTTGCGTCCCTTGCCGAAGCGCGTGGTGAAGGAAACCAGCAACCGGCGTTTCTCCGGATCGAAGATCATCTGCGGCGCCCACAGGCAGCCGACATCCTTGAATTTCTCAAACTCCTCGCCGACGTGATAGATCACGTGCGTCCAGTTCACGAGGTCGAAGGACTTCATCAGCACGAGCGCGCGGTTGTTTCCCCAATCATACTGCTCGCCGGGGCGCTCCCACTCGGTGTCGCGCAGGCCCTCGCGTTTGGCGTAGATGTGCAGGTCTGTTAGGCCGAGGTAAAACGCGCCGTCCGGTCCGCGGGTGATGTAGGGATCGCGGATGCCTTTCTGATCGGCGATGTCGCGGCCACTGATCACCGCCTTGCCGCGGTTCACATCGGTGAACGTGTAGCCGTCCGGGCTGAGCGCGAAGTGCAGGCTGTGGTCATCGTCCTTGTGAAACGCGAACAGATAAGCTCCGAAGTCCTTCTCCGCGGGAACCTTCGCCGGCTTGGTTCCGGGATTCCCGGAGGGTTTCATCGCGGGTAGCGGCGGCTCCGTCTCGGCGGCGGATGGAAAACCGGCGGTCATCGCGGCGGAAAGAACAAGGCAGCAAAACAGACGGCGGGATTGGATTTTCATGGATGGGGACGAGGTGATGTTTCTAGCGGGTCTTCAGGCGGATGACACTGAGCGAGTGAGGCGGAGCGTTGTGGGAAAACGAAGGACCCACCTTGATGCTTGAGGAATTCGGCGCGATACGCAGTGGCTGGGGAAAGCTGTTAGTTTCCTTGGGGTCGCCGCTAAGCACGGTGAGCGCGGCGTTTGATTGGAGGGTGTTGGCGATGCCGGGCAGTTTGATCTGCGCGCGCACTTCGGTGGGCAGGACGTTCACCAGTTTGAGGATGATGTCGCCGGTTTTGCTGTCGCGCACCGAGGAGGCGATGAGCTTCGCGGAGGCGCTTTCGTCGTCCGTCACTTCATGAATGAGCTTGCCGTCGAGGTAACATTGGATGTGCTGGCCGTTCACCGCGATCCGGATGTCATACCAGCGACCGGTTTCGAGATGGCCCGGCACCGTGGGGCCGACCGGGCCGGTGACGCCGTTGCGGCGCTTCTCAATGCCGTGGGACTTGTTGCCCCAGCCGCCGAGGTTCCACCAGTAATGGTTGGAATCGTCCGTGGCTCCGAAGCCGATCAGGAAGCCTTCGTTGCCGCCGGTTTTTCTCGCCCGCAGCGACAGGGTGTAGGCGGCCTTTCCCGCGACTTTCGCAGAGACGGCTCTCGACAGCGCGGGGCTCGGGTTGCCGCTCTGTTGATAGACGCCGCCTGCGATCTTCCAGTCGCCGGATTCGGCGCGCCAGGCGTCGGATGCCTTCTCGAAGGATTCGTCTAACAAAACCTTGCCGCCGCTCTCCAGCCGCACCTTGTCGAACTCCGCCTGCGTTTCCCACGTTCCCAAGAAAACACCCACCGGCTTTTGCTCAACGGGTGCTTCCATCACCTTGACTTCATTGTCCAACCACTGGTCGCCCGGATTCTCGCCGAACAGTCGCTGCACGTGATAGTTCGCGGTCAGCATGATCGAGGTGTTGTCGAAATAGATCAGGTCCGGGTTCCACTGGGTGTGTCCGGTCTTCGCGAGCAGCGGCGCGTAGGAGGAAAGGTGGACCACATCGCCGTTGCGTTCGAGCGAGGTCAGATAGGCCGCTTCCGAAAGCGCGTTGAAGAGCGTGTTGCCGCGGGACGCGTATTCGCCGAGATACACTTTCGGACCGGAGCGGTCGTAGGAATCGTAGCGGTGGAGGTTGTTCAGGAACCATTGCGGAGCCACGTAGTAATGCTCGTCCACCATGTCCACGCGCGATTGTTTGGCGAATTTCCAACCCGCATCGAAGTCACTGCCGTCCGGTGACGGGCCGACGGTGCCGACGATGGTGATCTCCGGATGTTTCGCCTTGATCGCCTTTTGAAGCATCGCGAATCGCTCTTCGAAGCCGGGCGTGATGTGGTCTTCGTTGCCGACACCGAGGTATTCCAGATGGAACGGCTCCGGGTGTCCCGCGGCGGCGCGTTTCGCTCCCCATTTGGAAGTCGCGGGGCCGTTCGCCCATTCGATGAGATCCAGCACTTCCTGCACGTAGTCAGCCATCTCGCCCATCGGGATGAGCTGCTGTCCCTTAGGCGAACCTGGAATGTAGTTGCCGGCGTTCTGGCAGCACACGCCCGCGGCCACCACGGGGAGCGGCTTCGCGCCGATGTCCTCGCAGAACTGGAAGTATTCAAAGTAACCGAGCCCCGTGGTCTGATGATAGCGCCAGATGTTGCGCTGCGCCTTGCGCTGCTCGACCGGGCCGATCGTGTCCTTCCATCGATAGATGTTGTCCAATCCGTCGCCGTGCGCGAGGCACCCGCCCGGAAAACGGATGAACCTCGGTTTCAGATCGGCGATGACTTGCGCGAGATCGGCGCGAAGACCGTTAGGGCGATTGTGGAAGGTCTTTTCCGGAAACAACGAGATCATGTCCAAGGCGAGACGTCCGCGGGACCTCGTGGTGACCACAAGGCGGGCGTCCTTCGCGCTGTTGTTGGCGCGGAGTGTGACGGATTGTTTTTTCCATGCCGAATCGGCGGCGGCCAAGTTCGCTTCTGCCAGAACCTTCCCATCCTTGGATTCCAATCTCACGTCCAGCGGGCCGCCGATGCCATCGAGCTGCCGCGCGAAGAGGGAGAAGTCGTAAGTCTCGCCCGCATTCAGCACGATGCCGTCGAAGCCGCCGTTTCTCAAACCCACCTCGCCGCCCTCGGATGTTAGAACGGCGTGGCGTGGATTGTTCGGGTTCAATGGTTTGTCGATTCCGGTCGTCAATTTGCCTTTGCCGCCATCGCGCTCCACCAGTTCCCACGATGTGAGCGGGTTCCAGTCCTTGTGGTCGCCCGTTGAATATTCGAATGAGCGGTTTTGAACCAGTTCGGCATAGAGCCCGCCATCCGCCGCGTAATTGATGTCCTCGAAGAAGATACCGAACAGATCGGTGCTGATCTTTTTGCCGGGCGCACCGGCTTTGACCGTCACGACCGCCTCCTCCGCATGGGCCGCTGAAGGCGCGAAGAAACCCGCCGCAAGCAGGCAGGCGAGAGCACGTGGGACGAAGGCGGGACGGATCATGGAATGGAAGGGTTTGATGGATTTCGGATGAAACCTGTCTTCGTCAGGATAAGCGGAAAATCGGCGCGTATTCCGACAGCAACCTCGGAACCGGGTGAACATTCCAACCCGCCGGCCGAACTCACCGCCTCACCTCCAACCGCATGAAGCGCTTCGGATGCGCGGGGTCGGTGATGAGGACGATGTCGGTGGTCTCGACGTTTCTCACCGTGCCGCTGCCGGATTCGCTCACCAACGCACCGGGCGCGATGGCGGTGAAAGCCGCGCCGTTGGTGCTGCGGGCGATCTCGGACCATGTGCTTGTTAGGGAATCGGCGGCGACCACGGAGAGCGTGAGATCGGTGGCGGCGGTGTTGCGGGTGAAGGCGATCCTGAGCTTGCCGGTGGCGGTGGAGACCTGAGGCGCGGCGGTGGCGGCGTTGCCGTTCGGGTTCGAGCCGAGGGCGTATTCAAGCAGGTTGTTGAGACCGTCCTTGTCGGGATCGGAGGTGTCGGCGGCGTTGCCGGTGTTGTTCGTCGTGCCGAAGTTGATCATGCGCCAGGCTTGGGATGCGGTCCAGGTGGTGGCGGACACGGCGGTCGAGTCCGCGCTCGTGCCGGCGGCGTTCTCCGCGTTGACGACGTAGTAGCGGGTGGCTCCGTTCGGGAGGCCTGTGTCACTGTAGCTGTTGGAAGTAATGCCGGTGGCGATGTTTGCGAAAGTGCCTCCAACGGTTAGCGAGCGCTTCACGTTGTATCGCGTCGCACCGTTGCTGGCGGACCATGTCAGGTTGATCTGGCTGCCGGATGCGGTGGCGGCCGAGAGTCCTGAGGGCGTTTGCGGAGCGGTGCTGTGGAGAAGCTGGTCCGCGGCAAGCGTCTGGGCGGAGAACCGGACGTCATCGATGTGGCCAAAGAAGCGGTCGGTGTGACCGCCGTTGTAGAGGCCGCGGGCGAGGGTGAAGTCGCCAGCGGTCCAGTCGGTGGAGCTGCCGCTGCCGGTGGAGAGCGCCGGATTCGGACTTGCGGCGATGTTGAGCGTCCCGAGCAGGGTGTAAACCGTGTCTCCGTTGGTTAGATTTTTTCGATAGAGCGAAACCGTACTGCCATCCGAAGTGGCGGCCACGGCGTGCCACTTGCCATCCTGCAGAGTGTTGGCGGCGGACGAGAGATCCCAGTTGTTGCCCGCGGCATCGGTGAACATGAAGCGCAGGCCGCCATTGGGAAGGACGGTGAAATACATCGCGGCGAGCGCGGGGTTTCCGGAGAAGGCTCCGTAGCTGTCGCGCCCGATGAAGGTTTGGAAGCCGTTCGTGGCATCGTCCGGGCGGATGGCCGCCTCGATCGTCCATGAGGTGGGGCTCCAGTTCCTGAGGAAGGTGCCGGTGGAGGAGATGGCGGGAAAGCCGCCCGCGTTCTGGATGCTGAGGGTGTTTGCCGCGCCGGACTGCGGGGTGATCGCGGCAGGCACCTGCGGGCGATACCAATGCCAGTTGGCGGCGAACACGGATAGATGGTTGGCGTTGCCCGACTGATCGAAAATGCTGCCTTCATACAGACCGGCCACCGAACGGTTGTAGGAGACGTAGCTGTTAGCCGCGCCTTCCTCGAAGTTCCACCAGGCGACGGTGCCCGCGGGCACGGTGGATTTCGCTTCAAGGTTCACGTGGAAGATGTAGTCCCCGGCGAGCGTGTTGACGGTGGTGCCGATGGTGCCCGCGGTGCCGCCGCGGAAGGCCGTGCCTTCCGCATAGGTGCCGGTGCGCGAGCTGTTCATCTCGAAAAACGGATTGCCGCTGAGAGGCGCGATTTCGAAGTAATAGGTCGTGTTCGGCGCGAGCTGCACGTTCAGTCCTGATAGGTTGAAGGTGAGGTAATTTCCGGTGCCGGTGTTTCCCCCGGCGGCCAGGGCGCCGCCATCATAAGTCGCCGTGTATTGAAGCAGCGGCGTCTTGGTGGTTCCATTCATCGTGCCGATCTGGAACTCCCATTGGTCGCCCGGCTGGAGGTCGTAGAAAGTTCCGTTAGGTGTGAGCGTCGGCCAGTT
>DAISZP010000228.1:0-8983 GCA_036824745.1 Luteolibacter sp.
CAACGGAAGGGTAACCTATGGGCTTCCGCGTGTCCGCACTTTTGACACAGGTTCATTCCTCCAGACTGCGGAGCCATGATCCAGATTTTTTCCTCAATCGCATTGCCGGGCAAATAACTGCCAAGTGAGAAGTCATCCACACCGCAGGCGTGCTTGCGGGCCACTGGTGCAAGGCCGGATTCTGGAGTGAAATTCCCCTCGGCTCGGATAGGTAACGCTACTGCGGCAACCTTTGGCTGGTTGAGAAGTTTGCGCTCCGCAAGTATCCATCCTCCCGGTGTGGTATCCAAAAGATCGGTCCCTGCGGAAGCCCACGTTCCCGATTCGCCCGGAAGCCAACGGGTCACATCTGTCCATCTGCCGTTCAACAAGAGTGGCGCCTTGAAGCTGAGATGAGAACGCCCGATCGCCGTTCCATCCGCCGCAATATCGACGGCGGGGCGGAATATTCCGGAAATTCCCCAACTGAGCGTTTCGGAATCCCAATAGCTGTTGTTTACGCCAATCCCGGACAAAGCCAGAACGCCTCCTTCAGGGGTTCCACTCACTTGTACGGGAATGAACGGCAACGCGGGCTTGCGGTCTGGAGTCTCCACCCATCCTTGGACCGTGCCCGGTGGCTGTGTGCCATCGTCATTGTAGCCCCACGAGAGTTCGGCCCCTCCGGTGTAGCGCAGGCCTCGACTGGTCGAACTCTCGGTCGGAAATCCCTGTCCGTTCGTAGGAATCCGCCACTTTCCGTGATGTAAGAAATGCCATTCCCCGGTTTCCACATCCTTCTCATTGACGGGATAAAAGAATGTGCCGTCGTTGCCCAGAACAGGCCCGGGCTTGAGCAGGTTTACGCCGAAGTCATACGCCGCCCCATAATCATCATCCGGTCCGGCCATGTGGGAACCATCAGCGGTCCCAATAAATACCGGCTCCGCGCCGGGCGAGTCCCACCAGCAGGCGAAGTTGTGGAAATCCACGTCGTTTGATGTTCCGACGATCATTCCTGAGTCATTGATGGACCTCGCGGAGGCGTTTTTCACCGAGAGGGATTCTTGAATGAGAGGAGTCCATTCGCCCGCTTGCCAGACGCCATTTCCATAAAGCACCATTCCAAGATCGTTGATTTGAAGCGGTGAAGTGCTGCCATCCGGTGGAAGCTCGACGGGATTCGCGTTTAGAATGGGGAAAATGGCATAGCGAGGCAGGAGCCCAGTCTCATAGCTGTCGGCACTATCCTCAGGAGACGAGTCCACGCGATCCGCGGTGCCATCCTTGTCGAAATCTAACTGATCGCCATCCAGTTCCCCGTTTTCGTCGGCATCCGCGTTCAAAGGATCGGCGGATAGACCGGCAGGCAAACCACCGCGTAAGCCCATCAGGATTTCCATCCAGTCGCTGGAACCGTCCCCATCGGTGTCGGCAAGAAGCGGTTCGGTGCCGAGCATTGCTTCCTCCGCATCCGTGAGACCGTCGCCGTCGCTGTCTGCATCGGTGACGGAGACGCGCCAGAAGCATTTGTCTCCGCTGGAGAGGTCGAAGTGGAACTCATGGATGTTTCCGTCGCCGATGAATTGGGAGTCGGGGACTTGGAGCCAGCTTGCTGCGGATAGAACGGGCGAGAAGAGCAGGGTGTATTGTTTCCCGATGAGAGTGGGCCATGAGACGGTGAGAACTTCGGGAGTGATGATGATGGGTTGGCCGTTGCCATCGGTTCCCATGACAGCGGGGGTGTGGAGGAGGTCCGGGGCGATGATGCCAGTGGGTGGATTGGGGTCGGCGGGATCGGTGCCGGCGGCGGCTTCCTCGGCGTTGGTCCAGCCGTCTTGGTCGGGATCGGCTTGGGGATCGTAGGTTTCGGAGAATAGATCGCCGTTGTTGTAGGCCTTTTCCCAGAGGTCGCTGAGGCCGTTTTCGTTGGTGTCGACGATGGCTAGGGAAATGGCTGTCGGTATGAACAAAGATCCGATTGCAAGTCGCAGGCATTTCATTGGGCACCTCCTTTGACTTGGATTGCCGGGCGGGTGCTGTGCCAGTAGCGCAGCGTGATGTCTTTGGGCTGGAGTGGGTTTGCCTTGAGTTCGGCTGCGCGCTGGAGGCTGGCCTGTTCCCGGCCTTGGTGGGCTGCTAGGAGTTCGGCGTGTTGGTTGTTGTAGAGATCGTGGAGGGACTGGAGGGCGGTTAGATCGGAGGGGGATGGGGAATTGCCGATGATTTGGAAGGTGGCTTTGCCTTCGGGGAAGGTGGGAATTTGTGGGGCGGTGTAGGTTTTTCCCTTGGAGGCGAAGAGATTGGTCATGCGATCAATATCGATCTGCGACGGCATGATCATGAGGTGGCGGGTGCTTCCCTCGCTGTCGATGAAACTGCGGATGCCTCCGGCGATGAGGGTGAAGTCTGCGCTGGACCAGACTTTGATGGGTTGGCCGCCGCCTTCGGGCCAGAGTTGGAGGAGGGTGCGGACGGGCTGGTCTTTGGACTGATAGATGGTGGCTCCGAGGTTGAAGATGGCGGTGCGCGGGTGGGCTTCGCGGAATTCGGTTAGGCGATGGAGGAATTCGGGAGAAGGTGCGGAGGCAGTATCGGCAGGCTGCGGAGGTGGAGGCAGAGCGATGGGTTTGATTTGCTGGAGGGTGATGTTGCGCCCGCCTTCGCGTAGGGTGGTGGTTTGGAGGATGTCGGTGGGGGCGACTCTGTATTCGGGTTTTGGAGCTTCAGGTGCTGGCGGGGTGCCGTCGGGAATGGTGCCGAGGATGCGGGCGGTGGTGGAGATGGCTGCAGCGACGGAGGACTCGGAGGCGATTTTATCCTCGGAATGCGCCAACCCCGCGATGGCCAACGTGGCCAGAAACACGAGCGGCGTGGTTTTCATGGTTGAGTAACTTGAAGATGAAATATCCGCTTCATGGCAAAAAGAGGGCGCGACTTGGATCACGCCCCAGTCTCAGGCACCGCGAAGCGCCCCCAAAAAAGACGCACCAAGCCGCGCCGATCGGGCGCGACAGCCTTGTCTTTTTTGGGCAGCATAAAATTCGCGGTTTCGAGACTGGCCCAAGAGCTTTTGTTTGTCGCAAAAGCGGATGTGAGTGAATGAACTACCCGCGTAATGAGCGCGGAAACACGGTGTGAGTTACAAAATCGAATCAGTCATTTGCAAGAACCAAATCGACAACAAGAAAGTTCCAACCCACAGGATCGATAGGGTCGGCCCCGACTAACAAACATTGACGTGGAATGGGGAGCGGTTTGGATGCAGTTCATGGCAAGGCCGTTGCGATATGGGGCCGCAGGCGCCGTTTACCACGTGATGGCGCGCGACGACCCCTGAAAAGAACCACGGCCACAGAACTTCGAAGACCTTTCCTTCTCATGAACCCCTCCACCATCGGCTCCAACTACGACGCGATCGCTCATCTCTGGCAGAGGGACACGCCGGATTCGTATGGCATAGCCGCGCTGGAGCGCGCGCTGAAGTTTTGCAGCCGGCCCGGAGTGGCGCTGGATGTCGGCTGCGGAAGTCACGGGCGTTTTCTCGATCTGCTGCGCAAACGCGGTTTCACCACCGAGGGGCTGGACATTTCCCCAAAAATGATCGCGCTGGCAAAGGAACGCAGCCCGGAGACGATTTTCCATACGGCGGATGTCTGCGAGTGGGAGCCATCCAGGGAATACGACTTCATCTCGGCGTGGGACAGCACCTTCCATCTGCCTTTGGAATCGCAGGCGCCGGTCCTCTCGAAACTGTGCAAGGCACTTCGGAGCAAGGGCGTGCTGCTCTTCACCTGCGGCGGCGGGCCGGCGGGAGAGATCGTGGGAAGTTTCCACGGTCTGGAATTCGGATACAGCACGCTCGGGGTTCCTGAGTTCGTGCGAATCCTCACCGCGGAAGGGCTATCCTGCGTGCATGTGGAGTATGACCAGCATCCGGAGAACCACGTGTTCATCGTGGCGGTGAAGGAGTAAATCCGCGTATTGTTTTCCGGAAACGATTCTTCCCTCGCGGATACACGACGCGCGTGCTATCGAATCCACAGGAGGTAAAGCCATGAACCACCATGCATTGGAGTCCACAACCCACGCGCTCGCCGCACCGGGGAAAGGCATTCTCGCGGCGGACGAAAGTCTGCCCACTCTCGCGAAACGGTTCAAATCCATCGACGTCGAGCCCACCAAGGAAAACCGGCGGGCCTATCGGGAGTTGCTTTTCATCACCCCCGGGCTGAACGAGGGAATCAGCGGCGTCATTTTGTTCGAGGAAACCATCCGCCAGAAAACCGCGGACGGAAGAACCTTCGTGGAGGTGTTGAACGACGCGGGAATCATTCCCGGCGTCAAAGTGGACAAGGGCCTCGCCGCGATGGCCGGATTCGAGGGCGAGAAGATCACCGAAGGCATCGATGGCCTGCGTGAACGGCTCGCGGAGTTCGCGCGTCTCGGCGCCCGTTTCACCAAATGGCGCGCGGTGATCACCATTGGCGATGGCATTCCGACGCGCGCGTGTCTGGAAGCAAACGCCCACCTGCTCGCCCGTTTCGCGGCCCTGAGTCAGGAGGCGGGCTTGGTTCCCATCGTGGAGCCCGAGGTGCTGATGGACGGCGCGCATCCGATCCAACGCCATGAGGATGTGACTGGCGCGGCCCTGGACGCCGTGTTTCAAGCGCTGCGCGAACACCGGATCCATTTGGAAGGCATGTTGCTGAAACCGAACATGGTTCTATCAGGAAAGGACTGCCCGGAGAGAGCGGGCACCGGCGAGGTGGCAGCGGCAACTCTCCGCTGCATGCGCCGCCACGTCCCGGCGGCGGTGCCGGGGCTGATGTTTCTATCAGGTGGCCAGGACGACGTCGAAGCCACGGAGCATCTCAACGCGATGAACCGCCTCGGTGGAAACCCATGGGAGCTGAGCTTCTCCTATGGCCGCGCGCTGCAAGCCCCAGCCTTGAAAGCATGGGCTGGAAAACCCAAGAACACCCGGCTCGCCCAGGAGCTCCTGCGCCAACGCGCCGTTTGCAACTCCGCCGCCCGTTTCGGCAGATACTCGACCGACATGGAGTACACCGCCGGAACGCCGTTATCTAACATCCAAAAACCATGACCAGAATCTACGACAGTCTGGACCTTCCGATGGTCGGCCACTTCCGTTCGATCCTCGAATCGATGGGAATCCCCTGCGAAATCCGCAATGAAGCCGGTCTCAGCCTGGCGGGAGAGGTCCCGTTCACCGCCGTCTATCCGGAACTCTGGGTGCTGGATGACGAACAGGCAGATCTGGCAATCCAGACCATTCGCGAATATCTGGAACGCGAAAAAACCGCGCCCCCCGTGGAGGACTGGACTTGTTCGAATTGCGGCGAGTTCGTCGATGGCAACTACGCCGAGTGCTGGAACTGCGGCACCGAGGCGCTCTGATTGCGGAACCCAACAGGGTGCTTGAAATCCCCCGGGGCTTCGCGCAGGGTCGCGGATAGGCGCGGGAGCGATCAATCCCGCGCACTTGGCATTCACCCTGCACCCCAGCCCCTCATGGACCGTTTGCATGGCCTCATCGGCATCGTTTTGATTCTTGGCATCGCCGTGTTGTTTTCCAACAACCGGAAAAAGATCAACCTCCGGCTCGTCGCCAGCGGCATCGCCCTGCAGGTGGTGATCGCGGTGCTGATCTTCCGAGTGAAACCGGTGGCCTGGTTTTTCCAACAGCTCGGAGCGGGCATCGGGAAAATCGAGGAGTTCGCCCGCAAGGGCGCGTCCTTCGTCTTCGGCGGGATTCACGTGGGCCAGCACGGCGGCGGAGCCGACGACTACGCGGCGGGCGGCTTTGTCTTCGCCTTCAACGTGACCGCCACCATCGTGCTGGTCTGCGCGCTGGTCGCCGTGACCTATCACTTCGGCATCATGCAGCGCATCGTTTCCGTGGTGGCCAAGGCGATGAATTTCGTCATGCGCGTCAGCGGCGCGGAGGCGCTCAGCAACGTGGCCAGCGCCTTCGTCGGACAAGTGGAGGCGCAGGTGATGATCCGGCCCTATCTGAAGGGCATGACGAAAAGCGAGCTGCTCGCCTCGATGTCCGGCAGCTTGGCCTGCATCGCCGGCGGCATCCTGGTGGTCTATGCGAACATGGGCAAGCAGGCCGGCATGGATCTCGCTCCCATGCTCATCACCGCCAGCCTGATGGCCGCACCCGGCGCGCTGGTGATCTCGAAGATCGTGTTTCCGGAAACCGAAGCCAGCCAGACCATGGGCAAGGTGAAACTGGAGGTGAAAAGCGATTACATCAACGTGATTGACGCCATTTCCCACGGCGCGGCGGACGGTTTCAAGATCGCTCTCAACGTGATCGCCATGCTCATCGGCTTCATCGCGGTGATCGCCTGCATCGACTGGGGGCTCACCACGGTGGGCCACGTGTTCAATCCGAACTTCGACCTCACGCTCAACTGGATCTTCGGCAAGCTCTTCTATCCGATGGCCTGGGCCATGGGCGTGCCCGGACAGGACGTCAGCGGAGTGGCAACCCTGTTAGGTCAGAAACTTACCATCAACGAGTTCGTCGCCTTCAAGAACCTGACGGACAAGGCGGTGCCGATTGTCACGGAGAAGGGCCTGCTCATCGTCAGCATCGCGATCTGCGGCTTCGCGAACTTCAGCAGCGTGGGCATGCAGATCGGCGGCATCGGTTCGCTCGCCCCGGAGCGCCGCGCGGACCTTGCCAAGCTCGGCCTCAAGGCGCTGCTCTGCGGCACACTGGCATCCTACCTCTCCGCCACGCTCGCCGGAATCGTGGTGTAAGGCTCATTTTCCGACCGCACGCAGGATGAGCGGTTCGAGGAAATGAAGGAGAAACACCGCGGCGAGACCGCAGGTGAATGGAGTCAGGTTTTCCCGGCCTTTTCCGCTGGCGAGTGCGATGACGACCGCGGAGATCACGCCGATTCCCATGCCGGTGCTGATGCTGAAGGTCATCGGCATGGCCATCACCGTGAGCACCGCGGGAGCCGCGATTTCAAAACGCGTCAGATCGATCTCCGCCACGCTCTCGAACATCAGGATGCCCACCACCACCAGCGCCGGAGCCACGGCCACTGCGGGAATCGCCAGAATCACCGGAGTAAGAAACAAGGCTAACAGAAATAGCATGGCCACCACCACGGCGGTGAGGCCGGTTCGCCCGCCGGCCTGCACGCCGGTCGCGCTTTCGATGTAGCTCACCACCGTCGAGGTTCCCAACAACGACGAGATGATCGCGGCGAGCGAATCCGCGGTTAGGGCCCTCGACAATCCGGGCACGCGGCCCTGTTCGTCCATCAGCCCCGCGCGTTTGGTGACGGCGATGAGCGTGCCGAGGTTGTCGAACAGGTCAACTAGCAGCAGCGCGATGATCACCGGCACCGCCTTGAAGGGTTCGTTCAGAAGGAAACTGAAATCCAGCTTCAGGAACAAGGGCCCGATCGAAGCGGGAAGCGATACCACGGACTCAGGCAGCCTGGTGATCGCCCCTCCCTTTCCATCCGGAACCATGAACCCGATGAGGGAAACCGCGGCGATGGACAGCAGAATGGCCGCGGGAACCCTCCGTGCGACCAGGACACAGGTGAGCAGAATCCCCAGGACGAACAACGCGGTAGCGGGCTGGGTCGGATCGCCGAGCGAAACGAGCGTCGCCGGATGGTCCACCACCAATCCGCCGTTCTTGAATCCGATGAGCGCGATGAACAGGCCGATGCCCGCGGCGATGGCGGCCTTGAGTGACGGCGGAATGGCGTGGACGATCTTCTCGCGGATGCCGCTGACGGAAAGCGTTAGAAAAATGATGCCATTGATGAACACGAGCGCCAGCGCGCTCTGCCACGGCACGCCCATGCCCTTGCAAACGGCGTAAGCGAAGAACGCGTTGATTCCCATGCCCGGGGCGAGCGCAAGGGGAAGGTTCGCCAGGAAGGCCATGAGCAGCGTGGCGATCGCGGCGCCGAGCGCCGTGGCGGTGACCAGCGCCTCGCGGGGCATTCCGGCATCCGACAGCACCGCGGGGTTGACCACCAGGATGTAGGCCATCGCCGCGAAGGTCGTGAACCCCGCGATGAGCTCGCGGGACGGCGTGCTGCCCTTGGCGCGGACCTGGAAACAACGTTCGATCATCGGATTGCTTCCAAGCAGGAGACAAACCATTCCGGATGGCAAGAACGCAGATGCGTTTCCCCTCAGCCGTCCAAGCGCTTCGCCAGTTGATGGGCGTGGGGATCCGCGTTGGTGAACGCGAAGACCCTGGCCAATGCCTCACGCGCGGCATCGTCTTCACCAAGACCGTGGCAAGCCAGCGCGATGAACAGGTGGCTCTCGGCGTTCTTCCTTTCCTGCAAGCTCTCATCGAACACCAGAAGGTTCGGCAATGAGGTGGCGAAGTAGTCGATCACCGCCGTTTCCCCGAGCTTGGCCTCGCCATGGGCCTTCATGGATTGAAACACCTCCATCGCTTCCTCCTCGCGCCCCAGCTCGCGCAGCGCGAGCCCGCGGAAGTAGCTCAGGGGGCTGTGCGCGGCCACGGACATCTCGGCGAAGTCGCCCTGCTCGGATGCGGAAGCCTCGAAATGGCGGGCGGCTTCGGGCAATCGGTCGGCGGCCTGTAGTGCCCGGCCGATCCAGTAGTTCACATCCGCCTTGGCCTGAAGCAGGTGATAGGCCTCGCCCAGTGATTCCGGTGTTTCCATCGCCCCGGTGAAATGGCTCAAGGCACGGTCCACATCGCCCGATTCCAGAGCGGTCTGGCCGCAAAGCAGATGCGCGAGCGTGAACTGTCGCAGGACCGCCCCCTCCCCGCCTTCCCAGGGATGGAAACGCCGGCTTGTTAGAATCCGAAGCGCCTCCGCCGGACTTCCCGTCAGGTTGTGGAGCGCGGCGAGCGAAACGGCGCTGTCATCACGCTGCATCACGAGTTCCCGATGGGACTGCATGAAGGCAAGCCGTCCATCCAGCGCATCGTTCAACTTCGCGCGGAGTT
>DAISZP010000229.1:0-8970 GCA_036824745.1 Luteolibacter sp.
GAGCGAACGGATTCAGATAGCAAAGCAGCTTCATTCCCGGCTGAAGCACCCGCGCACCGTCCCGATCCTCAATCCGGCAAAGGTATTCGAAGGCCTCCGGCCCTAACAACTGATCCTTGATCGCGATGGTCCGGTTTTCCTTCACCGTCGCGGGCCTCGCCCATTGCGTCGGAATCAGAAGCGGAATCGCGTGATCCGGGAGCTTCGTCAGTTCCCCGGCATGCGCCCTGGCGACTTCTATCGGAGAAAGCGTGTGGGGTCTCATGTGCCCCGGCGTTTCCATCCGCGAGAGGATCAGGGCGCGGGCTTCATCCGGGAGATCCGCAACCTCCGCGCGGGTCAACCATGGCGAGCGCTCGTCAGCCGTGAATCGGAACTGCGGTGCCACGAATCCGAGCTTTTCCCATCCTTCAAGCCGGTGATCGTCGCGGGCGTTGATCGCTTCATAGAGTGTGCGCGTGATGTCGCCAAACTCCTCCGCCGTCATCACCGGGAAGCGGATCAGGTCCCGGTGCCTGGCATCCAGCCTATCCCACAGCTTGAGGAGCTGCCCGGTGTAGTGATCCACGCCGTATTGTTCGGCGGGAGCGAGATCACGGTTGCGGCCCGTCGCGCCGGGTAATGCCGCCATCCGGTTGCGCACCAGGTTGAACATGGATTCCAGCGGGGATTTGAAATTCGGGTTCCCGCTCGATTGAGGGCGGAAGAGCATCCCGGCGAATGTCGGCTGATTGAAGAGCCCGCTCCGCTCGACGCGGATGCAGCCATGGGAAACCGCGGCAAGCGCCTCGTCAAAATTGGAGAACCCGCCGAAAGTCAGCAGCTCGCGGTTGTTGTATCCGGTCGCCGTTCCATGCTCGAAAACGAACGTGGTTCCATGATTGTCCCTCCGGTAACCGTATCGTTGAAGGAAGGAAATCACGAACCAGGTGAAATCCTGCTGTGTCAGCGTGCGGAACTGGTCGTTTTCCTTGTCCCACCAGCGCAGCCGGGTGACATGATGCAGGAAACACCCGGAAAGGTAGTCGAGGCAGTTGAACCCTTGCGGCCGGATCGCCCGCTGTGACGAACCACGCGGCGCGATCTTCACATCATAGTCCTGGTCGTCGAAGAAAACCACCTGCCCGAAGTGAAGGCCCACGCGGGTCTTGAGGATGGACGGCAGATAACCCGCCGCGCCCTTCGATCCCTGGCGGGCGAGCGTCAGCGCGTGTTTGTCCGGCCGCATCGCACGGATGTTGTCCTCGGACCATCCGAAGGGGAACCCGCTCGCCGTGATCGGCGGCGGCTCGTCATATCCTGGAATGGCATGCTTTGAATCGCCGGTCTGTTTCCAGAGCTTCAGCCGTTCCATCAGCATCCGCTGCACCTCCCGGCCCGTGGTGGAACGCTGGCATTGCAGGTGAAGCCGCTTCACATAGTCCGCGAATTCCTCTGGCACGGATTTCCCGTTTCCTCCCCGGTGATCCATCAGGCCCCGCCAGCCTTTCTCTTCATACTTGCGGACTTCCCGCGTGATCGTGGGAACGGACAACCCCAGCGCCTTGGATGCCTTCTCGGTGACTTCGCCCTTCACCCCCCAAGCCGCTTCCCGGATCTTGGAAATCCATTCCAGACGGGTGGCCACACGGGCGCGAATGCCTTCATCAAGCCTGCTGAACGCCTCCTGATCATCGATCAGCTTCAGCGCGGTGACGGATGGGATGAATTTCCTGCTCACTGCATGATTCCTTTCCGTTTCGCGAGTTCATAGAGACGCGCCGCATCGTAGGATTCCCCGCCCTCCTCCCTTACCGCTTCGAGAATTCGCGCCGTGGCCGTGATTTTCTGGATGGCATCCATCGTCTCCGGCGAGATCCCGAGGATATTTGCCATGGACCGGGTTTCTTCATCGCGCTTCCGGCGCAAAAAGAGTTGCACCGTCTTGCGACGGAACGCCAACGCATCCGGCGCTTTCGAACTGGCCCACTCTATCAGACTTTGCCCATTCCGCTTGGCATCGCCTTCAGCCATTAGCTTTTCCGGCGTCGGCAGTTTGAGCGGCTTGTTGGTCCGGCGTGCCCGGAATTCCTCTCTCAGAATCGTCTGGGTGTCGGTTTCAAAAACCCCGTATTGGAAAATCCCGTCAAACAACCGTTGCCGCTGCCGCATCGTCAGCGTGGATGGCTGTTTTTCCATCAGCTTCACCACCTGTTTCGCGCCGTTGCCGAGCTTGTTCCGCATCAGGGAAAGGCGGGTTCTAACAGCCTGCGCACATTCCAAGTAGTGCCGGACCATCGTTTCAGTGATTCCAGCCTCTTCCTTGCAATAGGTATCCCAAAGCCTCCGCTTCCCGGACTCCCCGTCGCCGCGATGCGCTTGCCATGAACCTTCCCCCTCGTAGCCTAACAGCCTGCGCCGATAGCCCATCTCAAGGCCAAGCACGATCAACGCGGCAAGACGTCGCCGGGGGCCGCCCCCGGTCATGGGAATTCCAAGCTGTTCGACTATCGGGGCGCTCATGATCTGCGGGCTTTGGATTTCCGGATGCGCTTCGGCGGCCTGCCCGTGGATTTCGCCACGATTTCCTCTTCCACGAACTTCAACATTCCGGCCACTTCGCTTTCGAACAGGTCTTCAAGCAGGCCCTTGAGCTTGTAGAGGGTCAGTTCTTCAGGAACGTCCGACTTCAGCGCCAGCGAATGAATGCCAGCCCTGAGATTGTCCGCGTTGCGGATGTCGCGAAGCATCTTGGTCAGGTCGATAACCTCCGAGTGGAATGTCTCGACGGACATCGTCATCCAAGACTTGTCAGGATCACCGGTTTTCCCCGTGGGGTTCTTCGGAACCTGGTTGGACTTTTCTTTGCCGAGATCCGCCAGCAAGCTCGCTTGCGTTTCATCGGCCGCCACTTGTTCAACGATCAGGCTCAGCTCTTCCAGCTCGCTGCCGGTGAGTTCATCAGCGGGAATTTCCAGCAACCGGCATGCGTCATTCCATAGCTTCCTGGCCTCGCCTCCCTTGGCGGATTTCAGATTCCGCCGGGAGCGTTCAAGGGCCGTCTGGAAACATTGTATCCAGCGGCGGACGGTTCTGTCGGAGACGCCCAGCTCGGAAATGCAAAGCTCTTCCCAGGTGGCGGCGTTTCCGACCAAACGGACACAATGTCCGTTTGGTCCGTTAGATCCGTATCGGTCGCCGCCGCGCGTAAATCCGAGCTTCTTCTTGAGGCTCACAAGCTCCTTTCCAAGCAGGATTTGGCCAGCAAGAGAGCGGCGGGCGTGGGATTTCAGATCGGAATGCAATGCCTTGGCGCGGGTCCAATTCACAGTGGATGGATCGATTTTCGGTTTCATGGGCGTCAGCGGGTGGAAAGGGTGGTTTGGCCGAAGATGTAAAATCCCTGGCAATGCCGACGCATCGGCGCGACGAGCGGCTGCCGACGCGAATAGCGGATCAGGGCCGCGGCCTTGGCACGGTCCAGATCGGTGAGATACACCGCGCCAATGGAGAGGAAACAGGTTGGCTTGTTCATCGGATCAGGCGGGAATTTGGCTGTCGGGAAGGGCCGCGATTGCATTGAGAATGCGGCGAGACTGGCGGCGCTCAGTGAGAACGTAGGTCAAATGCACACGGGAAACCCCAAGCGCTTCGGCTGCCGTTTCATGAGTCCATCCCCGGCGGCGGAGAGTGTTCCTGGCCTCCTGAACTTCAGGACTGCGTTTCGGGATTGCATTGGAAGTTGCGGCGGGTTTCATTGCGGTCGCGAGTTACGACTGCACAAAACTACACAAGCCATGACTGATCAAGCGAAAAGTGCAGATTTGTGCAGTATTCGAGAGCGCCTTGAACGATTGAGGGTTGCAACTCAATCAACTTGGGCACAAATCGCCCTGACTTTGGGGCTTTCGGAGTCCATGATTTACCAGGCGAAGAGCGGCAAAAGGCAGTTGTCTCCGAAAGCTCTCTATCGTTTGGCTCAGTCGGAACTCAAAGCCGGCCTGAATCCGCCGCTTTTGTCGGCAATCGAAGCCGACGAATCGGAAGAGGAACTAGGCTATCTCAAGACCCTCTTGGAAGGCGGCCAGTGGACTGACGACATTGAAGCACAGTTTGCCGCCATAGTCGGCGAAGAATTGCAGTGGGATTCAGTCATTGTGGCGTGGGATCTATTGCGGGATTTCCTGACTGCATTTTTTGAAGGCCTGAAGAAACACACCCCGCAAAATCTCCCGCGTTACATTGATTCGGAAATTCCGCATCTAAAGACCATGCTTGAGGGATTTGAGTTCAATATCCGGCGCACTGCTGAGTTCGCAAAACGCGAATCTCAGAAACAGACTACGACTCCGGAATCAGCCAGCCGGTGAATTCCTCGCCCGCATGCTCAGCACGCTTCCCAGGTTGATCCGCCACTTGGCGTTTCCCTTGGCACTCGGCAGTTTCCACGCCTTCAGGCCGCCGAATTCCTCGCCCAGGTTGCACAGCCGGTGAACGGTTTTCACGTGCAGCCCCAGCATCTTCGCC
The DNA here is from genome assembly GCA_036824745.1 of Luteolibacter sp. GTDB lineage: Bacteria > Verrucomicrobiota > Verrucomicrobiia > Verrucomicrobiales > Akkermansiaceae > Luteolibacter. The sequence continues at coordinate 4,507 of DAISZP010000229.1, forward strand.
GCGGCGGCCGCATCGATTTCCCGCTGATCGTCCACCTTCACCGGCCGGATCGTGACGCTGCCGTCCGGGTTCCTGATTTGCTCGCTGATGAAAGCGATGGGCGTTCGTTTGGCTGCCATGCCTGGCATCCTACCATGCCGCCTCAGAACCTTTCCCCGGCATCTCGCGTGCAAAACCCCTGCAAACACGCGGAAAACCGGCCCATTTTGATCATTTCGCCTCGGAATCAGGCATTTTGGACACCAATTTGATCAGAATCACCGTTTTCCCAGATCCGCCCCCAAACCCCTCGCAAACGCCCATTTTCAGGGGTTTTCCGGGATAAATCGGGGTTTTTCGGGAAAAATCACTTCATGCTCTGGAATCCGCGGCGCGCCGGAGGTGGGGATGGTGGCGGTGACGGTGTCGTTGGGCGAACCATCGGCGATGCTGAAGCCGACGCTGCCAACGGTGCCGCTGGCCGCGGGAACCACGACGGATCCCCAGACGGTGAGGTCATCGCCGTATTCCACGGTGATGACCACGTCTCCGCCCGCTTGTGCGAGGTCATTGCGGGTGAAGGAGAGGATGAAGTCGCCGCCCGCCTTGGCTCCGGTGGGTGCGATGGAGGTGCTGCCCGTGGCGGGGTTTCCGCCGAGGACATATTCCATCAGGTTGTTGAAACCATCGGCATCCGGATCGTCGGCGGGATCCTTGTCTCCGGAGGCAAGTCCGAAACCGTCGATCCATGAGGTGTATCCTTGGGCGATGTCGAGTGTGAGGGCTCCGGTGGCTTCGTCGAAGGTCCAGGTGTTGCTTCCGTCCACCTTCGTGTGGATGGTTCCGGACTTGGTGAAACCGTTCACGGCAAAGGTGGCGCCGAAGGTCTTGGTGGCGGCATCCACCAAGGTCCAACTGTTGCCATCGGCGATGGCGGCTCCGGTTAGATCGAGGGTGAACGCGCCGTTGAGGGCGGCGGTTCCGGCTCCGGTGATCTTGTTGTTCACGCCGTTGGCTCCGATCACGAACTTCAATCCGCCGGTGGCCGCGAGGTCGATGGTGCCGGCGTTGATGGTGGTGTTTCCGGTGTAGGTGCTAACCCCGGAGAGAGTGACGGTGCTGCCTTGGGTCTTGGTCAGGCCGCGGGCGCCACCGGTTTCCGAAATCACGTTGGTGATGGTGAAGTTCTGGGCGTTGGCGGCATCGCTCAAGGAGCTGTCCGCGGCGAGGGTGACCGGGCCGGTCCATGTCTGTCCGGCGAAGGCGCTGGAAAGAGTGCCTCCGTTGAGGGTGACGATGGTGCTTTGCGTGGTGGGCACCGTGCCGGGACCGTTCGCCCATGCGGAGAGGATGCCGCCGGTGTTCACAGTGACGGGCACGCTGCCGAGCGCGTTGTCGTAGGTCTCGATGCCGAAGGTGCCGCCGTTGATGACGAGCGCTCCGAGTGAGTTGCCCACGCCATTGGCCACACCGCGGTACCAGATGCGGCTGATGCCGGACTTGGTGAGCGTGGAGGATCCGCCGATGAGGTTGATCGGCTCGGCATTGGTGCCGAAGTTGATGCGGGTGTCGGCGCTGTCGCCAATGGTGGCATCGCCTGTCAGGATGACGGCTCCTTGGATGGTGGCGTTTCCGGTGGCGGCGAATCCGGCGACGCCGGTTCCGGCGAGGCTGACGGTTTCATCGGCTCCCAGGGTGATGCCGTTGAGATTCACGGTGGCTCCGGATTGGACGACGAGTCCGCCCGCGTTGGTGCCGAGGGACGCGGCGCTGCCGAGGATCATGGTTCCCTGTTCCACGACGACGTTGCCGGTGAGGGCGGCGTTCGCGGCGTTGAGGGTGAGATCGCCGGCACCGCGTTTCACAAGGCTGCCGCTGCCGCCGACCACATTGGTGAAGGTGGAGGCGATGGAGCGGTTGATCGCAAACGTGGCGCTATTGGTGATGGCCGAGCCGGCGGCGATGCTGCCGCTGTCACCCAGTTCCAGCGTGCCCGCGTTGACGGTGGTGGCGCCGGTGTAGGTGTTGACGTTGTTGAGTTTCGCGGTGCCGGTGTTTTTCTTCACCAGACTGGCGGAACCGATGATGCCGTCACCGGTGAGTTCGTAGTTGATGGTGGAGTCGAACTCGACCACGGCGGGTTTGATGTCGCCGAAGAGCGATACGACCGGGTTTGCCGAACCGGCGTCGGTGAACTTCACGGTGTCGTAATCATAGAAGAGGCTGGCCAGGTTGTTAGACTCGGTCTTCCAGTTGGAATTGCCTTGGACGTCCCACGTATCGTTCACGTTTCCGACCCAGATGACGGCATCCACGGCGGTGACGCTGGCATCCACACGGGTATCGGTGGTGTTGTCCACCAGGGCGAACGAGTAGTGCGGGTTTCCGGAGGAAAGGAGGGAGAGGCCGCCGAATCCGGAGCCGCCACCGATGCTGCCGGTGTAGTCGATGAGCGGGATGATGTTTCCAACCTGCAGCGCGCCGTTGGCCACGCAGGTGACGGTGGAGGCGGCGTTGACCGTGAGGGTGGTGACGTCGAATTTGTCCGAAGAGGCGGTGCTGAGGCGGCTGATGATGCCGCCGCCATTCAGATCGAGGCCGATGGCGGTGGAGGTTCCGACTGCGGCCGCGGTGCCTGCGGCGAGCTTGCCGCCGGTGGTGGCGCGGAAGGTGCTGCCGGTATGGGCGACGGTTCCCAAACGGAGTGTTCCATTGCTGGCGAGGGAATCGCCGGAATGGGCGCCGCCGCCGGTTAGATTGAGGATGCCGCCGCCTTTTTGTTCCAAGGTTCCGGTGCCGGAGATCGCGCCGCCGACGGTGGTTTCATCGGAACGGTTGAAGACGAGCGCTCCATTGTTGGTGATGGCTCCGGTGCCGATGATGCCCGTGGTGCCGCCGGTGCCGACGATGAGTGTGCCCGCGTTGATGGTGGTGGCTCCGGTATAGACGGTGCTGGTTCCACTGCCAGCCGCAGGGCTGTTGTTGAGGCAGAGCGTGCCCGCGCCGCTCTTCACCAGATTGGGATTGGTCCAGTTCGCCGGGCTGTTGTTGATGCTGCCATCGATCTGGAGATCGATGCCGGAGGTGGTGGTGCCAAGTGCGGTGGTGATGGTGGTGTTCGCCTGACGGAGGCCGACGTTCACGCCGGCGCCGATGTAGGAGGTGTCGGACGAGGCGTTGGTGGAAATTGAAGTGCTGCCGTTGAAGCAATCGAAGTTCCCGTTGTAGCTGCCCGCTCCCGCGCCTTTCGTGATGCTGCCGCCCGTGAGGGTGATGGCCATGTTCGAGAAGGTCTGGTTGTTGACGTTGTTGTTGATCTGCAGTTCCGCGCCATTGCTGACGTTCATGACGTTGATGCGGTTGCTGCCGACTCCCCAGCCGGTGGCGTCTCCGGTGGTGACGCGAAGGACGCTGCCGGTGCCGGTGACGTTCACGGTTCCCTGAATGGTTCCGCCCTCACCGCCGCCGCCTGTTAGATCGAGGATGGCTCCGCCGCTGATGGTGGTGCCGCCGGTGTAGGCCTGGCGGGCGGAGAAGGTGTTGAGGCCGCCGCTGAGGGAAACCGCACCGAGGAAGGTGTTAGACGAATTGAGGGTGAGAGCGCCGGCTCCTGACTTGGTGATGCCGGTGGTGCCGGTGATGACGTTTCCGGCAGTGCCGGTGAAGGTGTAGTCGTTGCCCGTCGAGTTGTTGATCGTGATGGAACGTGGTGCGATGGAGCCGGAGAGGGTGATGACGCCCGCGCCGGAATCACCGAAGGTGCAGTAGTCGGACTGGAAGTATTTGTCCGCGGTGCTGGTGTCCGTGTTGAACCAATTGGTGTCGGTGGTGTTCCACGTCATGTTGGCGGCGCCATTGGTCCAGGTGACGTTTTCTCCGACCACGACGAGCTTGATCAGGCCGGGGGTGTCCGTGTCGAAATCGGTGCCGGGGCGGAAACTCACGGCGTTTTCGAGCGAGAGGTTGGTTTTGTCCCCAATGAGAATGCCGCCGTAGGTGAGGACCGGAACCTCGCCGCCAAGGCCGCTCGCACGGATGGTGGTGGAGCCGGAAAGGGTGACATCTCCGGTGACGTTCATGGCACCGGGAACGATGTTGAGCACATCGGCGGCGGTAGCGCCGTTGAGTGTCAGGTTTCCGCCAAACGAGCCGGTTCCTTGGAGGATGCCGGTAGTGTGGGTGTGGTCTCCGGCGATGGAGCCGTTGTTGGTAAGGGTGGTACCAGTCGCTTTCACCACGGATCCACCGAAGGTGTTGCCGATGGTCAGCGAGCCTTGTGAGATCGTCGCCGTGCCTGAATAGCCCGAAGCGCTGCCGGAGAGGGTGATCGCGCTGTTGTGGGTGGCGGCGGAGCTGTTGATTTCAAGGGCACCGGTGCCGGAGAGGGTTCCGGTGATCGTGCCGGTAACGGCATTCAGACCGCCGATGCGCGCGCCGCCGGAAGCGACGGTGACGTTTCCGGAAACCGTGTTGTTGACGAATCGG
>DAISZP010000230.1:0-8961 GCA_036824745.1 Luteolibacter sp.
TCCGGGTTTCGATCTTGGAAATCGTTTCCATGAGCGGAAACTAAAAGCTCAACCCCGCCCGACTCCACCCAATCCTTCGGGTTTCTCCGCAAACCGACCCGAACGGGGGGCGTCGCGCCTCACGCCAGGCGATCGCGGAAGTCTTGATAGGAAAACTCGCGAATTGTTTCCAGGCGGCCGTCCTCGTGCTGGAGCACGATGGGAGGATGTTTCACGCCATTGAACATGGTGGTTTTCACCATTGTGTAGTGGGCCATGTCGTCGAAGACGAGTGTGTCGCCCGGTTTCAGCGGACGCGGAAACGAGAAGTCGCCCACCACATCGCCAGCAAGACACGTAGGTCCGCCAAGACGATACAGATGCGCTCCCGCATCTCCGGCAGCCTGATAGGTTTCGCCCTCAAACGTCACCGCGGGATTTCCGTCCTCCGACCTCTGTTCTCCGATCTCCGCCAGAAAAACATCCGGCCGGTAGGGCATTTCCATCACGTCCGGCATGTGGGCGGTGGCGGAGACGCTGAGGATGGCGAGCTTGTGGCCGGCGGATTCGAAGACATCCATCACGGAGGCGCGCAGCACGCCGGTATGGATGGCAATGGCCTCGCCGGGTTCGAGCCAGACTTCGACGTTGTAATCGGCCTTCGCCTTTCTAACAATTCTTACGAGCCGCTCGCGGTCATAGAACGGCTTGGTGATCCAGTGGCCGCCGCCCATGTTGAGGTAGGTGAACTGCGGCGAGCGCAGCAGATGGCCGAACTTCTCATCCACCGCTGCCAGCGTCTTCTCGAGATCGTCCGAGTCCTGCTCGCAGAGCGTGTGGAAATGCAAACCTGATAGACCGGCAAGATCCGCTCCTTCGAGCTGGTCCGCCGTGATTCCAAGCCGCGATCCGGCGACGCAGGGATCGTAGATCGGCGTGTGGCCGGTGGAACATTCGGGGTTCACGCGCAAGCCGCAATGCAATTCGCCATTCTTGAAGCGAGGGTGCGCCATGATCGTTTCGCGGAAGCGGAACCACTGCGAGAGCGAATTGAAATCGAGATGGTGCGTGAACTCACAAAGCGCCGCGATGTCCGCCTCATCATAGGCGGGCGAGTAGGTGACAACATGTTTCTGGAAATGATCGTGAGCGAGCTGGCCCTCCCACAAACCGGACGCGCAGCAGCCGTCGAGGTCGTCTTTGATGAACGGAAAAGCCTTCCAACACGAAAACCCCTTGAGCGCGAGCACGAGCTTGCAATCCGCGGCATCCCTCACCTCGCGGAGGATGGCGGTGTTGCGTTTCAAGGCGGCGATGGAAATGACGAACATGGGCGGGAGGAGGCTGATACCGGGAAAACTCAGCGTCGAGAAGGAACTGGTTTCACAAAATACCGCACACGCTCAAAGCCGCCACACGTCGAGCACCCGGCCCTTCGCGCAGCGGCGGGGAGTTTCATCGATTTTCCCGAATGAGAGCAGGCCATCATTCCACTCCACCCAACGTGCGCGGGCCGGATTCATGAACGACCCTGTATCGATCACCACCCGCCCGCGGCGCGTCCAGCAGCCATGGTGATGGAAATGTCCGAGGATGAGGAACTCGGCATTCGGGAAGTAATTCTCGCAGAAGCGCGCGCCGGACGCGCCCTCATGAAGCCAGGCTTCCAACATCACGACCGCGCGCCTGGGTGGAATCAGCGCATCAATGACCCGCTGGATGAAATGACGGCCGGTGGGATACTCGACCGTGCAAAGCTCGCGGGCCACCGCGCGGGCCACTTCGATGCGGTCATCGACGTCATGTTCCGCCTGCGGATAGCGGCTCCAGATTTCGTCCACCCGCGTGCCTGCTGCTAGAATCTCGCGTTTCCATGGAGAACCGGAGTGAAGCAGCGCGTCGCCGTGCGTGATGACGATTTTTCCGTCGGCGAGTTCGAACCAACCCTTGCCCGGAAGGTCGGGGTCGTGATTTCCCGTTAGAAACACGGCGTCCGCGCCTTCTTCGGCACAGATCGCGCGGAGGCGGTCGAACATCGCCTTGGACTTGTCGAAAAACGGACCGGGAAGCGCCTGCCAGGTGTCGCCATTGAAGATGACCGTGCCCGCTCCGGCGATGAGAGGGCGCAGCGCCTCGACATCATCGATCCGCGACACCTTGTGGCCGAGGTGCAGGTCTGATAGAATGCGCACGGGTTCCCTCATCCGTCAGTTCCTAATGTCCAATCCCTGTTCCGGTTGCGAGTGAATTTACCCGATGCTCACAATTCCGCCGCACGGCGCTGGCGGACGGCCTCGAACACGCAGACGCCGGTGGCCACCGAGACGTTGAGGCACTCGACTTTTCCCGCCATCGGGATGGAGGCGAGGAAATCGCAGTTTTCCTCCGTGAGCCGGCGCATGCCCTTTTCCTCCGCGCCCATGATGATGGCGAGCGGCCCCTTGAGATCGAGATCGTAGATCGACTTCGCCGTCGCGTGATCCGAGGTGCCGACGAGCCACAAACCGGCTTCCTTTAGCTGCTCCATCGTGCGCGCGAGGTTCGTCACCTGCGCGAACGGCACGTGGTCCGCGGCGCCCACGGAAATGCGGCGTACCGTCTCGGTGATGCCGACGGCCTTGTCTTTCGGAGCGACCACCGCATGCACGCCCGCCGCATCCGCCGTGCGCAGAATGGCTCCGAGATTGTGGGGATCCTGCACGCAATCAAGGATGAGCACGAAGGGATTTTCGTGTTGCGAAATCAACTCCATCAGCTCGTGTTCATCGAGACTGGGAATGGACTTCTCCGTGGCTTGGACGTGCCGGTTCTCGCGGGCCTGTTTGCCATGCTCGCGTCGTTCGCCGGAAAATCGGGGCTTCATGCGGCGCAACATGCGCGGAAGCCCGCGGCGAGTCGAGCGCTTTGCTTTCACACTCCGGCTGACCCGCACTCGCGGATCCGGGCGGCGATGAACTCGCGCTCCGACGGCAGATTGGCGAGCGACTCCGCCTTGCGGAAATGGATAAGCGCCTCGTCCCGGCGACCAAGCTCCACCTCGAAAGTGCCGCGCACCACATGAAACAAGTGGTAGGAATCCAACACCCCGCGGGACTTGATTTCCGCGAGAGACTTCAATCCCGCTTCCGCGCCATTCACCTTCCAGACCGCCACCGCGCGGTTGAGGGCCACCACGGGCGAGTCTGTCATTTCCAGCAAACGATCATACAACGATAGGATGCGCGGCCAGTCGGTGGCTTCATCGCTGGAGGCCGTGCAATGGCATGCGGCGATGCCCGCTTCGAGGTGATACTCGCTGAGTTGATCACCCGCCGCGGCGAGGCCGAGCTGGCGGATGCCTTCGGTGATCAATCCCCTGTCCCACGACGAGCGGTCTTGTTCTGATAGACGCAGTGGATTTCCCGAAACATCGGTGCGTCCGGAAAAACGGGCCGCGTTGAGCAACATCAAGGCGAGAAGCGCATGCACCTTCTGCAAGCGGGTGGCCGGATGATGGGTGAGCAATGAAGTCAGCCGGATCGCCTCGCGGCAAAGGTCCTCACGGACCAGACTCCCGCCGGAAGACGCCTTGTAGCCTTCGTTGAACATCAGATAGAGGGTCTGCATCACGCCATCGAGACGCAAAGGAAGTTCATCCGACTCAGGAACCACGAACGGAAGCTCCAGCTCGCGAATTCGCTGCCTTGCCCTCACCAGCCGCTTGCTGACCGCCGCCTCGGTGGTGAGGAAGGCGGAGGCGATCTCCGCCGGGCTGAATCCGCACAAGGTGCGCAGGGCGAGCGCGATCCGGGCTTCCTCCGAAAGCTGCGGATGCGTGCAGACGAACATCATGCGCAGGGTATCGTCGTCAAAAGTCCCGTCATCGCGGACGTCGGCGGGTTCCGTGGAAAGCCAGCGTTCGTGAGCGGCGGCGATGCCATCCTGCTTCTCGTACCAGCGTTGCTCGCGGCGGAGTTGGTCGAGCGCGAGATGCTTCGCGGTCTGCATCAGCCAGGCGGCGGGATTGTCCGGAACGCCGCGATACGGCCATGTTTGCAAGGCGCGGACCAGGGCTTCCTGCACGACGTCCTCCGCGAGTTGAAGCCGCTGGATGCCAAGCTGTCCTGCCAGCATCGCCACGATCCGCGATCCCTCCCTGCGGAAAAGATCGTCCGCGATCCTGCCGACCCGGCCCTCGTTCTCAGGAGCAGGCGGGTTCATGCGTCATCGACTTCACCTCGGCCATCGGCCGGCACAGGTCCGCCACCGGGCGCACCTCGATCTGCGCGCCGTAGGCAAGGATCGGACAGGCTTGGGCGAGTTCCACCGCCTCGTCGATGGAGGAAACGGCTAACAGGAAATATCCGGCGATCGCTTCCTTGGACTCGGCGAAGACTCCGTCCGTCACGGAAGAGCCTTTCGCGCCAGTGACCAGCTTGCCTTCCTCCATCAGGGGTTGCGCGCCACGGTGGACGCCGCGTTTCGCAAGACCGTCCACCCAGGAGTAGAAATCGGTCATCGTTTGCTGGAGTTCGGACGCCGATAGGCCGTGGTTCCAGTGGGTGCCGCGGATCAGCAACAGGTATTCGTCGGTGGGGTTCTGGGGATTCATCGGAGGTGGTTTGTTAGTTGTGGGAAGGAGCGGGTTTCGCGACGACGGCCTTGAGGTTCTCGAATCCCTTTTCAAACTGCGAGCCGACCATCTTGTCGCAGTCCACGAACAGGCTGAAGAGCTTGCCCATGAAATCGTTTTGCCCGGACATCGTCCAGGTCACTTCGGTGCCGGAGCCCTCGGGCTTGAAGGTGAACTCGGTGAGGCTTTTGCCCGCCATCGGTTTCACGAAGATCAGATCGAAGACGACTTTTTCGTTAGGGACACTTTCGATGATCTCCATGCTGCCTTCGCCGACTTCGTTGTTTCCGGACCAGGTGAAGGCCGAGCCTTTGCCCGAGTCCGGTCCGCGGAAGCCCATCTTGCAAGCGGGATCGAGCTTCGCCCATGGCGACCAGTTTTGCCAGAGATGCAGGTCGTTCACATGAGGAAACACGGCGGCCGGCGCAGCGGGAATCACCGCCTTGCGGCTGATGCGGAAATCGGCGGGACGCGTGGCGACGAAAACGAGGAACACGCCGACGACGGCTAGCAGAACGAGGAGGATTTTCTTGATCATGGATTCAGAGGTTTGCTGGTTTTCGTGAATGCACGGGCTGCGGCAGCCTTTCCATCTCACGACGAACGGAATTCTCCGGAAAGGACATTCTCTGCGCATTCCTTGGCGTTTCCCCGGATTTCGACCGGATCGTTACCCGACCGGGCTTCCCAAACGGGCCTGAAACCGGTGTTTTTGAGGTTGCCCCGTGATTTTTTGGATGAATCACTCGGATCCGCCGCTCTTAGGAAAACCAATTCCCACGCCAATCTCCATGATCCGCGCCCTGTGCCTCGCCTCCACCCTGATCCTCGCCACGCAAGCGGGGGCGCAGTTCGAACTCCCGTCCGCCGATCCCGCCACGAAGGCCAGTCTGGTTTCCGAGGTCAAAACCGTGGCCCCCGGCGGAAAGTTCACGATCGCCCTGAAACTCGAACACCCCGAGGGATGGCACAGCTATTATTTGAACTCCGGCGGGATCGAGGAATCCCCCGCGATCCAATGGACACTGCCGGATGGATTCACGGCGGCACCCATGCAGTGGCCCGTTCCGGAGGTGAAGGACGGTTTGTTCGGCAAGAGCTTCGTCTATCAGGGCAGCCCGGTTTTTCTAACGGAGATCACCGCTCCGGCCACGCTGGAGTCCGGCAAGACCATCACCCTCAAGGCCGACGCCACCTGGCAGATCTGCGAAGAGGGCTGCATCAGCGAAAAGAAGTCCTTCACGCTGGAACTCAAGACCGGCCCCGAAGCCCAACCCGATCCCGAAGGATCCGCAGTGGTTCAGAAAACCAAGTCCACCATGCCGGCCGCGAAGCCCTCGTGGAAATTCTACGCCAGCGAGCAACCTGATGGTTTCCTCCTTAAAGTGGAGCCGGACACTCCACTCCCCAGTGATCCCACCGATTTCATCCCCGACCAGAAATCCGTCAAATCCGTGAGCTCCGGCGGATCGATTAAGCGCGAGGGCAACGCTTGGTTGATCGAACTCAAGCGCGCCACCAAGGACGCGATCGACAACGACATCCCGCAAGGCAAGGCCTTCTCCGGCGTTTTGTTAGGCGCGAATCCGGTGCGGGTGCCGGAGACGGTGATCGGTGTCCCTATCCCTCAACAGGCGGCAGGAGGCAAGCCACCCGGTCTGTTGAACATTCTCGCCGGTATGTTGTTAGGCGGGCTCATCCTCAACCTGATGCCCTGCGTGTTTCCAGTCATCGGATTGAAGATCATGGGCTTCGTCCAACAGGCGGGCTCGGACCGGAAGCAGATCGCAGAGCACGGCATCATCTTCACCCTTGGTGTCATGGCATCCTTCGCCGTGCTCAGCGGATTGATTTTTGCGGCGCGCACGGCCACAGAGGGAGCCCGAGAGGTAAACTGGGGCTATCAATTGGAAAACCCTTGGGTGGTTTTCAGCGTGATGCTGCTATTCTTCGTCTTCGCGCTGAACATGTTCGGTGTATTCGAAATTGGAGCCTCAGCAACTTCAGTGGGAGGATCGCTACAATCCAAACAAGGGTTTCTCGGCACCTTCTTCTCCGGCGCGCTCGCCACAGTGGTAGCAACTCCTTGTTCCGCACCCCTCCTGGGCTCGGCGATCGGACTCGCCATCAAACTTCCAGCCATTCAGTTCTTCTCCGCCTTCGGCAGCATGGCGTTGGGGCTTTCCCTTCCTTATCTGGTTCTTTCGTTTTTCCCGCAGCTCATCGACAAACTGCCACGCCCCGGTCCGTGGATGGAAAGCTTCAAGCAGGCCATGTCCTTTCTGCTCTTCGGTTCCGCCGGATACCTTCTCTGGGTGTATTCGGGACAGATCGACTCAGACAGTCTGCTCAACGTCATCTTCGGCCTGACCTGCATCGCCATCGCAGGCTGGATCCACGGCCGCTGGAACCTGCCGCACCGCTCAAGCACGATAAAAGGAATCGCAATCGCCCTAACTTTGACATTCGCCAGCTTCGGCGTGTTTCTCGCCAAACCTCCGACTGAGAAGTCGACCGACCCAAAGCTCGCTGTAACAACCATCGACTGGCAGCCATGGTCACTTGAGAAACAGGAAACGCTGCTCAAGGAGGGCAAGCCGGTTTACATCGACTTCACCGCGAAGTGGTGCGCCACCTGCCAGGTCAACAAGAAGCGGGCTTATTCCGAGGAGGTCATCAAACTCATGGCGGAGAAGGGCGTGGTCGCGCTCAAAGCGGATAAAACCAAATCCAATCCCGCCATCGACGCGGAGATCCGCAAATACGGCCGCGCCGCCATTCCGGTGAACGTGTTGTTAGCCCCCGGCAAGCCGCCGGTCATCCTGCCGGAACTGCTTTCGCCCGGTGACCTGCTCAAGGTGCTCAACGGTCTCTAACCAAAAAAGAATCCGCCCGCGGCGCGTGACCGGGGCGGATTTGAAATTCGGGGAAACCGCCGCGTTTACAGCGACTTCAGCGTTTCCTTCAGCGCGGCGAAGTCCGGCAGATCGCCCGGGCTTTCCTTCACATCGACGAAGCGGACGACGCCGGCCTTGTCGATGACGAAGGCGGAGCGCTTCGAAACGCCGCCCATGATCAGGTTCTTGGCGGGAAGGAATTGTTCGTATGCCACGCCGTAGGCCTTGGAAACCTCGTGCTCGTAGTCGCTGAGCAGCGTGATCGTGATGCCTTCCTTCTCGGCCCACACGGCTTGTGCGAACGGATTGTCGCCGGAAATGCCGAGCACCTTGGCGTCGAGCGACTCGAACTCGGAGATGCCGTTGGAAATATCGCACAGCTCGGTGGTGCAGACGCCGGTGAAGGCCATCGGCACGAAGAGCAGGACGATGTTGGATTTTCCGACCAGATCGCTCAGTTTCACGAGCTGCGGACCGTCGGCGGTCTTGGTGACGAGGGTGAAATCAGGGGCTTTGTCTCCAACTTTGATGGACATGATGGTTTATGGGGTTGTGATGGTGAGGCCGCGACCCTAGAACGGCTCGTCGCGTATGTCATACGAATTTTCAGAATTTGGCCGTCACCTCGGGTGCGGCAGCGGAATCGAGGAACTGATGGACGATCTGGGTCACGCCCTGGCCAGCGGCGGCACGGACATCAAGATGCTCGGCGGCGGCCAGCCCGCGAGGATTCCGGAAATGAACGCCGTCTGGAAACGCCGGCTCGACGAACTGGAGGAGGAATCCGGCGGGCTCGATCGCATGATGACCGCCTATGATCCACCGCGTGGAAACCCGAAGTTCCTTGAATCCGTGGCGGAGCTTTTCCGCAAGCAGTTCGGCTGGGACATCACCCGAGAGAACGTGGCCGTCACCTGCGGTGGTCAGACCGCGTTCTTTTTCCTGATGAACCTCTTCGCCGGACGCATGGCGGATGGATCGCGGAAAAAAATCCTGCTGCCCTTGGTGCCGGAATACATCGGCTACTCGAACCAGGGCGTGGACGGCTGCGTCTTCAAGGCGGGCACTCCCTTGATCGAGAAAACCGGGCCGCATGAGTTCAAATACCGCGTCGATTTCGATCAATTCGAAATCACTCCGGACATCGGAGCCATCTGCGCCTCTCGACCGACCAATCCCTCCGGCAACGTCCTAACAGACGAGGAGATCTCCCGTCTCTCCGACATGGCGAAGTCGCACGGCATACCGCTCATCATCGACAACGCCTACGGCGCGCCGTTTCCCGGCATCATCTTCGAAGCCGCCACGCCGTTCTGGCAGCCGCATGTGATCCTCACCTACAGCTTGTCAAAAATCGGCCTGCCCGGCACCCGCACCGGCATCGTCATCGGCCCGCCGGAGGTCATCCGCGCGCTGGGCTCGATGAGCGCCATCGTCGGTCTCGCCAATCCCAACATCGGCCGGGACGCGGTC
>DAISZP010000231.1:0-8944 GCA_036824745.1 Luteolibacter sp.
TAACGGTATCCGGCATCGCGCAGATGAACGAATCCGAAGCGAAAGGAAGACTCTATCTGAACGGCGGGCTCCTGAAAGCGGGCGCATCCAGCGGCGCGTTTCTCGAAGGACTCGATCAGGTGCACGTCGGCCCCGATGGGGCGAACATCGACAGCAACGGATACAACATCGTCATCCTACAGGATCTCACGGCACCGGCCGGCGACGGAGTTGTTAGAATCCCGGTGATCGATGGCGGCGGTTCGTTTCTCGCACCACCGGTCATCCGGATCCAGGGCGGCGGAGGGGAAGGCGCGAGCGCCATCGCGGAGCTGGACGACGGCTCAATCCGCTCGGTCACCATTTCCAACCCCGGCGTGGGATACAAATCGACGCCGGAAGCCGTCATCATCGGCGGCGGTTCGGGAACCGGCCTCAAGCTCGGCACCCCCGAACTTGCGCCTAACAAAGGCGGCGGACTCGACAAGTCCGGAACCGGCAGGCTCACCCTCGCGGGAGCCAACACCTATCCCGGAGCCACCCGCGTTTCGCGGGGCACGCTCGAGCTGACCGGTTCGGTCATGGGTTCCGTGGAGCTATCCTCGGGATCCGTTCTATCAGGAAACGGGGTGATCGGCGGCGATCTGGGCGCCGCCCCCGGCTCCATCATCGAGCCTGCCCCGGGGACCGACTTGTCCGTGCACGGAGCGGCGGAAATCCGTGGCGCGTCCTTTTCCATCGACGCGGACCCGAATGGAAACGGCCTGAGCCGCCTGGAAGTCCGCGGAAACCTGGATCTCCATGAAGCCAAACTCGTGCTGAAACCCGGCTGCATCGGAAGAATCCAACACGCCGGAGTGATCGCCAGCTACGACTCCCTCAGCGGCACATTCAAACTGGACACGCCGCTTCCCGCGGGCTGGTCGATCGACTACAATTACAAGGGCCTCAAGCAGATCGCCCTCGTCGCCAACGAAGCCGATGCCGAGTGAACCCATGGCAGATCGCCCGTCAGCGGACCGGTGGAAACGGACACTCGCGTTCCTGTTCCTGTTTCTATCAGGAATCCTGCCGCTCTCCGGCCAAGGCCAGTATTCGTTCCGCAGTTGGCAGACCGAGCATGGCCTTCCCGCGAATCTCGTGCGCTCGATCGTGCAGGCCAAGGACGGCCACCTGTGGATCGCCACCGCCGAGAGGGTGGCGCGCTTCGACGGCATCCAGTTCGAGCGCATCGAGTTTCCTGAAGAGTTTCCCTATCCCCACACCGGCGTCTGCAGGCTCTTCGCCACCGCCGATGGCTCGGTATGGTTCTCCAGTGCGAAGGGTGGCCTGCTGCGCATTGCGGGAAACACGGTCCACATCGTGTTTCCGGACGCTGACACGCTGGAAACCCCGCAGTTCACCCAGTTGATCGACGCGCCACAAGGCGGCGTCATCGCCCTGCGCGGAGGCGAGGTCTGGTCGATCCTCAACGGGCAGGCTCCCAAACAACTGCGTCCGGACGACTCGGAAGCCCTCGCCGCACTGCGCGCGGATCTCGACCAGCGCGCGCGCACCGGAAGGATCGGACCGGATGGACAACCCGGATTGCTTGAGGACCGGAGCGCCTCGGTGTGGTCGGTCTCGGCGGACGGCGTTCTAACAGTCACTTCGCCGGAGGGATTCAAACGCGGGATCTCCCAACAGAAAATCAGCCCGGATTTCCAGGTTACGGAAATGATGGAGGACACCGAGGGAAACATCTGGGTGGCCACCTCGCTCAACGGTCTCGGGCTGTTCCGCGAGGACCGCGTGGAAATCGTCAACGCTGCGGTCGGACTCACGGGTGGCGACGTGCTCGCCGTCATGGAGGACAGCCGCGGAAGAATCTGGATGGCCAACCGTGACGGTGGTGTGGACCGTATCGCAGAAGGCAGGACGGAACATTTCAAACTCGCGCCGGATCAGGAAAGAAGCAGGGTTTCCGCACTCTACGAGGACCGGGACGGCCGGCTGTGGGCCGCCTCCGCCGACGGGCCGGTCTATCGGTGGCGGGACGACCGTTTCGTGGAACACAGAACCGAGGGAATCGTCCCCACCCAGGTGAACACGATCTATCATGACAACCGCGGGACCATCTGGTTCGGCGGCAAGCTGGGGCTGATGCGCACTTCCGGCAGGAGGGTCTCCAGCGTGGGCGTGGAAGCCGGATTCCCCGGCGGTCTTGCCACCGCGATGAGTGGCGGAGCCGCGAACGAACTGTGGGTGGGCACGCACGATGGGTTCGTCCTGCGCGACATCGACGGCCGGCTCGCGACCATCGGCACACCGGCAAACCTCCGCTACAAGCAGGTATCCGGCATCCTCGTCATGGCTCCTGACGAAGTCTGGGTAACCACGCTGGGAGCCGGATTGTTCCTCCATGATGGGAAAACCTGGCACCATTTCGACAAGGCACAGGGCATCCCGGACGAGAACCTCACCCACGTGGTGGATGACAGGCTGGGCCACCTCTGGCTCGGCTCCACCAGCGGTATCCTGAGAGCGGGTCGCTCGGATCTGTTAGCAAGGGCCAAGGACGCGGGTTCGCCGCTGCACTGGCTGCGCATGGACCGCTCGGACGGACTCCCCTCCCGCGAGTGCATCGCCGGGCATCACCCCGCCGGATGGAGGTTCGCGGACGGTTCCATCTGGTTTCCCACCAACCTCGGAGTCGTTCGAGTGGATCCATCCCGCACCATGGTCAACCGCACGCCACCGCCGGTATTCCTGCGAGGCGTGGTCGCGGACGGAGTGATGCACCGGGTTTCCGGAGGCAAGCTCACGCTGGGTCCCGGGCGCACCCGGCTGGAGTTCCTGTTTCATGGCTTGAGTTTCAGCTCTCCGGAACGGGTCGGATACCGGACGCGTCTCGTGGGTTTTGAAGACTCCTGGCGCGAGGTCGGAAACCAGCGGCTCACCACCTATGACTCCGTGCCGCCGGGAAGTTATCATTTCGAGGTACTCGCCATGAACGGAGACGGACTCCAAAGCCCGAAACTCGCGATGATCGACGTGGTGGTGAAACCCCATTTCTGGGAAACCGGTTGGTTCATCACGCAGTCGTCGCTCTTCGTCATCCTGCTGGCCGGCGGCATCGGCTGGTTGATCGCCAGAGGACGGTTGAAACGTCGGATCGCCTTGCTGAAAATCCGCAACACCCGCGAACTCGAACGCGCGCGCATCGCCCGCGATCTTCATGACGAACTCGGAGCCTCGCTCACCGAGATCGCCCTGCTCGCCGACCTCGGCGCGGAACAAGCGGCGGGCAGCGCGTTTCAGAAACATCTCGACGAACTTTGCCAGAAGGCCCGCATGCTGGGTCTCACACTTGATGAGATCGTATGGGCGGTGAACCCGCGCGAGGACACGCTGGCCTCGCTGCTGGACTATCTCGCGAGTTTCGCCACGGAGTTCCTCGACCGCGCCGGGATCACGCTGCGCATGAACATCGCCACCGGCATCCCGGATCTCCCGCTCGATGCGAACGTGCGCCACTCGGTATTCCTCGCCGTGCGCGAGGCGTTCAACAACATCGTGAAACACTCGGAGGCGAAATCCGCCTGGCTGGATGTGAGCCTTTCAAACGGCCGGCTCACGGTGGAGGTGAAGGACGATGGAAAAGGCATCGACGACTACGCGTTTTCGCGCGGCCACGGATTGAAAAATTTCCAAGTGCGCATGCAAGCATGCCGGGGAGACGTGCGGGTGACCAACCGGGCCGAAGGCGGCACCGCCGTCATATTCACCGTCCCGGTGCTTGCTCCGGACCAGTCCAACCCCTAGCCTACCCATGATGTCTGACGTTTCACAAAAACCGATCGAGGTCGCCATCGTTGAGGACAACCAAGCTCTCGGTGAAAGCCTGCAGCGTGTCGTCGAATCCATGCCGGAGGCACGCTGCATCGGCGTCTGGACCACGGCCGAGGAAGGCTTGAAGAAAATCGACGCGTTCCGCCCGTCCATCGTGCTGATGGACATCAACCTGCCCGGCATGTCCGGCATCGAGGCCACGGCCCTGCTCAAGCGATTCCTGCCGGAGATCCAGGTGATCATCGTGACCGTGCACCGCGAGCATGAGAAGATCTTCGATGCGTTGAAAGCCGGTGCCTGTGGCTACCTGATCAAGCGCTCGCGCGCGGCGGATGTGAGACAGGCAATTCTCGATGTCCACTGCGGCGGTGCCCCGATGAGCGCGGAGATCGCGCGCCGAGTGGTGGAGGCGTTTCACCAACCGCTTGCCAAAACCCAGGAGAACCAGGAAACCGTCCACCTCTCCCAGCGCGAATCCGAAGTGGCCCAGCTCATCGCCGAAGGCCTCGCCAACAAGGAGATCGCCGACCGGCTAGGCATCAGCACCGAGACTGTTAGAGGCCACCTGAAGAACATCTACGAGAAACTCCACGTCCGCTCCCGCACCGAAGCCGCGGTGAAATATCTCGATTCCGTCCGCCAGCGGAATCCGCTGCTCTAACGAGACCTCCTACAGCCGGTAGGCGTGCCGGTTTCTCAACGGCGACTCGAACGCGGGCTCCGGATCGCACACCCGCCGGATCAGATCATCCCAGACCTCCTGTCCTTTCAGAAGCTCCACCTCGATGCGCAGGAAATACACCGGCACATCGATCGATGTCGGCCTGGGAAACCGCACCGCATCCTTCTCGGTGGTCACGATGAGCTCCATGTCCCGCTCCACGCAGCGCTGCATGAACTTGTCCACATCCTTGCGGTTGAAACGATGGTGGTCCGCGAAACGGCGGCGGATCTCCACGCGCGCCCCGAGTCTCTCCAGCGATCCCTCGAAGGCCTCCGGCACCGCGATCGCGCTGATCGCGCCAACCCACTTGTCCTTCAGGAACTCCAAGGGCTGGATCTCACGCGTGAAGACGTTTTCCAAATGAATCGGCCCGTGCGTGCACTCGATGATCTCGGCCGTCTTGTTGTATTTCCGGATGCGTTCGATCAATGCCTCGTTCGAACGTCCGTCGCATTTTGTCAGAAAAATGTAACTCGCCCGCCGCAGGTTCTTCGGCGGCTCGCGCAGCGTCCCTCTCGGCAGCAGCGCTTCGGTCCCGAACGGCGCTCCCGAGTCCACCAGCACGATGTCGATGCCGTGCGCGAGATCGAGATACTGCATGCCGTCGTCTAACAAAATCGTGTCCGCTCCCAATTCCGAGATCGCGAACCGCCCGCTCTTCACCCGGTTCTTGTCCACCACCACCGACACCCCTTCGAGGTTCTTCGCCAGCATGAACGGCTCGTCACCGGCGAACTTGGAATCCAACATCAGCGCCGATCCGGTGGACACCACCTTCGGCATCTTCTCCGCGGGAATGGCCTTGCCGTTTCCGCCCGTCCACTTCTGCGGCTTGTCCAGTTTCTTGCTCTTGTAGCCGCGCGAGAGGATAGTGACAGCACGCCCGCGGTCCCTCAGCGTGCGGGCGAGCAATTCCACCACCGGGGTTTTTCCCGTGCCTCCCACCGTGATGTTTCCGATGGCGATCACCTGCGTGCCCAGATGATGCTGGGGCTTCCAACCGCTGCGGTAGCGCCACAAGCGCAGCTGCACCAGCATCCGGAACACCCCTGACAAGGTCCGCATCAGGAAACGCGTGAGCGCCGCGCGGAAACCTTTGGCCCGGCCAAAGATCACATCCGCACCCCAGCGCTCGAACTCCGCGATCAGCTCCTTCATCGTCCGGCACACGATGCTCCGCGCCGGACCCGCCAAGCAAGCGGGAAACCCGGCGGCCGCTCCCCGCGGTCAAGCTCTCCGCGGCGGCCGTTGATCCTTCGCCACGTAAAACGGAGCCACCAGATCCCACAAAGCCGCCAGATAGTTCTCGTCGGTTTCATCCACACAACCACTGCCCGCCTCGTTCGGATCCTTGCACGTGCTGGCCACCACCAGCTGGAAATCATGATAGATCGAGGCGTCCCGCGGATCCATGTGCACCACGAACTGATAGTGCAGCCCGCCTCCCGGCGCGCGGTGGTCCTCCCCGTGGTGGAACACCCACAGCGCGCGGAAGTTCTCGTGCTGCCGCACGAACTCGAAAATCGGCTGCAACAAATCCGTCGGATAGTCCGCCGGTTCGATCAAGGTCAGCGTCTTCTGCTGGCTCGGCCCATCCATCGGCGGAGCCTCGAAGGCACTGCCGTCCGCCACATCGCTCATCAGATTCTGAGGCAGCTCCACCTCGCCCGTGGCGCAGTTCCGGTTGAGCACCGTGCGCAGGTTCATCTTCGACAACAGCTCCAGCACCAGCACCGACTCCATGCCCGCGGCCGAATACGTATTCGGCGGCACCTTCGCCGCCAGGATGGCCTCATCCAGACGCTCCGCCGAGGAAAACACCGGCACAAAAATCCCCTTCCCGTCCTCCAACTCCACGAACGGGCTGCGCATCCCCTCCTCCACCTCCATCGCCTCACCTTCGATCTCCGGATGATACGGCGTCAGAAACCAAAGCTCGCCCTCGCTCAGCGCACGCATGAACCGTGGCAAGGCCGATTGGCTCCGGCCCAGCGCCTTGATCGATTGATCCAATTCGTTGAATGGAATGTTTTTGGAAGGCATCTCACGCACCATCTCCCGGATTCGATCCATCGCCAATCACGGAATCACGTATCACCCGGAAAATCATCCCTCATCACGGGTGGAATTACGCCCGCCCGAAAGCATCGTTTCATGCAGCAGCCTGCAATCCGCTCCCGCAAGTGAGTAAACACGGAGGTCCCGAAGCGTAAAAACCGATTTGGGAAAATCTAACGTCAAAATGGCTTCCCGATTCCGAACACTCATCGTTGAGTCATTCATGATCGAGCAATGGGCGAAGTAAGGAAACGGGGAGAAACGGAACTTCAGCCCCGAATTCACCAAGCGCTGGTGCAAACTCCTGAAGGGCGATTGATCCGAAGGTTCAAGGAAGAACACGCCGGAATTCGGAAACGAACCCACTCCTTTGAACTTCATTTCAATCGGAGGGGTAACCGCCGCGATGCGCTCCAACATCTCAACGAATTCCTGTGAATCCTGATCTTGTGACACGGTTCCAACTCCCGACGAACCGGCGATTGTGATTTCAGCGGGGATTGTTTCATAAAAGTGATTCAGGTGCCTTCGCAGAGACAGAACCTCGCGGGCCACATCCGTTGGCAGCCCCAAAACAATGTAGGTATCAACATCGAAATTCATGATCATCCGTACCAAAATCTGGGCACGTCCCTGCCGCGATGGAAGCAGGAATCAGATCGATGGTTTTGAAAATCGAAAATGATCGCCCGGGTAACCACTCGGTTACGGATTTCGATTCCCCGCTCCGGGGAGGAATGTTTAGCTGTGAATGGAACACCCGTCACCCCATGGAAATCCTCGTTGTAGAAGACCAAGCCGACCTTGCCCGCCACACGGTGAACGCGCTCATCCGCGCCGGTCATTCCGCCTCCGCGATTCATGACGGGCAGGACGCGCTCGATGCCATTCTCAGCAAGCCGCCGCATCTGGTGATCCTGGATTTGAACCTTCCCACTCTCGACGGGTTTTCCATCCTGCAACGCATCCGCAAGGCACAGTGCCCGAGCCGGGTGATCATCCTCACCGCCCACGGCGAGGTGGAGAACCGGGTGAAGGGCTTGAACGCCGGTGCCGATGACTATCTGGCGAAACCCTTCTCGATGGACGAGCTGATCGCCCGCGTGAATGTGTTAGGGCGGCGGGGTGGTACTTTCGCGGACAGCGATCTCATCCACGTGGGCGACTTCACGATGGACGTTCCCCACCGGCGGGTGACCCGCAAGGGGGAGAAAATCGAACTCTCTCCGCGCGAGTTCGAGGTCCTGCAGATCCTCATGCAGGAGCCCGGCCGCATTTTCACCCGCGGCGACATCTGCGAGCGGATCTGGCAGCGCGACCACCAGTATGATACCCGCACCGTGGAAATCTTCATCATGCGCCTGCGCAAGAAACTCGAAACGCCCGAGCACACGAATTTGATCCAAACCGTCCGCGGAGTGGGCTATCGTATGGCCGCCCCGGAATGAGACGCTGGCCCCTCAAGTTCAAAGTCGGCGTGTTCGCCGCGCTGCTCACCGTGATCACCATGCTGACCGGCGCGGTCGCGTTGTTCTCCGTAATCCACCTGCGACAGCTCCACGAACTGGACGACCAGCTCGCGCAAGACGCCGGCGAGTGGGTGCGGGATTTGAGAAACTTCCGCGGCGCGCCGGTGAACCCACGCCATCCGCTCGGTGTGAAATTCGTGCCGCTCAATCTCCGCGAGCACCACCTCATGCTCGCCGGTCCCGAGGGACAGGTGCTCTATCAGTCGCCGGGATTGAAGGGCACGAGCATCGAAGGCCCGCCGGGTTTCCGGACCGTGACAATCGCGGGCATCCGTTGTCGCGCGGCCACATTCAAGGACCACGACTTCACCGTGCACATCGCCGTGAGCCTCGCGGGCATCGAGGCCTTCCACAAGGAACTCGCCTTCGGCCTGCTGATGACGATGCCGCTTGTCGGCGTGATGGTCTTCGCCGGCGGATTGTGGCTGGGAAACCGTGCCGTCGCTCCGGTGGCGGCCTTGTCCGAGGCGGCGGAGAACATCTCCGTGGAGAATCTAACCGAGCGCCTGCCCCAGCCGCCGGCGAATGATGAAATCGCCCGCCTCACCGTGGTGCTCAACGACGCCTTCGACCGCATGCGCGCGTCCTACATCGCCGCGGCGCGTTTCTCCGCCGATGCCTCGCACCAGTTGAAAACCCCGGTCGCCGTGCTGCGCGCGGGACTCGAGGCGGTGCGCGACACAAAGACCACCGATCCCGCAGCGAAGGAGGAGATTGACCACTTGTTAGACCAGGTTCGCCGCCTCTCCGGCCTCATCCACGACCTGCTTCTGTTAGCCCGCAGCGATTCGCGGCGACTGCGCCTCGACAGCCAGCCGGTCAA
>DAISZP010000232.1:0-8938 GCA_036824745.1 Luteolibacter sp.
CGCGAGGATGCCGAAGACCTCACGCAGGAAACGTTTCTCCGGGCATGGAAAAAGATCCACCGCTATGATCCCTCGCTGCCCTTGCTGCCGTGGTTGCTGACCATGGCGCGGCGTTTGTCCATCGCTGCGCTGCGCCGGAAACGCCCGCTGCCCGAGTTGCCCGCGGAGCAGCCCGATATTCCTAACAACCACGCGGCGCGCCTGTGGGAACTCGCGCAGCGCCGGCTCGCGCCGATCGTCTATCAGGCGCTGTGGCTGCATTACCGCGAGGAGCTTCCTCTCAAACAAGTGGCCGAGGTCCTCGGCAAGCGCGAGGGCGCGGTGAAAGTGATCCTCCACCGCGCGCGGAAGACTCTATCAGAATCCGCCCGCGCTCCCGAAGCGGTGCCGGATCACCTGCCCCAACCCGAATTCCCGATCCCATGAAACCATCCGATGACTTCCACGAAATCGGCGATTGGCTGCGTTCGCACAAGCCGGAGATCGCCGCGCCTCCGGCATTGGAAACGCGCATCCTCAGAGCCATACGGGACAATCCGCAGCCGAGACCACGCGCTTCGCGGCCGTGGATCTGGTGGCTGCTTCCACCGGCCGCCGCATGTCTGCTTCTGGTGTTTCTGCCGAACCAGAGGCAGGAGGATTCCACGGTGGAAACCCGGCCCGCGGCACCTGTGGACTCCACCACAAATCTGCTAGCGGCAACGAACGATCCCCTGCTCGCCGAAAGCGAGGCCTTGGGCCGGGATGTCCAGCGAGCCAGCGGTTTCCTGATCAACTGCCTGCCATCCTTTGGCGGCGAAGAACGGTGAAACTCACGGTTCGATTGCCTTGATCCGCGCGAACAAGCGTCCGCCCGCCGCCTGCGATGCGGGGATGGTGACGGTTACGGCGTCGGGTTCCGGCACCGTATTGATGGAAACGGGTCCGCTACCTTCCGCGTTGACGGTTGCGAACGTCGACCACGGGTTTGTCAGACCGCTGTTGGTTTCCACCACCAAGGTGACCTGGCCGATCGAGTCCTCGCTGCGGTTGAAATGCAGGACGAGTTCGCCCGCCGGGGTGGTGTTGGATTGCATGAGCGAGGCTCCATCCGAGGCGAGGGGATCTCCGCCCAGAACCCATTCGAGGCCGTTGGCGATTCCGTCGTTGTCCGGATCGGCGGAAAACGCGGGATTCTTTCCGTTAGAACCGTCCAAGCCATTCGCATCGGCCCAGCTTTCGTAAGGAGTCGCGGCGGTGAGGGTGACTCTCGACGCATCGTTGTAGCTCAGACGGAACTGATGTTCGCCGAGCGTGAGCCATGCGCCTTCGGCGTGGCCGTCGAAGGTTCCGGTGAGGGTGGTGCCTGTGTAGTCGATGATGACAAACTTCGTGCCCGACGGAATCGGTGCTGATCCGGACACCGCTACATCGAGGTGAACGTCGCCGACTAGAGTGACGGGTGATGTGGCGGTCAGTTTGCCGGATGTGGATGTGTTGGCATTCAGGGTGACGGCGAGGCTGGAGCCATCCTCAAAGGTCGCGCTGGACGCAAGGAATGGGCTTTGATCCAGATCCAGAATGGCGTTCGCGGCGACGGTGAGGTCTGAACCGGAAGATCCGCTGCCTGATAGAGTCCCGGCGGAAACGAGGGTGGTTCCCGTATGGGTGTTGGATCCTGTGAGATCAAGGGCGGCGGCCCCGCTTTTCTCAATCGACAGGCTGCCGGCGAGCGAACCCGCGAAGACGCCTGCCGTGGATTGGTGGAAAACCATCCGCGAGGACGGGTCCGTGCCGGTGATGACGCCGGTTCCTCCTGATAGATTTCCGACGGATGAAGTGCCCGCGCCCGCTTCGACCACAGGAGTGCCGGCCAGCAGCGACAACGAGGAAGCCGGGTTGTTCCATGGTTGGGTGAGGATGAGTCTCGACTCAGCGCCTGATAGAATGATGCCGGCCAGCGAATCGATGCCGCCCGCGGCGTTGTTGATCAGGCGCGAGCGGGTGCCGAGGGTGACGCTGCCAGTTCCCAGAGCGTTGGCGGCGTTGGCGCGGAGTCCGGCGAAGTCGTCGCCGCTGGCGGTGTGGCTGAGGCTCCAGTTTCCACTGTACGGATTGTTTGCGGAGGAAACCGTGATCAACCGGACAACGCCGGGGCTGGAGGCGGCGTTGGTTTCCGAAACCAGATCCAGATTTCCGGAACCGGTGAGAGCACCTGATAGAACGGCTTCGTTCGCGTAGTTTCCGCCGGTGATGCGGAGCGTCGAATTTCCATTCACCGTCAGCGGGGTGGAGATCAGGTGGCTGCTGCTACCGTTGGACGCCCGGAACATCAAAGTCGCGCCGGTTGCCAACGATAGCGGAGGAAGGTTGTAGGTGACCGTTTGCAGCGTGAGCGAATGCGTGCGGGCCAGATCGAGAACGCCGCCGTTTCCGACGGACAGCGAGGTGCCGATCATCGCCTGCGTGTTGGACGCGGGATCGTTGGAACTGACGGTGAATCCCTGGACGAGGTATTGGAAACCATTGCCCTGGGTTCCTGAAACCGGTGCCGGAAGCCCGTGGTTCCATGTGGTTCCCGCGGACCAAGCGCCGTTGGCGATGGAGACCGGGCCGCTCCCGACGAGAAATTGTGCTGTTAGAGAGAGCGGGCCAGTGATGTTCGCGTCCGTGCGCTGCGCGGTGGCCAGTCCATCGCTCCACCGGATGAAGATCGATCCGGAATCCGGCACGGCGGTGACGGTCTGCGCGCTGGATCCGTGCGGAATGGTTTGCGAGGGCGATCCGGAGATAGAGCCGTTCGCACCGGCGGTGTAGGTCACCGGATATTGATTGAGGATGAAGTTGGCCTGTACGTTGAGGTCCGCGTTCACGTTGCTTTCCGTGCGCGTGGCATTGGTGTTTCCATCGCTCCATTGATCGAACGAATAGCCCACGTTCGGAACCGCGCTGACGGCTTCGCCGTTGTTTCCCTGAATCACCGTTTGTGGCGAGGGACCGCTGATCGATCCGCCCGCCGCTGCCGAGTAGGTGAGCGTGAACTGCGGCGGAGGCGGAGTGGAAAACACCACGGTGATCGAGGAATCGGTTCCGGATCCGTTGGAAACCGCGGCGACCAAGCCGCTGCCCGAGGTGTCGTTGATGATGACGGACGGAGTTCCTGTCAGGGCGCCCTGATAGCGGAGCAGCGTGTAGGAAACATCGGTTTGGGGGGCACCCGTCACGTCCACCACGATCGTGCCGCCGGTCCTCGCGTGGTTTCCGGAAACCGTGAGCGGAGTGGTCGAGGGCGTGGACGGCAGTGGGATCCGGAGAATGCCTCCGGATTGGGTGAAGGATGAGATGACGGGCGAGCCGGCAAATGAGAGGGAACCGTTGGAAAGTGTGACCGCGAGCGTCGGATCGAGTGTTCCCGCCAGAGAAAGCGAAGCGGGGCCTGATTTGGTGAATTTCAGGTTTGGCCCGAGATCCGCGGAGAACACTCGGTCCGTGGTTTGATTGACGGTGAGCGACGACGCGCTTCCGGTTCCCTGGATGACGCCGAACTGGCCTGATAGATCACCGATGGAGGAAGCGGCGTTTCCGAGCTGCACCAGCGGGGATCCGCCGATCAGGGCGAGGCCCGCGGAGGTGTTTGTCCATGGCTGGTTGAGAAGCAGTGAAGAATTCGATCCGGTGAGGATAATGCCAGCGAGGGAGTTGAGGCCCGTTGCGTTGTCATTGATGAGTTGGGAGCTGGTTCCGATGGTGACGGTGCCGGTTCCAAGCGCGTTGGCTGCTCCGGCGCGCAGGGCGGCGGAGTCGTCGCCGCCGCCGGTGTGGTTGACCGTCCAGTTTCCCTGATAGGGATTGCCGGATTTGTTGATCGACAACTGGCGCACGCTGGTGGTGCTGCCCGCGGCGGTATCCGAGAGCACGGCGATGGTTCCGGTGCCTGAGATCGTGCCGGTGAGGTTCGCATCGTTCTCGTAACTGCCGCCGTTGAATTTGAAGGTGGTGTTTCCCGCATTGGAAATGGCGGCGGAGACGGTGTAGGTGGAGGAGCCGGTGGAACAGCGGCACTGGATCGTTCCGCCGTCCTCCACCGAGGTGGCGGGCAGGTTGTAGGAAACGTTCTGGTTGGTGGTGGCGTGGAGCCGGGCGAGGTCGAGCACGCCGCCGGATTTCACGCGCAGGGATTTCGCCACCAGCGCCTGGCTGTTAGAATTGCTGTCGTTGGAGGTGACGGTGTGGGCCACCGCGTAGGAATCGCCGGAGTTCTGCGTGCCGCTGACGGGCGCGGGGCTGCCGCTGTTCCAGGTGGTGCCCGTATTCCATGTGCCCGCGGCAATGGAGGTGATGTGGTCGTCGATCGTAAGCGTGGCGGAGGAGGGGCTTCCCAGCGTGTAGGCGGCTCCTGATGTTAGGGAAACCGTCAGCGTCTCGCTGATGGTGTCCGGGGCGGCGGCGATGGGATCGACGGTGATGGTCTGTGAGAGCGATCCATCCGGAATGGTGATGCTGTTAGGGATCGCCGTGTAGTCGGTGCCGGCGACCGCGGTTCCGGAGAGTGTGAAGGGAACGGTGATGGCTCCGATCGAGTGGCTCCGGCTGAAGGTGAAGTAACCCGGATTGGGTCCGCGTTTCGACGCGGGCAGCGAGGCGGTGACGGTGACGGACGGCAGGGGAGCGGCCAGCGTGGTGAAGGAAACCGGAGCGGAATCGATCTGATAGCCCCAATCGCCGTAGCCCGCGCGGGCGGTGAGCGTGTGGGCTCCGGTGGCGAGTGACGGTAGCTGCGCCGACCATGGAAGCGCGTTAGCCGCAGCGAGTGAAATCTCGTTTTCCACGAAGTCCACCCGCGAGGTGATGGAGGCGAGGGTGCTCACGCTTGCGGCGAGCTGAACGTTGAGTGGGGAAATCGATGTTCCGTTCGCGGGAGAAGTGAGCTGGACGGAAGGCGGATTGAGCGCTTGCTGATAGAGCGACTCGATCTGCGCGCTGTTGAGTGTGGATTTGTAAACCCGGACATCATCCAGCCAGCCCTTGAGGCGGCGGGTGGAGCTGTTCGAATCGTATCCGAGATACATCGTGCCGTTGAATGCCTCGGCGGCCTGGGTGGCGGTGTTGGTGGCACTTTGCAATCCGGAGGGCGTGCGGAGATGGAGCGTGGTGCCGGTGGAGGAAACGCACATCGCGGCGAGGCACCACGTGCCATCGGGCACGGTGATGCCGGAGTTCCATGTGGATCCGCCGCCGTCCCAGGTGTAACGGAGTTCGTTCGCGGTGCCGAAGTGCAGACCTGCGATGGACGAGCCCGCGCGGGTGAAGACCAGCGGAGCGTAGGAGTTCTGGTTTCCGTCGCGTTTCACCCATGCGGTGAAGGTGAGGGTGTTCGTGTTGTATCCGGGAGCGGGGATGGTGGTTTGGTCATCCGCGCCATCGAAGCGGACGCCCTTGCGGGTCACGGTGTTGGCTCCGGTTTGGTTGGGAGTGGCTCCATTCTGATGGGTTCCGTTCTGCGAGGAGCGGATGCGGTTCACGGCGGTGGTTCCCGAGCTGTCATCGAGCGTCCAGTGATCCGTTGGGGTGACAATCTCGGTGGTGGGCCGCAGCATCGCGTAACCGACTGCCTGCATTCCGGAGGCGTCCTGAATGCGGTATTTGAACCAATCGGCTCCGGGTGTTAGAACGGCGGGCGGCGAGTAGAGGATCTCGTCGCGGCCGCCGGGGCCGGTGCCGACCGAGCGCGTGAGCGTGCCGCCGAATGCGGAGGTGCTGTCGAAGGAGTGAAGGGAGAGTGCCTCGCCATTGGAGTCCGAATCGTTTGCGAGCGGATCGATTTTGTTAGTTCCGGAAACCAGGTAGGAGAACGTGTCCTGATTCGCGCGTGGAGGAATCGCGAAGGTGTAGGCACCGAGGTTGTCGAGCACCGAGACTTTCGATTTGCGATGCGCGATGATTTTCACCAACTCCGAACTGGAGAACCTCGAAAGCGAGTTGTTCGACATGATGGTGGAGCCTTCCGGGTTTCCACCGCCCTCGTAGTGGCTGGATCCCCAGTTGTGGCCGGCTTCGTGACGCCAGACGACGGAGAAATCGCCGTTCGCCTCCGAGTCGTTCGCGGAATAGCGCGACGAGGTGCCGACGGTGCCGACGTAGGCGAGACCACCACCGGCGGCGGAATGAAGGACCGCCGCCAGATCGTGCGTGGATCCCATCGGAGTGGAAGTGTTCCAGATCGTGCGGACGCGCGGCAACAAGAGGCCGGTGTCTCCGCCGTCCGGAACGTAGGGGTCCTGCGTTTGATCGGCTCGCACGATGACCTTGCCGATGCGATGGAGGATGGCGGCGTCACGAAGATAGACCATGTTCGCGGACATCGTGGAGAACTCGCATTGCTCCAGTACGGCGTCCGCCGTACCCCCGCAGGCGGTGAAGTGGTTGAAGGTGGAATCGAAGCCGTATTCCGCCGCATAGACCGCCGAACCGGCCCCTCCGGATGCGACGACCGATGTCGGCCATGCCGGAGTGAAACCCGAACCGCTCTCGGACGCGGTGCCTCCGGTGGTGGTCCACGTGGTGCCGTCCTCAAAGCTGATCCGCGCGAGCAGGGTGCCGTTGGCCCGCAACAATCCGCAGGCGATCGCGCCCGGGCGGCCTTGCACGGTGCCGAGGTAGGTGCGCGCGACATCCGGTGTGTGGGTTGAGAACGATCCGTCCGCCTGCTGGACGAGCACGCCGAAGTTCGTGCTGCGGATCGGGTGCAGTGAGAAATCCACGGTCAGTGATTGCGACGCGGTGCTGATCACGCGCGAAAAAGTCGCGGGAGGAGACTGCGCGTGGGAGGCCAGCGGAAGAAAAACGGATGCGGCCAGAACAATGGAAGCCCACGCGCGGCGTGGACGGGGCGAAGCGGGTCTCTCGGACATGGTCTTGAATCAAACGCTCGGTGTTGGTTTCCGAATGGAACAAAAATAAAAGGAACGTGTGGAAACTGCTGGGAATTCCCGCCGACGCAAGGCTTTTGATCGCGGGAATCGATGATGCATGATCCACCGCGGATCCCGGAGGACCCGCGGTGGATGTTGTTTCTCCTATTCTCCGTTGTTTCCCAGGAAGTTTTCAGAATCTGCGGCGGCGAAGGAGCAACAGGGCTCCGATGCCGCCGAGCAGGCAGGCCGCAGGCTCGGGGACGACGACGAGGTTGAGGCTGCCTGATTCAAAATACGCGATGCGTCCGCCGCCGAGGTCGTAGGCGTTCTCCTCACCGAAGTTTGAAACGTTGGCGAAGTTGAAAGTCGCGGTGCCGTTGATCAATGTGTAGGTGCCGTTCGCCACGGACGGGCTGAAGCCGACCAGATCCGTGATGCCGAAGCCGCCGAAGCTGACTGACGCGCCGCTGATGGTGAGAGTGGTGAGCGGATCGAACGCGAAACCGGCTCCGGCCTCGAGGTGGAGCGAGCCGGCGATGCTGCCATCGCCGCCGATGGTGCCCGCGGAGCCGACGGTGACGGCGGTGTTTCCCAAGGCCCCGCTGACGAGCAGGGTGCCGGCGGAAACGAGGGTGTCTCCGGTGTAGGTGCTGCTCGACTCGATGACCAACGTGCCCGCGCCGGCTTTGGTGAATCCGCCCGCGCCGCTGATCACGGAATCCGAGCCGATGGTGATGGATTGGCCCGCGGTGGCCTCGAAGACGCGCGTGCCGAATCCCGTTAGATTGACCGGGAGGTTGCTGATGGTGAGGTCTCCGCCGTCGATGTTGCGGACGGTGCCGCCGGAGAAATTGAAGTTGCGGGTGATGCTTGCCGGGCTTGCTGCCGTCTGGTCGCCGAGACGGATTTCAGCGGCCTCGATGGTGCCGGCCTGGAGGTTGAGGGTTCCGGAAACGGAGCGGGTTCCACCGGTGACGCTGCCGGTGTTTTCCGCGAGCCGGATGGATTGGGCGGTGACGAGTCCGTCGGCGTGGTTGAGGGTGAAGGTGCCGTTTGCCGAGTAGGTGCCTCCGGCGCTGCCGGTGCCGGAGTGCTCGCCGATGACGAGATTGCTCACGCCGAGGCTGCCCTTGCCCATGGTGAAGGTGCTGTTCTGGGTGCCTGCGCGGCCGGTTTGTCCGGTCGGGTTGGTGATTCCGATGCGCAGGTTGGTGACGAGCGCGTCGATCTCGCCCGCGGACAGGTCCACGTTGGCCGTCCAGGTGCCGGTGGTGAAGTTTGCGACGCGGCCGACTTCCCACGTGGTCACCGCGGAGCTGCCATCGGTGCCGCGGATGGTGATTTCCGGGGCGGTGAGGCCGGTGTTGAAGTTTAGCGTGGCATTGGACCGGCCGCTGGCACCGATGTTGATGGAGTCCGCGTTGAGAGCGGTGGTTTCGCCGAGGCGGAAGGTGTGGGTGCCGCCGGTGCCGGAGCCGGATTGATCGGCTAACAGAAACGACGAGGTGGTGATGGAGGAGTTGTTGGATGCGAGGAAATTTCCGTTAGGCGCGCCGGAGCCGCTGGTGGTGACGCCGGAGAGAGCGCCGACCCGGAACACCTGGGTGGCCGAGTTGAAGACGAATCCGCCGAGTCCGGTCATGTCCATGGAAGCCGTGCGGACCGATGAGCCGAGCGCGCCGCTGACACCGAAATTGAACGGTGAAGCGCCGTTGATGGTGAGGGTGCCGCCGCCTGTGATCGTGGTGTTGGAGTCCGCGTTCGCGGTGGGCAGGGCGCGTGAGGCGACGGTCTGGTTGTTCGCGCCGAGATTGAGTGAACTGGTGCCTGAGAACGCGAGTCCACTGGTGGTGGCGAGCCGGTTGTTTCCACCTGATAGTACGAGCGAGGATCCGGTGAGCGTGGTGCTGCCGGTGTAGGTGTTTCCGGCTGTCAGGGTGAGGGTACCGCCGCCGCTGATGGAAACTGATCCACTGCCGGAGATGAGGTTTCCCCAAGTGATGCTGTCGCTGCGGTTGAGGGCGAGCGTGCCGTCGTTGGTGACG
>DAISZP010000233.1:0-8891 GCA_036824745.1 Luteolibacter sp.
TTTTTTCGGCATCGGCGGGCGGAGCTTTTACGTCAGATGGGGTCTCGGGCATGGTGGTGGAAGCTGGAGGTGCTGCGGGTGCTTCAGGCTCGGCGTGGAGCGGAAGGGCCAGAGCCAATCCGCCCGCCGCGCAGGGGGCGATGACTCGCAGGAGGTTCTTGGAACGCATGCGCGGAGGCTCGACGGATCAGACCGCCCTGTCAACCCCTTGAATAGGAGCGGTTTTGACTGCGGTCCCGGACCTCCAACAGGGTCGGCTCATTGCAATATGGGCATCGGAACGAGCCTTTGAGCAGGATCGCCAAGGCAACCCTGAGCCGGTGACTGCCAAGAAACGACTTCGCGGAGCGGTGTTTCGTGCATCCCTTTTTTGCAAGGACTGGAGTCATGCAAAGCGGACATTGGGTGTGTTGGGAGACGATCCACTGGACGATAACCACCAAGCCTCCTAGCAAAAACAAGCCGACCGCGACCATGAGAATTGGTTGCTCCTGGAACAGCAAGGCATAGACCAACACCACCGCCGCAACCGGAAACATCACACACTTTGCGCAAAGCAGCAGTGCGGCAAACCGCATCCGGGTGATAGCGCCTTTGGAGTGTAGTCGATGCATGCCTGTTTCTGAGCTCTGGGGCTTTTGTTTGTTCTGAAATCGTTGGCAAATCGCCAGCCATTTGAGGAACTTGTGGTATCAGGGAATCCCCTACACGCACAAGCAAAAGCGCCCACAGTGCCGAAAATGGTATTTTTTAGAAAGCTGGAGAAATCCGATCGTTTAACCTAAAATAACATCTCCTGAGCGCTATTCGATGTGCTGGATTTTTTGGATCCAGCCAATAGCAGGTCGATCTTGGTCAACAAATCGAGAGTCGGCGTTTCCACACCCTCCATCAGGGTTCGCAATCTGAAACACCAATCGTCCACACTTCCTCCCTCGTTGGAGGCGAGCAACATGGCGGTTTGCGTGAGCCTGCCGCTGATGGCAAACTGCCTGCCCGTGCGGCGTCTCCATGCTTCGAAATACGGTCGATCCGGTTTCAGGGTGAACACGTGCACAGATGAACGTTAAATTGCCTTGAAGGTCAAGCTACTTGCA
This sequence comes from Luteolibacter sp., assembly GCA_036824745.1. Taxonomy (GTDB): domain Bacteria; phylum Verrucomicrobiota; class Verrucomicrobiia; order Verrucomicrobiales; family Akkermansiaceae; genus Luteolibacter. The sequence goes on from DAISZP010000233.1 coordinate 1,098, forward strand.
CGATTTCAGCCCTTGCGTCGCGACGACTTGCCCTTTCTACCACGGGGAGCGGCTGGATAAGTGACCGGTTTCCGCTCTGGCAGCGCGACCGGATTTTTCAGTGCCGCGATTTGATCCCGGAGATGGGCCGCGCGTTCGAATTCCAATCGCGAGGACGCCTCCCGCATTTCACCTTCGAGTTCGGCGATGACCCGGAGTTTGTCGTACGTTTCCACATTGTCGGCTACCAGGGATTGGTTCAGCGTTTCGGCCTGTTCGAGTTCCTTTTCGTGCGTCTGGAGGCTTTGTTGCAACGCGCGTTTCACGCTTTGCGGAGTGATTCCATGTTCCTCGTTGTGAGACTTTTGCCGTGTCCGGCGGTAATCGCTGACATTGAGAAGCGTCTGGATGGAATCCGTCACCACATCACAGAATAACACGCATTCCCCGCTGATGTGACGTGCCGCTCGGCCCGCTGTCTGGATGAGCGAAGTTTCGTTCCGCAGGAAACCCTCCTTGTCCGCATCGAGGATGCAAACCAGCGAGACCTCCGGCAGATCCAGCCCTTCCCGCAGCAGGTTGATGCCCACCAGCACATCGACGGTGGCGGCGCGGAGTTGGCGGAGGATTTCCACGCGCTCCACGGCATCGATGTCCGCATGGATGTAGCGCACCTTCAAACCGACGCCCTTGAGATACTCGCTGAGATCCTCGGCGGTCTTTTTGGTCAGAGTGGTGACCAGCACGCGCTCGTGGCGCTCCACCCGCTGGCGGCACAGTTCGATCGTCTCGTCGATTTGTCCCTTCAACGGCCGCAGGGTGATCACCGGGTCTAACAAGCCCGTCGGGCGGATGATCTGCTCCACCACCAGTGGAGTGCCGCGTTTCCTTGGATCGAAGGCATCCACGGGTTCTTCGTTTCCACTGGTCTTCACGCGCAGCTTCCTCTGGCTCGCGGGAAGCGTCCGCCCTGCCGCATCGCGGGTTTTCACCTCGATGTAGCCGTGGTTTTCCGGGCGTGAGTTGGCGATCTCGAACGACCCCGGCGTGGCGGAAACATAAAGCCGCTGATGGGTCATCTGCATGAACTCTTCGAAGCGCAAGGGCCGGTTGTCCAGCGCGCTCGGCAGTCGGAATCCATGCTCCACGAGCACCGTCTTGCGGCTCTTGTCGCCCTCGAACATGCCGCCGATCTGCGGAATGGTCGCGTGGCTTTCGTCCACCATCAGCAGGAAGTCCCGCGGGAGGAAATCCAGCAGCGTGTAGGGCCGCGCGCCCGGTTCCCGGCCGGTGATGTGGCGCGAGTAGTTCTCGATGCCCTGGCAGAAACCCATTTCCGCCATCATTTCCAGATCATACTCCGTCCGCATCCGCAGGCGCTGGGCCTCCACCAGCTTGCCGTCCTTTTCCAGAAATGCCACCCGCTCGTCGAGTTCCGCGCGGATCGAGACCATCGCGCGCTTCATCTTGTCGCCCGGCGTGACGAATTGCTTGGCCGGGAAAAACGTGTGGCTCTCCAGCCGCTCGACCACGGTTCCTGTCAGGGTGTGGATGCTCGAAACGCGCTCCACTTCGTCGTCGAAGAACTCCACGCGGATCGCCGTTTCATCCAGATAGGCGGGATGAACTTCCACCACGTCGCCGCGCACGCGGAATTTGCCGCGGCCGAAGGCGATGTCGTTTCGCTCGAAAAGCATGCCGACCAGCGAGTTGAGAAACTCCTCGCGCGTGAGCTTCTGGCCCGTCCACACCGGCACCATCATGTTCTGATAGTCGTCCGGCGAGCCCAAGCCGTAGATGCAGGAAACGGAAGCCACCACGATCGTGTCCTGGCGTGTTAGAAGAGAGCCCATCGTGCTCAGCCGCAGACGTTCGATCTCGTCGTTGATCGAGGAATCCTTCTCAATGTAGGTGTCGCTGCGCGGGATGTAGGCCTCCGGCTGATAGTAATCGAAGTAGGAGACGAAATACTCCACCGCGTTGTGCGGAAAGAAGTTCTTGAACTCCGAGTAAAGCTGCGCAGCCAGCGTCTTGTTGTGGCTCATGATCAGCGTCGGCTTGCCGTGATGCCGGATCAGGTTCGCCATGGTGAAGGTTTTGCCCGATCCGGTCACGCCGAGCAGCGTCTGGTGCCGGTTTCCCGCATCCAGCGACTTCGCCAGCTTGGCAATCGCCTGCGCCTGATCGCCCTGCGGCTCGTAATCGCTCACCAGTTGGAACTCCATGCGGCGGAAGTCATAGGACGGGAGAAGTTGCCCCGCAAGCGATTGCGCGAACCGGGCGGCAATGGCGCATTGTTCTGGTCATCGGGTTTCCCACCGTCGAATGATTCCGTCATGAAATCAGGATATTGGGTGGCTTTGGCCGCATTCGGATCATCGATTGGATTGGCCGCGGAGCCTCCGGTCCGCGTGCTGATCATTGATGGATTTGGAAACCACGACTGGCGGCGGACGACGATGCTGGTCCGCGAGGTTCTGGAGCGAAGGAGCGATTTTGTCACCTCGGTTTCCACCGCTCCGGCGGACACCGCGGAGCCGAGCTATCCATCATGGAATCCGGACTTCACCCAATGCGATGTGGTCATCCAGACCTGCAACGACATCAACCGCAGCGGTCCGCTTTGGAATGAAACCGCGAGAAAATCATTCGAGGCCTTCGTTTCCGGCGGTGGCGGCGTGTTCGTCCTCCATTCGGGAAACAACGCGTTTCCGAAATGGGACGCCTACAACCACATGATCGGCCTCGGTTGGCGCGACAAGTCCTTCGGTAAGGCGATCCGCGTGAGGGCGGATGAGTCACTTGAAATCATTCCCGCGGGTGAGGGTAATTCCACGGGCCATGGCGAACGCACGGACCGCCGGATCCACCGCCTCGGCAATCATCCCATCCATCAAGGCATGCCGCGTGTGTGGATGACGCCGAAGATCGAAGTGTACACTTGGGCCCGCGGTCCTGCGGAAAACATCGAGGTGCTCTCATGGGCGGAAGACCCGGCCGCGAAGGAACGCTGGCCGATTGAATGGACGGTCGCTTATGGCAAGGGCCGCATCTACACCTCCACCTTCGGCCATGTGTGGAAGGACGAGGAAAATCCGGTGGACTTCCGTTGCGCGGGATTCCAAACCCTGATCCTCCGCACCGTGCAATGGCTCGCGAAGCGGCAGGTGGACGAGCCTGTGCCCGCGGACTTTCCCACCGAAACGGAAACCTCACTGCGGGATCTCAAACCCAGGTGACTGTTGGCGTTTTCCTGTTCCGATTGCCATCGCCCCCGGAATCCGCAACGGTCCGCGCCCATGAAAATGCATCGCATCCTCGCCGAGGCCGCCGCCGGCATCGTGAAATCGGTGTTCAAGGAGCACAAGGTCCTTGATCACGCGCTGGCCGCCGCCTTCGAGGAGAACCCGAAGTGGGGAAAACGCGATCGCTCGTTCATCGCGGAGACCGTCTTCGAAGTCGTCCGCTGGCGGCGCGCCCTCGCATTCCTCGCCGACAGCGACGATGCGAATTCCCTCTGCGCCGCGCAATGGACCCGAATGGGATACGAGATTCCGGATTGGTGGAAACACCTCGGGCTTTCAGCGGAGGAAATGAGTGCCCGGGAAAGTTTGTTAGAATCTCAGCCGCGGGCCATTCGCGAGTCCATCCCCGATTGGCTGGACGAACTCGGTGTTTCCGAACTCGGCGCCGCATGGGACGCGGAAATCGCCGCGCTCAACCAGCGCGCGCCGGTTTATCTCCGTGTCAACACCCTCAAGACCACGCGGGAAAAAGCCATCGAATGGCTGGCGGAGAACAACGTTTCCGCCAGTGAAGTGCCCGGTCTCTCCGATGCGCTCGTGCTTGCTCCCGGCAAGGCGTTGCCCAAGCCGCTGCGCACCGATGGACGCGTCGAGATCCAGGACGCCGGCTCGCAGATGATCTCGCGGCTGCTCGCGCCCCAGCCCGGGGATCGTGTCATCGACGCCTGTTCCGGTGCCGGCGGGAAATCCCTGCATCTCGCCGCCCTGATGGAAAACCAGGGCCGCGTGTATGCGATGGACGTCGATTCGCGGAAGATCGCCGAACTCGAACGCCGTGCCAAACGCGCCGGGGCCAGGTGCATCCAGCCGCGTGTCATCACGGAAACCACCACCACCGACTTCGCGAACGCAGCGGACCGTCTCCTCATCGACGCCCCCTGCTCCGGCCTCGGCACCTTGAAACGCCAGCCCGATCTCAAGTGGCGTCTCAAACCCGCCCAATTCGACCGCGTCCGCGCCATCCAGAAGGAACTGTTAGCCAGCTACACCGCCATGCTCAAGCCCGGCGGGCGACTCGTTTACGCCACGTGTTCGATCCTGCCTTCGGAAAACCGCGCCGCCGTGGAATCGTTGTTAGAGTCGGGGGATTTCGATCTGCTGGAGGAAATGCCCGTATCGCCCGCGGCCACAGGCTTTGATGGGTTCTACGCGGCCTCTCTCGTGAAACGCTGAGCCGGATTTCCTACTCCGAGATCTCCACCTCGAAACACTCCGGCCAGTATTTTCCCGTGATCAGGAAGCGGTTTTTCTTCGCGTCGTAGGCGATGCCGTTGAATACCTCAGCCCTGTTAGGAGTGGAAAGGCGCTTGCGCAGTCCGGAACAATCCAGCCATCCGGTGACCTTGCCCGTTTCCGCGGAGAATCGCACGATTTTCTCCGTGGTGTAAACGTTCGCGAAGATTTCCCCCTTCACGAATTCGAGCTCGTTGAGCTGGCTGATCTCGCGGCTGCCATCCTTCACTGTGATGGTTCTGACCACGCTGAAATCCTTGGGATTCATGAACTGGATCGTGCTGCCGCCGTTGCTCAGGATCAGATGTTTGTCGTCGTGCGTCAGACCCCAGCCCTCGCCCTTGAGGTCATGGGAGCGGAGGAACTTGAAGGTGTCCGGCTCCAGCACGTTTACCGTGTGCTCCTTCCACGTGAGCACCCACAGCTCGTTGTTGAAGATCGTGATGCCTTCGGCGAACGAATTCTTGGCCATCGGCCGCTTGCGGAGGACTTCTCCGGTTTCGGGATTCACCTCGCGCACGGTCGAACTGCCGTAATTTCCACCGCTTTCGAACAAGCGTCCGTTGAAAAACTCAAGCCCCTGCGTGTAGCACTCCTTGTCGTGCGGCTTGGTGGCGGTGATCTTGTATTGCAGCGTCGCCGCCGGCTTCTGGCAGGATGTTAGAAAAACGGCGAGCGCCGGGAGGATCCATTTCATGGCGTGGTGGATGGGCGGGTTTTGAGAAAAGCGTTCCAGCATTCGATGAAACCGGATGCGAAATCGTCCGGGCACGCGGCGATCCACGCCTCAAGGACCGGCAGGGGAAACCATTCCGCCGTCTCCACTTCAGCCGCGGGGAATTTCACTGAGCCGTGGTGTTTCGTCTGATAGAGCCGCACGTGCTCCCAGCCGGTGCCCTCGCACGCGGCGATGCGCGCGATTTCTTCGGGTTCCTCGGTAACACGGATGCCCATCTCCTCATCCAGCTCTCTAACGGCCGCCGGAAGGTAATCCTCGCCGGAATCAAGGTGCCCGGAAACACTCGAATCCCACACTCCGGGATGCGCGTCCTTGAACATCGAGCGTTGCTGCAGCAGCAAGTCGCCGCGCTTGTTGAAAACGAACACGTGCACCGCGCGGTGCAGCAGCTTGTTGGCATGCACCTCGCCGCGAGTCTTCTGTGCGATGACGTGATCGTCTTCATCCACCACGTCGAAGATCTCGCCGGATTTCTGCGGCAGGTCCTTGAGCGGATGTGAATCGCATTCACGCGTCAGTTCCACCCACTGCGCGAGATCGAGTTCCTCACCCCGGGTGGTTACCGGCACGCCGAGTTTTCCCGCGATTTCCTCCCATGCCACGCCTTCGGGCAGTTGTTTTTTCAACTGCTTGCGCCTCTGCGCGAATCCGCGGCGGATGAGTTCATCGAACAAGCGGTGATCAAACGCCGGCAGCCCCGAACGACGCGGTGTTAGAACCGCCACGCTCGAATCGATCTTCGGCCTTGGATGAAACGCCTCGGGTGGCACCGTGCGTCGGGGATCCACGTTCCAATCCACCTGCGTCCGCAAGGAGAGCACGCCATAGTCCTTCGTGCCGGGTTGCGCCGCCAGACGGTCGATCACCTCCTTCTGCAACATCACCACCGCCCGCTCGAACGGATGCGGACGGCTCAGCAGGTTCTTCAAAATGGCCCCGCCACAGGAGTAGGGGAGGTTTCCCAGGAATTTCAACGGCCTGTTAGGAAACAGTTTCTTGCGATCAAACTTCGCGCCGTCCGCGTGGTGCACCTCCACCGTGGGATCATCGCGGAACCGCTCTTCCAGCGCCGCGGCCAGCCTCGCGTCGAACTCGATGAGGATCAGCTTGCGCACGTTTCCGACCAGATGCTCGCTCAGCGATCCCGTCCCCGGCCCCACTTCCACTACCGCGTCGTCCTGGGTGACCTCCAGTTGGGAAACGATCCACTTCGCCATGTTCGGGTCGATGAGGAAGTTCTGCCCGAGCTGTTTGCTCGGCAGCACTCCCGCGCGTTCCAGCGTTTCCTTGATTTCGCGTCCCGTCATGTTGCGCGGCTTCTTGCCCCATCCGCGGCCCGGGCGCAATCCCAAGCCGCGTCCGCCTTGCATTGCGCGCCATTCCCGGATTGGATGCGCCCGTTCCCTATGTCTCTCTCCGCTTTGGATTTGTTCACGATCGGCGTCGGCCCTTCGTCCTCGCACACCGTCGGCCCGATGCGCGCCGCCTGCCGTTTTGTCGCTGGAATCAAGGATCGGCCGCGGGTTGCCCGGCTGCGCTGTGACCTCTATGGCTCGCTTGCCGCCACCGGCAAAGGCCACGGCACCGATGGCGCGGTCCTGATGGGATTTCTCGGCGAGGAACCGGAAACCGTGGACGTCGATGCCATGCCCGCCCGCATCGAGGAAATCCGGCGGACAAAACAAATCACCACCCCGTGGGGAGCCACGCTGGCATTCGACGAGAAACACGACCTGGATTTCAAGCGCCTCAAGCCGCTGCCCCTCCACCCGAACGGCATGCATTTCATGGCACTCGATGCTGAGGACGCCGTCATTTCCGAGGAAATCTACTACTCGCTCGGCGGCGGCTTCATCGCCACGGAAGCGGAGATGAAACAAGCGCCTGCCGCCGACGTGTCGCAGCCCATGCCTTTTGCCAATGCGGTGGAGCTGATGCGGCTCTGCGAAACGCACGATCTATCAGTTAGCGGAGTGATGCTCGCGAACGAAGCCGCCTTCCGCCCGGAAAACGAAACCCGCGCCCGGCTCGACGCGATCTGGACCGCCATGCAGGCCTGCGTGAAACGCGGCTGCCGCAGCGAGGGCACGCTCCCCGGCGGGCTCCACGTGAAACGCCGCGCCAAGGCGGTTTACGACCGTCTTTGCGAGGCCCACGAAGCCTCTCTCAACGATCCGCTCACCATCCTCGACTGGGTGAACCTCTACGCCCTCGCCGTGAATGAGGAAAACGCCGCCGGAGGCCGCGTCGTCACCGCTCCCACCAATGGTGCGGCCGGCATCATTCCCGCGGTGCTCCACTATGCCGTGCGTTTCCGCCATTCGCCCTTCCCGGATGGCGTCCATCGTTTTCTGCTCACCGCCGCCGCCATCGGCATGCTCTACAAGCGCAACGCCTCGATCTCCGGGGCCGAGGCCGGCTGCCAGGGCGAGGTCGGCGTCGCCTGCTCGATGGCCGCCGCCGGCCTCACCGAATACCTCGGCGGGACCCCGAAACAGGGCCAAAACGCCGCCGAAATCGGCATGGAGCACAACCTCG
>DAISZP010000234.1:0-1465 GCA_036824745.1 Luteolibacter sp.
ACCACGCCGTAGGAAAGCTGCACGCCGGGCTGGAAAAGCAACCGCCCGTCCCACAAACACGCGCCTAACAACACCGCTCCCAGCGAGTTCAGCAGGTCCGGCTTCCTCCGGAATGCGAAGGCGCCCAGAAACACCGCCGCCATCCATGCCGAGCGCACCGCCGGCGCGCTGTTTCCCGTGATCCACGAGTATCCGAAAATCAACGGCAGCAACAGCGGCACCGCCCAGCGCCGCGGCACCCCCAGCCGTCCTAACAAAAACCAGCCGATGCCCCCCACCATCGCCACATGCAGGCCGCTCACGGAAAACACATGCAGCGTCCCGCTGTTGCGGAATGCCGCGATCAGCTCCTCGGACTCCGGCGGCGTCTCACCGATCACCACCGCGCGGATCACCCGCGCCTCGAGGGATGCCGCATCCAAGCCATCGGTCACCGCGTCGCGGAAACCTTTCCTCACCCGCGCGCCCCACGCGGCGAGTGGTCCCGTCTTCACCACCGGCTCGCGCCATCCGCTGTGAAATTCCGCCACGATCCCCTGCCGCCGCAGCCAATCCGCGCGGTCGAATTCACCCTCGTTGCGCGCCCCCTCGATCGGGTGAAACTCCCCCCATGCCGTGACCACCGCCCCCGCCACCGGCGGACTTCCCCGGCCAAGCCACCACAAATCCACGCCCCGCCACCGCCCCTCGCGGACGCGGACTGGAGCCATCCAGAATCCCTCATCGCCCTTCGCATCCCGCAGCAGGCCCGCCGTCACCTCCTGCCCCGGGCATCCGAGCAACTCCCGCCCGGCGGCCGCGTCGTTCGTTTCCCGCACGGAGAAAACCGTCACCGCCACCCCGCCCAGCAGCGCCCAGACCATTCCGCGTTTCCACCCGGCCAGATACCATCCGATCCATCCCGCGGCCATTGCCGCCGCCAGCCCCATCCACACCCGCTCATCCGCCAGCACCACGCAGGCCGCCGCGAGCATCGCCGCCACAAACAGCGGGTGCCTCACCACAAACGCCTGCCACCACCCGCGCATGTCGTCGAAGAATCACGCGTGATGGACCGGGGCGGGAGAATCTCAAGCGTCTTGGCCGCCGCCCCCGCCTTGTTCCTTGGCACGCATGCGCTCCAGGAACTCGCGCTCCTCCGCCTCCAGATCGGACGATACGGATACCTGCATGTTGCTGCTCTTCGGCAGCCCGCCTTCTCCCTCCGCTTCCCACTCGTGCAGCTTGTGGTTCGCGTTCGCCGAGTGGCGCGTGTTCGGGAACTGCTGCACCACCTGCTGCATGATCGCCACCGCGGACGCGCGGTCGCCTTGCAGCGAATCGTAGAGCTCCGCCAGGCGGAAAAGGAAATAGGCCGCGTCGTTCGGCTCCCATGCCTGCCGCTCCAGCGCGTGGCGGATCGTCTGCACCGCCTCGTCCGGATCGTTGAGATGGTCCTTGTAGATCTTCGAGATTTCCACCCACG
>DAISZP010000234.1:1475-8867 GCA_036824745.1 Luteolibacter sp.
AGCCGGTTCATCGGATCCGCCTCCGCCGCCTTCTTGAACGCGGCGATCGCCCCTTCGTAATCGCCCTGCGCCAGCAGCGAGCGCGCGTCGTGCATCACATCGTGCTCCATCATCTCCGCGCTGTCATACACCGCGTGCGTCACCCGTTGCGCGAGCGATGGCAGGATCTGGAAAACGAAAAACACCCCGATCAAGCCCGCGCTGATGAATGCCAGCAACACGCCATTGAACGTGCGTGATCCCTCCAGGCCCTTGAGCTGCTCGTTCAGCTTGCCGAGTTTCTCATCCGGATCTCCCGCTTCCTCCACCGAAGTGATCTCCGCCTGCTTCGCCTTCAACTCGGTCCCGGCATTCGAAAACATCATCCACGCACCTCCCACCAGGACGGCGAACACCAAGTAAAGCAGCCATTTCGTCATTCCCGGAGCGTGAGGGAATACCCTGCGGACCGGAAGAAAAAACTACCGCATTCCGGCACCCTTTGCGGAGTGTTTACATGATGGTTTCAAGCGCCGCCATCACGCTCCCCGGGCCCCGCTCCGGTTTTCGCCTTCCCACCCCGCGGCCCTTGCGGCAGCATCCAAGGATTCGCCATGGATCCATCTGCCCGGGAAACTGATATCAATCCGTACCTGCCACCTTCGGAAACCGAAGATCCCACCGCGCCGAAAGGCCCCCCCGTGCTCAAGGACCTGCGCTTGCGCGGCTGGCTCGCGATCTCCGCCATCTCCCTGCAGAGTGTGATCAGTTCCGTCCCCCTGTTCATCCCGGCCAACTCCACCGTCATGCTCGGACGCATCATGGTGATGCAGGTGGTTTCCCTATCCCTCGCCATCATCCTGTTTCTCAGGTGGATCCATGGAGTCGCGGTGAACAACCGCCGCATCAATCCCCAATCAAACATCGGGCCCGGCTGGAGCGTGGGCTGCTATTTCGTTCCCTTCGTGAACTGGGTCATGCCCTGCATCCACATGCGCGCCTTCATTCGCGAGTGCCATCCGCAGGGAGCACCCGCCGGCATGCTGGGCCTCGTGATCGCCTGGTGGGTCACCTACCAGTTCCGCGGCATCGTTCTCAAACTCATCCCATGGGTTGGCTTCGGTGAAATCCTGGCCCCGGCGGCATGGGCCGTCTTCACGCTGGTCTCATGGACGCTTGTCTGGTTCCTCGTCACCCGCATCAGCCGGCGGCACTTCGAGTTCCGCTGGTCGGATCTCCCCGCCGCCCGGCGTCCGCAGATGCTGACTCAAATGGCGAAAATCGCGCGGCTCGAGAGTGGCGCGCTGCCTCCATCCGGCCCGGCGGGCGCCGCCTTGCCGCCGCGCCGCGTCACCCAGCGGCCCATTTCTCTCGAAGAGCAGAGCCGCCTCATCCACCAAATCGATACCGGCGCAAAGCCCGATTCCCCGCCGCCTTGAAGACGCTCACATCCGCCGCGCGTTACGGCCCTCGTCGATGAGTTTCCAGAAGTGCTTCGAGTTCGCCAGCGCCTCGTCCTCCGCCACCGGCATCTTCGAGCGGAACAGGAAATCCGAAAACGTCCCCTTATGCAGCACCCGGTGCACGATCACCGCACCATCCTTCACCTCGAAGTAAAACCGGTATTCCTTCGCCCGGAACCGGTAAAGCACCCGCCCGTCCCGCTCGATCTTGCCGAAGCGCTCGCCCGTGAGATTCTTCAAATCCTCCTCTCCCACCTTGAACTCATCGATCAGCTCAAGCTGCTCGAGCGTTCCCAGGCTGGAGAGTTCCGCCGCGCTGATTTCGTTGAAAACGATCTGAAACACGCCAGCCAACCTAGGCGGGCTCCCCTTCCGAGAAAAGAGAAACTTCGCACCCTCCCAGCACCCCGAAACAACCCCGCCTGGCGACATTTCTCCTGACGATCGTCAAATGAATTGTCGCGACAAAGGGCGGATTTGCCGCCTGTTCTTCATCTTGCGTTCATCATGCCTTCAAAAATTCGGGCGAGCGTGACCGCCGATGAAGGTGAAAATGATTCTTCCGGCCCTGACCGAAGCGCGGAGCCCCTTGTTCCGGCCGATCAAGTATTCGCTGTTTCCTCCGCTGGGACTTGCGACGCTGGCGGCGTATCTGGGCGACGACGCGGAGATCTCCCTCCAGGACGAGCATGTGGAAGTCCTGGATCTAACCGACGAACCGGATCTGGTGGTGATCCAGGTTTACATCACCAACGCCTCACGCGCCTACCGCTACGCGGATCATTACCGGAGAAAGGGCGCCCACGTGTGCCTCGGCGGTTTGCATGTGACCTCGCTGCCGGATGAGGCGGCGGCGCATGCGGATACGATTTTCCTCGGCCCGGGAGAAGACACGTTTCCGGCCTTTCTCGCGGATTTCAAGGAGGGCCGGCCGGCGGCGCGTTATGCGGCTCCGCTCCACCGTTCGCTCGACCGCCTGCCTGCGATGCGGCGGGACCTGATCAAGCGTTCGCTCTATCTGGTGCCGAATTCGATCGTCGTCTCGCGGGGCTGCCCGCATCACTGCGATTTCTGTTACAAGGACGCGTTCTTCGGCAAAGGCACCGGTTTCTACGTACAAAAGGTGGATGAGGCGCTGGCGGAGATCGACCGCATGCCGGGTCGCCACGTGTATTTCCTCGATGACCATTTGTTCGGAGACCCTCGGTTCGCCGCGATGCTGCTGGATGGCATGAAAGGCATGGGCCGCGTTTTCCAAGGAGCCGCCACGGTCAATTCCCTGCTCAAGCCCGGCCTGTTGGAAAAAGCCGCCTCAGTGGGACTGCGCTCGATTTTCGTGGGCTTCGAAAACCTTGATCCGGAAAACCTGCGGGACCATGGCAAGGTTCAGAACCTCAGACGGGACTACAACGCCGTGGTCCGCCGCGTTCGGGAGAATGGTGTGATGGTGAACGGATCCTTTGTCTTCGGCATGGACCACGACGGCCCGGACGTGTTCCGCCGCACCACCGACTGGGCGGTTTCACAAGGGATCGAAACGGCGACTTTCCACATCATGACTCCGTATCCAGGAACCGAACTCTATCAGCGCATGGAGGCGGAGGGACGGCTGCTTCACCGGGACTGGAACCTCTACGACACCCGCCATACCGTCTTCCGCCCGGCGAGGATGAGTCCCGCGCGGCTCGAATCCGGATATTGGCGTGCCTATCAGCAGTTCTATCAGTGGTCGAACATCCTGCGCGGCGCGATGACCAAGGAGGCCGCCGGAGCCCTGCGCCATCTGGCTTACGCCGGCGGGTGGAAGAAGTTCGAATGGCTTTGGCATGCGCTGATCCGCGCCAAACAAGTCGGTCTAGGCTTGCCCATGTTGGAACAGGCGCTGGATCTCGTGCGCCCGGGAAAAGCGGATCCGGTGAAATCGGAATCACTCGTTGCCCAGCCTTTGGACGAACTCGTCTAACAAAGACTTGAGGCGGGCTTCGGAGGCGATGGCGGTGGGTTTGTCGAAGCCGATCCAGATGGCGGTGGCGCCGCTGGGGCCGAGGCGCAGGGTCCAGGCGTCGCGCTCGGAGCCGGTGGCGCCGGTGAAGACGCGGGTGCCGTTGCGGCGGTCGAGCACGGTGGTGGCGTCGAGCGCGGCGGAGGGGGTGAGGGCTTGGGTGAGATCGGGCTTGGCTTTGTAGATGACGGCTCCGGAGGCGTCCTGGATCTCGCGGATGAGGTAGGGCTTGGGGCGCAGGCCTTTGTTTCCGAGGGTGGCGAGGCCGGTGGCCATTTCGAGAGGGGTGGCGGAAACGGAGCCGCGGAAGAGGTCTTCGGTATCGAGGAAGGGGCCGGAGATGCCGCAGCGTTTGGCGATGCGCTGGACCTCGGCGGGGCCGATCTGGCGACCGGTCTGGACGGGTTTGCCGGGGAGGACGAGCTTGCCGCGCTCGGCGGCGGCGGCGGCGACGAAGGGCTCGAAGGCGGAGCCGAGGTCGCGCCGGGCGAGGGTGCAATCGAGGCGGGAGTGGCTGAAGTTCCGCCCACCGATGAGGGCGAGGATGGCTCCGGTTTTCGTTTCTGTGGTGATGGCGGAGAAGAGGACGTAGGCGGGCTTTTGGCCGATGACGTGATCGGTGATCTTGGGGTGCTTCCAGGTTTTTTCTTTTTCGAGATCCTCGACGGCGTGGTTGAGCTCGGTCTCGAGACGGGCCTGCCATGCGGCGTCCAGAGTGGTGTATATCTTGAGTCCGCTGGTCTGGAGGTCGGTGTCGTCGAGGATGTTGTCGAGCTCGCGGCGGATGGCTTGGAGGGCGTAGGAGGTCTGGGTTTCGCGCTGGTCGTCCTCGGCGAGGTTGAGGGGCTCGGCGGCGATGGTTTCGCGGCGGGTTTGGTCGATGAAGCCCATGGTCACCATGCGGTTGAGGGTCTGGCCGCGCTGTTGCAGGGCTTTTTCCGGGTCGCGCAGGGGGGAGAAGGCGTGGGGGCCACGGATGATGCCGACGATGATGGCGCACTCGCCGTCCGTCAGATCGCGGGTGGTTTTTCCGAAGTAGGTGCGTGCCGCCTGCTCGATGCCGTAGGCTCCGGCGCCGAAGTAGATGCGGTTGAGGTAATGGGTGAGGATCTCGTCTTTCGAGTAACGCGACTCGATGCGCAGGGCGAGCGCCATCTCTAACAGCTTCCGGTGGATCGACTTGTCGGTGTTGTCGTAGGTGTTTTTGGCGAGCTGCATCGTGAGGGTGGATGCGCCCTGGGTGAAGTTGCGGTCCTTGAGGTTGCGGAAGGTGGCGCGGGTGAAGCCGCGGAGGTCCACGCCGCCGTGCTGATAGAAACGGGCGTCCTCGCGGGCTTGGAGCGCCTTGACGAGGAAGTCCGGGATTTCCTGACGGGTGACGAGTTTCCTTCCCGATGCGCCGGGTGCGGCGATCTCGACTCCCTTGCGGTCGTAAAACGTGGTGCCCGTCGGCAGTTTGGCCACCTCGTCCAGATTGTAGCGGGCGGCGGCCATGAAGTAGAAGAAGGCGATGCCGGAGCCGGCGATCAGACCTAACAGCGAAGTGACGAACGCGAACTTCACCGGGCCATGCAGCCACTCGGGAAGCCATCGCTTCCAGAACGGGGGTGGGCTGATCGGACGCCAGGTGGACATGTCGAGAGATCGGGGTGATAGACGGAAGGGACCGGGATTTGTTCGGAATTATTCCACGGGCTGCGCCTTGGGCGGCTTGGGTTCCTCGACAGGCACGGCGCGTTTCGGCGCTTCGGTGTTTTGCACGGGCAAGGCCTTGGGCGGGGTGGCGGGCGCTGGATCCGTGGCCTTGTGTTCTACCACGGCCAGCGCTTTGGCGGGATGGATCGGGCAGAAGTCGGTCTCGGACGGCAGCATGTCCGCCTGCAAGCTGTCCATGACGGCGGTGCCGGCGGCGCGGCAGCCGGCGGTGGCGCGCTTTCCTGATAGACGACAGAGTTCCGCGGAGGCGAGGTTGGCTTTCGAGTGGAGCTGGCCGGCCTTGTAGCCGAGGCGGTCGGCGGTTTTCATGATGTCCACCCAGACGGGCAGGGCGAGGGTGGAGCCGAAGCCGCGGTCGATGGTGCGCTGGGGTTTGTCGAGGCCCACCCAGACGGCGCAGGTGAGGTTCGAGGTGTATCCGGCGAACCATGCGTCCTTGAAATCGTTGGTGGTGCCGGTCTTGCCGCCGCAGGGTTTGTCGAAGCCGAGCCTTCTGACGGACGCGGCGGTGCCGCGGGTGGTGACTTCGGTTAGAATCCGGGAAACGGCCCACGCGGAGCCGCTCTTGGCCGCCTGATAGGGCAGCGGCAGGTTGGAGTAGAGCACGTTGCCGTCCCGGTCCTTGATCTCGGAAATCAGATAGGGAACGTAGCGCGCGCCGTCGTTCGGAAAGATCGTGTAAGCGGTGGCGACCTCCCAGGTGGGCGCGTTCCAGGAACCGAGGAACGAGGTGGGGTTCTGCGGCATCGGAGTGCTGAAACCCGCCATGGCGGCGACTTCCGTCACCTTCGGGATGCCGGCGCGGTCCCCCACTCTAACGGACATGGTGTTGCGCGAGCGGATCAGTCCGTAGGATGCGGGCTGGATGCCGCCATAGGTGCCGTCGGAATTGCGGGGGTGCCAGTTTTTCCCGCCCTTGATCTCTCCGGAGCCGATGTAGGCATCGCTGACCGGGCTGTCCGCGGTGAGTCCGTTGTCGAATGCGGCGAGATAAACGAAGGGTTTGAAGATCGAGCCCATCTGGCGGAATCCTTGTTTGGCGCGGTTGAGCGGGGATTCACTGGCATCGCGTCCGCCGACGATGGCGAGCACGGCTCCGGTGCGGTTTTCCACGACCACGGTGGAGCCTTGGATGTAGGCGGGATCGCCGCGTTGGTCTTCCGGAAGCTTGTTCCATGCGTCGCGGGTGGGGTGGGAGTATCCTTGGTAGCGTTCCACCTCGCGGAGCTTCTTCTCCAAGGACTCCTGGGCCTTTTCCTGGATGCGCTTGTCGATGGTGGTGATGATTTCGAGGCCGCCGAGCTCGATGTTTTCCTTGTTGAGGATGATTTCGAGATCTTCGCGGATGGCGTCCACGGCGTAGGATGCCTGGATCTTCCGCCGACCGATCGGCCGCACTTCGATGGCGTCCTTTTTGGCGAGATCGGCGTCCGCCTGGGTGATGACCTTGGCGTTGACCATGCGGGCGAGGGTGGTGTTTCGCTCCCGCGTGGCGGCCTCCATGGAGGTGAAGGGGTTGAACGAATCCGGCCCGCGTACGATTCCGGCTAACAGGGCGGATTGCGAGAGGGTGAGCTCGGAAGGATGTTTTTCGAAGTAAATCCGGGAGGCCTCGCCCACGCCTTTGATCTGGCGGCCCCAGTTGATCTGGTTGATGTAGGCCTCGAGGATTTCGTCTTTCTTGAGATCGAGTTCGAGCCGCACGGCGATGGCGATTTCGAGGAACTTGCGGTCGAGTTGGCGGATGACGTCGCCTTTTTTCTCGCCGCGCTTGAGTTGGAAGACGTCGGAAACGAGCTGCTGCGTGATGGTGGATGCGCCTTCGCGTTTTCCTTCCAGGTTCTTCAGGAACGCGCGGCCGATGCCGATGGCATCGAAGGCCCCGTGCTGATAGAAACGCTCGTCTTCGCGTGCGAGGATGGCTTTCCGGAAATTCTCGGAAACCTGGCGCAGCGGGACGATCGTGCGTTTCTCACCGTGGATGCGGCCAAGCTCCTCGCCGAGGCGATCGCGGATGATCGAGCGCTCGGGCATGGCGTGGATCCTCGCGAGATCGAAGTTTTTCGCACGGAACCCGTAGATCACGCTCAGGAACAGCAGCGCGTATAGCCCCGCGACCACCGGGTATCCGAAGAGGCGGGAAACGATCTTCACCGGCGTGCCGAGGCGGCGGGTGAGAAGGTTGAACAGGAGGAAGGGCCAGAACAGGATCACGGTGCCCGCCCCCGGCCT
>DAISZP010000235.1:0-6130 GCA_036824745.1 Luteolibacter sp.
CTCGCGCTGGCATGGAGGGACCGCGCGTCGTTTCATCTCCACTCCGCGCCAAGAATCTGCGGGGCACTGCTGTTGTTTCTATCAATCGCCTCCATCGGAGTCCTGCCGCCGATGATCCGCGCGGGGATGGCCATCATCGGGACCGGAACATGGTTCGGCATCCATCGGAAACCGGCGCTGTTAGGGTTGTTCCTGCTCTCACTTCCCGTGGTCTCATCGCTGCATTTCTACATCGGCTGGCCGCTGCGGCTGGCTGCCGCGGAAGGCTCAGTCCGCATCCTGGAGCTGGCCGGGGTCGTGATCGCCCGACAAGGCGTGAACCTTGAGATCGGCGGCGAACACATCGGAGTGGATCCCGCCTGCGGGGGGATTCTCATGTTATGGCATGCCATGGCGGCGGCCATGACGCTTGCCGCGCTCCATCATGCGTCGTGGAAAACCACCATCATTTCGGCGGGGCTGGCATTTCTGTTAGCAGTTCCGGCGAACATCCTGCGCACGACGTGGTTGGTGATCGAGGAATCGGGGCGCGTCCAACCTTCCGGGATCAGCCATTCCAAGATCGGCCTGATTTGTTTCATCGTGGTCCTGCTTCCATTGTGGTGGTGGAACTCCAGACAGCCGCGGCTGGTTGAAACCGTCCGCATTCAGACGCATGCAGGAAGCAGCGCGAAGCTCATCTTGATTCTCGCGGCGATCATTACGCCGTGGACGATGTCCGGTCCGAGGCGGCAAGCGTTCCATGCACCTTCCGCCAACCCGCCACTGGATTTCACCTTCAATGGAGTGACCTTGCCTTTGATTCCGCTTTCCCATTCGCCCGGGGAAACGGCGTTTGCCGCATCGTTTCCCGGGGAATCCACACAGCATCGATGGGGCGATGGAGCGGTCATCCTTCACCGCGTCAACGAAGCCGCGCGCAAACTGCACCTCTCACAAGATTGTCTGCGTGCCGCCGGATTCGAAACCACACACTCGGTGACCGTGCGATGCTCGGACGGCACCGAGTGGTCGCATTTCACCGCCACCCGGGAAGACGATCGTCTCATCATCCACGAAAGGATCGTGAGCGAGCAGGACGGCAGCACATGGACGGATGCGCCGCTGTGGTATTGGTCCGCGCTGGCCCATCCGCTCAACGGCCCCTGGCGGGCGGAGACGGTGATTTCCCGGTGATTTTGTGCTTAGTGCCACCGCGGTCATGCGCTACACGATGGCCATGCACGACGATGACACCCGCGACCACGGCCCGCAGCCACTCGACATTCTGTTGACCCGCTGGGGCATCAGCAATCACCAGTTGGTGGAGGCTTCGGTGGAGCAACTCAATCACAAGCAGGTGCAGAAGGCGCGCAAGGGCCGCCAGCTCACGCTGCACATGATGCAGAAGGTGACGCGCGCGCTCAACGAAGCCGTCGCCAGCCGGCTTCCGAAGGACCAACAAGCGGACTTCGCTCCCTACACGCACAAGCACCTCTTCAACTACGCGAAGGATCACAACGATTCGTGGACAGATCCGAACACCGCGCTGATGCCGGAGTGAAAACGCCGCAGTGGACCATCGTCGGCCAAGGCCTCGCGGGAACCTGCCTCGCATGGGAGTTCTGGAAACGCGGCGTGGATTTCAAGCTGTTGGATCGCGAACAAGGCGGATCGTCACGGGTGGCCGCCGGGTTGGTGAATCCGGTGACCGGGAAAAACTTCGAACCGAGCAAACGCATCGCGGAATTTCTCCCAGAAGCGCTCGGTCTCTATCAGATGATCGGGAACACGTTGGAACGGAAACTGTGGCATCCGTTTCCCGTGCTCCGTCTGGCGGATTCCGACAAGGAATGGGAGAAGATCCTTTCCAAGACCAGCCAGCCTGATGTGGCTCCGTGGATCCTCGGCGGCCCGATGAGCGCCGATGGCTGGCGCGGGGCCATCGAAGTGGGCGGCGGCGGCAGGCTCGACACCCGGACTTTCCTCGATAAATCCCGCGGGTTCTTCCGCGCGGCGCAAATCTATCAGAAATCCGAATTCGTTGCCAGTGATGAAGATCCGTTCACGATTCTCTGTGAGGGTGCCACGTGCCTGATCCGCGGAGCCTGTGGACCGCATCGTTGCGCGAAGGGCGAGATTCTCACGGTCCGCGCTACGGGCTGGGATGAATCCCGCATCCGGGTGGGAGCGGGCGGATGGATGGTTCCGTTAGGTGACGGGCAGTTCAAGGCGGGCTCGACGTATGAGTGGAACCAGCTCGATGAAACACCCACGGAGGCAGGGAAACAACGCGTGATGGAAATCATCGGACGACTGGGCGGCGGCGGTTTCGAGATCCTCGATCACGAAGCGGGCATTCGCCCGATCCTCCGCCGCAGCGAGCCCTTGATCGGCCCCACCGGCAACGGTGGCTGGATGTTCAATGGTCTCGGCTCCAAGGGTTCCCTTTACGCGCCGGGCATGGCTCGAAAACTGTGCGGTTGGCTGCTGGATGGAATCGAACCCGAACCGGAAGTGGACTATCGAAACTTCCGCCATTCCTCCGGCTGAAAGCCTTCACCATCATGTTTCCTCCACGCCCGACCGATCTGGCCCATCAGATTCTCCGGAATTCGATTCCGGAAGGAGCGCTTGTGATTGATGCGACCGCAGGAAACGGACACGACACCTTGTTTCTCGCGGAAAGCGTAGGCCTAACAGGAAAGGTGCTGGCCTTCGACATCCAGGAATCCGCCATCGCTTCGGCCAGATCCCGCATCGCTGATGCCGGATTGCAGGACAGGGTGGCCTGGCATTGCGAAAGCCACGCTCTGATGGCGGAGCACGCCGCGTCGGGATCGGTATCGGCGGTCATGTTCAATCTCGGATACCTTCCCGGCGAGGATCATAAGCTCACCACGCGGACTGAAGAGACCCTCGCCGCACTCGCGGCGGCGGAAGGGCTGCTTGGCGGGAAAGGTCTTCTTTCCGTAGTGTGTTACCCCGGGCATGACGAAGGCGCGTCCGAGGCCGGGGCCGTGGTCGATTGGATGACGTGCTTGCCGGAACGTGGATGGAGGCTGGCCCGCTATCAGATGTTGGGAACGAGGAATCCCGCGCCGTTTCTCCTGTTAGCCAGCAGGATCTGAAACCGCCGCCTTCCAGGCGGAATGCATCCAATCAATTGTCCTCGACGATCACCCGGATGGCATCGGTGTAACGGCCGGCGTAGAACACGATCTTGACCGTGCGGCGATCCGGAGAAAGCACCACGTTGTCCGGAGGATTGTGAATCTGGGTGAGCTCGATGCCGGGCATGTCGCCCTGCCAATGGCCGCTGGCGAACATGTCCTCGCCACCTAACAGAAAACCACTCTGGCATTGGATGGCGAGGATCGGTCGATCCAGTGTCACCTCGCCCTCGAAGCGCAGGAATTGTTCTTCCGGGATGGTTCCCACCGGATTGTAACGGAGCTGGAACGCGCTGAGGCGTTTCCCGGGATTGGCCGGAATCACGTGCGGGCCCCCATCGATGTCTCCCGGGAGCATTCCCGGTCGGATCACGTCGGCGCGGATCGGCCGGTCGAAGGCGACATCGCGTTTTTCCGGCACCACCAGGACATGCTGGTCGTTCTCGAGTTGGGCAAGTTTCTCCGGCGTATCGGGTTTGGCCGCAACCAAGGCTCCGCGGGTCGAGAGTATACCCTGCATGAGGGACCAGGTCTTGCTGAATCCAGTGGCATCGAACTCGACGGACTTCAGTCCTTGCGCGTGATCGGCTGTTAGAGCGGCACCTTCGCCGAGCCGGATCTTCTCATCGCCCTTGCTCACCTCCACCAGCCCGTCGAGCACGACGAATTCGGACCTGCCGCCATCTCCGACCGATACTCCGAATGAGGTTCCGAGATCGGTGGCTTGTGCGGTGGCGGTTTTCACCACGAAACCATGCGCGGATTCGGGGCACCATGCGTTCAAGCGTCCGCGTTTGAGATTCAACCCGCTGCCGGATTCGATCATCAGATCGAGTGGCGCTTCGATGGCCACCACCGCTCCATTTCGAAACGAAAGCCGCATAAGGCCGGCATCCGCTTTCAAGCGCTCGCCGGCACTGACATGGCGTGTCGAAACGATGCCGCCCTCGGCATCGGTCAAGGACAGCTCCGCGACGTTCGCACCGTTGGACGGACGAATCCAAAACCATGGAAGCAACGCGAGTCCGAGAACCGCGGCGGCGGCGAGACCGCGGACGACACGCCGCTTAACCAAGCGCATCCGGAACTGCCTGACAAAATCCTGATCATCCTCCCCCGAAAGTTTCGAGACATGGGACCAGGTGAGATCCACGAATCCGGGATCCGGGTGTGCCCAGTGGGACAAGGCTCCCGAGATCGCGAGTTGCGAGGACACCTCCTCAAGCCACTCGGGATGCTCATGAAGGAGTTCCACGAAACGCGTGCGATCCTCTTGCGGAAGCGAGCCATCCAACAGCTCTTCCAACATTTCCATCACGGAGTCCGGCATTTCCTGGTTCATGCCGGGCGGGAGAGTGATTGTTTGAGACAGTTCGCAAGGGTCTGGCGCGAGTGGAACAACAACTTGCGCACCGCCGCGGGTTTCATGTCGCACTCCGATCCGATTTCGCCGGAGTTGAGATCGTTCACGTATCGGAATTCCAGAATCCGGCGAGCGCGCTCGGAGAGCTTGGAGATGCACTTCCTCAATGCTTCCTGGCGATCCATGAGATCTTCCGTTGAGCTCCGGGATTCCGATTCTCCTGCCTGCAGGAGGAGCGTGGTTAGATTCTCGTCCATCAAACGTCTGCGTCGGTTCTGTTTCGCCAGTTCGTTCTGCACCACATTCCGCGCGATGGACCGGAGCCAGGCACCGGGATTTTCCAAATCACCTTCCAGCGATGGCCACTTGCGGTAGGCGATGAGGAACGCGTCCTGCGCCACATCATCCACCCATGCCGGGTTCACACCGAGGCTCTGGATGAAGTATCTCAGGCTGGCGTGATGCTCCTGGATGAGCTTTGTGAAGTCGGAATCGCGCGCGTTCATGGAATTTCCCTCCCATGTATGTTTCATGGAAACCGTGAAGTGTTCCCACGATCGCGCGTTCCAGTGAATCTTTCCAGCGGGGAAGTCCCCGCGGCATCACTTCTGGTGCGTCTTGAGCGCGCCTTCGCTCTGGCCCTTGGCCCAGGACTCGAATTCCTCGGGCTGGATCACTTCCATACTGCCGATCATGTTGCCGTGACCTTCGCCACAAAGCTGGCCGCAGACGACGTAGGTTTCCAAAGTATCGATCGGTGTGAACCACATCGCAATCTCCCGCCCGGGGATGGCGTCCTGTTGGACGCGCATTGGAACGATCGAGTAGTTGTGAATCACATCCTTGGAGGAAATGTTGAGCACCGCGGGATGTTCCTTGGCGAGCTTGAGGATCGGGCTGGTGAAGTCATCCAACGCGTTGGGGTCGCTGTAATCGATGCCCAGCTCGTTCGTTCCGGAAATCAAGGCAGGATCGACACGGCCGAATTTTCCGTCGAGACCCGGGTAGTGATAGGTCCAGCCGAACTGCCAACCGACCACGCGAACGCGGATGGGATCGAGATTCTGCACCTGTTTCCAGCTATCCACACGTTCCGCCCAGAGCGGGAATGCGAAACCCATGAGCAGGACGGCTTCTACGATGATCACGCCGACTTCGAGGTGGGATGAAAAATGGCTCTTCACCCCTTCATAGGAGGCCTTGGGATTGTTCTTATGCCAGAAGCGGAACACGCAGTAGAAAAAGAACAGTGTCCAGCCCACGAACAGGGCGATCATGAACCAGTGAACCACATCGATCATGTGGTCCACCTGGCCACCGTGGGCGGAAAAGTTTTCAGGAATGCCGAGGAACTTGGAAGGACTCATGTTGGTAGAAGCTGAAAATGGAGGAGCGAGCCAAGGCGCGTCAGGCGTCGGACGGCTTGTAATCGTCGGAAAGTGTGGGGTCGAAGTGTTCCTTTTCGCGCAGCGCGATGCGGATCATGAAGAAAGCGATCCCACCGAGCATCGCCAGAATCACTACAAGCAGGAAGAAGATCGACCACGATGCCGCTTCTCCCGCGCCTTCCATGTTGGCGCGGCAGGTGCTGCAGGCGAGTTGCGAAATGCGTGCC
>DAISZP010000235.1:6140-8842 GCA_036824745.1 Luteolibacter sp.
AGTGCCATGAGAGGTCAAATGTGAATTTTACCAGCCTTGCGGAGGAAATAGACGCCGTAAACCGGCATCAACAGAAGCCCCGCGATGCCCACATAGCCGAGGGATGTCGCCATGGCCGACTGCTCAAGAGCGAGTCCGAACGACCAGAGCACCAGAAACGCACAGAACAAGGTGCACACGGTGACGAAGACGAGATGGAAGGCTCTGAGTGACATGACCGGTAATGGTTGGGGATTGTCTCTTATCAGTGATCGGCTTCCGCCTTTTTCACTTCGGAA
Source organism: Luteolibacter sp. (assembly GCA_036824745.1). Taxonomy (GTDB): domain Bacteria; phylum Verrucomicrobiota; class Verrucomicrobiia; order Verrucomicrobiales; family Akkermansiaceae; genus Luteolibacter. Next base: position 6,419 of record DAISZP010000235.1, read on the forward strand.
GTTTTCTCACCGTAGAACAGCGGGTCGAAGATGGGATCGCTCTTGGCAAGCGCGGTTAGACCGAAAAGCGCGATGACGAAGACGATGCCGGAACCGAAGATCCAATAGATCGCCTTTTTCTCGTGGTTGAGGTGCATGAAAATCGCCGCCACCAGCGAGGCCTTGACCCCGGCGATGGCAAATCCGACGACGGCATCCATCGCGTCGAATCCATGTCTTCCAAAGTCCAGCGCGGGCACGGTGGCCACGAGAACAGTGATGATGGTTCCGAGGAAAAGCACACCACCGACAAAGAGGTAGGTGCGAATGGACTTGCGAATTGCTTCAGGAGTGTCAGCCATGAGGTGAATGATTGAGGTTTCAGGTTTCTGAAGTCCGTCGGATTACATGAGGTAGAAGATCGGGAAGGCGAAAATCCAGACCAGGTCCACGAAGTGCCAGAACAGGCCGCCGACTTCGACGCGGTTGGCGAGCCAATCCGGATTCGATTCATACATCCTGCGGCCGAAGAAGAGGTAATAAGCGAGCACCAGCGCGCCGCCGATCACGTGGAGGCCGTGGAGTCCGGTGATGGTGAAATAGATCGCGTAGTAAGTGTTCCATGCCGGCACAAACTTGGAAGCGAAGCCCACCTGCTCGCGCGGAAGTTCGAAGTGGGACGGGAAAGTGTGTTTCGCCTCACGACCTTCGTAGTCCGGGCCCTTGAATTCCTCCTTGATGGTGACGGACTCCTTGTCGCGGTCCACTCCATCGGCCTTGGCGACGAAGTCCTTCCAACCGATGCGATAGCGTTCCTTGGGAGTGGGTTCACGCTTGGCATTGCCGTTCGCATCGACTCCATATTTCTCCCTGAGTTCCTTCTCCAGCTTGGCAACCTGCGCCTTGTTCCACTCCCACGCCTCCTTGGCAAAGGGTTGGTTCTTGATCAACCATGAGTTCTCAATCGCGATCATCGGGTCCTCACCCTTTTGCTCGGCCTTCATGGCGAGGTGGCGGAAATCGATCGCATCCACGAAGTGGAACACCATCGGGCTTTCCAACAGTTTGCCGTCCACGACAGTATCGTCGCGAAGACGGGATTGCGTGGCACTCGGCTTGATGTCACGTGGATGGAAATCCAGACGGACCGCGGGCTCAACGTTGAAGGCAAGCGTTCCGATTTCGGTGAGCAGTTTCGGAGCGAGAGCCGCAGTATCGATGTTCACATCCGGGGCGAGCTGCCAATCGCGCTTCCCGGGATTGGAGGCTTTTTTGGTCACCCATTCCTGGCGCAGAGCCGCGGTGCGGAGGGCGCTGTTGTGGGACTTCGCCTTGAGGTGGGCCTTTTGAATTTTCAGAAGGAGTTCCGGTGACAGCTCATCACCGGCCTTCGCGAGAACGACGGAGGCCTGGCCTTCCGAAGTCACGGCGGACACATCGGCGGCGAGGCGGATCTTCGCCTTGTGATGCTCGGCCTGGCTGAGCATTTCAAGAATCCACGGCTGATAGAAACGGACGGTGTTGAAGGTGAGCTTCGTGGTCTCGATCCGGATCTTGTTCTCCTCGATCTTCTCGCCATTGTGATCGAGAACGTAATTCTCTCCATCTTTCTCGTATCCAAGGTGGCCTTCGACGACCGAGTAGTCTTTCAAACGAACCGCCTGGTGACCGAATTTCACGCTGTATTCCAACCCCTTGAGTCCCATGAAAACCACCGCGCAGAGCACGGTGATGGCCATGAAAAACTGGAACTGACGCCACTTGCGCATCTTGAGGGATGCCCAGGCGAAGACAACGGTCACCGAAGAACCGATGAGAATGAAGGTGTTGATCAAACCCGGCAGCACCGGCAGTGTGCGCTCCGGCCACGGATAGTCGGCACCGATGCGCAGGAACACATAAGCCGAGAAGAATCCACCGAAGAGCATGACTTCGGAAGCGAGGAACAACCAGATGGCGATCTTCGAGTTGAAGAGCCCGGTGTCCTTGCGGGGAGTGACAATGTAGGGGATTTCCATTGATGAAAAGGTGCTGGAATTGAGGGTCCGGTTTTCTGGGAACTACCCGTCTCAGTGCGAGTTCGGGGTTTTCTTCGGCTCTTCCCACTGCGGGAGATAGTCCTCGTCGCAATCCGGACGGCTGTATTCGTAGGGTCCGCGGTAAACCGCCGGATCGAAGGTGAAGTTGCCGTGGGGCGGAGGTGTCGGAGTCGCCCACTCGAGGGTGGTGGCATTCCATGGATTGTCGCTTTCCACCTTGCGGCCGATTTTCCATGAGGTGAACAAATTGATGATGAAAGGAATCTGGGCAATCGCCAGAGTCCAGGCACCCATCGACATCCAGATGTTCATGTCCATGTATTGAGCCACCGTGTTGGCGAAGACGTTGGCACCATCCGCGGTCGCGGCGGTGGCCTTGTCGAGATAGGCGTCACCACCGTTATAC
>DAISZP010000236.1:0-8828 GCA_036824745.1 Luteolibacter sp.
TCATTCGGACAGGATCAGGTAAATCATCAAGGGACGACCCGGAAAGGACAGCCGAAAAAACTGGTTGGTGGGGCCTGCCAGTTAGGGATTCGGCTTGAGCGAATCCGGCGTGACGGTGGTGAAGCGGATGGTGCGGTAGCCGTCGGTTTCATAGGCGATGGCGACGTTTCCATCCTTGAGAATGGCGAGGTGGCTGTAGGCGGCGTCGCCCGGTTTGATGAGCAGCGAGCGCGGCCAGGTTTTTCCGTCATCGAACGAGGCGCGCAGCGTGAGGTTCTCGCGTCCGCGCTGCGAGGCGGGGTTGATGAAGAAGATGGCTCCCGGTTTGTTTCCGTCGGGCCAGGAGCGGCGTTTGATCGATCCCATGCATTGGGGTTCCGGCAGGGCGGCGTCCCAGGTGGTTTCTCCCCAGGTTTCGCCTCCGTCCTTGCTGATGGCGATGGCGCGCTCGCGTTTGGGTGAACCGTGGTTGCGCATGTTGAGCATGAGGTCGCCGTTGGAGAGTTCCACGATTTCGCACTCGTTGGTGTGGCGCGCGGCGTAGGAACGGGATGATTTCCAGGTTTTTCCCGAATCATCGGAGTAGAACGCGTGGGCGTAGTAGCCCGGTTCGTCACCCGCGGTTTCACGATGGTTCGCGCCCATCACCATGCGGCCCTTGTGTTTGCCATGTTGGATGACGATGCCGCTGGCCGGACCGGGCACGAACCAACTCCACGTTTCCCGTTTGATCTGGCGCGTGATGTCTTCGGGCTTCGACCACGTGAGTCCGTCGTCATCGCTGTGGGCGAGAAACACGCGCCGCGAGTCCTCGCCGAAGCCGGGCTTGACCTTGGATTCCGGTAGCCGCGCCCATGCGGTGAACACGAAAATGCGGCCGGTCTTAGGATCGACGAGCGGACAGGCGTTGCCGATGGTGTCATCGCCCATGTCCTGAATCACGATTTCCTCGGACCACGTTTTGCCGCCGTCGGTGGAGCGCTTGATGACGGTGTCGATGTCACCGAGATCGGCCGCGTTGTTTTTGCGGAGTTCGGCGAAGGCGATGAGCGTGCCCTTGGTCGCCGTGACGATGGCGGGAATCCGATAGGTGTGGCGCGGCGCTTTGCCGGTGCCGGCGAAGAGCACGGAGTCATCCGCCCGGACGAGCGGGGCGGCGAGCAACAGGAGGCAGAGGAGAGGTTTCATGTGTCGATGAGAACCGGATTTTCCGGGAAATCCTGTCACCGGTATGCTGGTATGCTTTTCAAACCAGTTGCCCTTTTGAGGATGTTGCGCCATACAAGTGGCATGAATGAAGGGTGGATGCCAAGCCGAGGAAACCTGGTGGCCGAATGCGTGCGGGTGATGCGTCTGCGGATCGGTGCCGGCGAATGGACCAGCCAGCTTCCCGGCGAGCGGCGTCTCGCGGAGGTCCTGCAGGTGGGGCGCGATACGGTGCGGCTGGCGCTCCAGCAGCTCGTACGCGAGGGCCTGCTGGCTGCGGCGGACGCCGGTGCGAGGCGCAGGGTGCTTGCCGCGTCACGCGCGCTCGCCACGCGAGAGGCTCCGGGTTTCAAGATCGGTCTGTTAGCCCACCGTCGGCTCGAACAACTGCCGCAGCCGATGTTGCTGGAGGTGGACCGCATCCGCGACGCGCTCGCGGACAAAGGCGGATCACTCGAAGTCTTCGCGCCGTCCTGGTATGAGCAGAAGAATCCTTCGAAGCGGCTGGAGGAAATGATCGGTGAGGAGCGCTGCGGCGCGTGGGTCTTGCTGAGATCGAGCGCGGCCGTGCAGGGATGGTTCATGAAGAGCAAGGTGCCCGCGTTGATCCGCGGCTATCCGCATCCGGGAGTGGAGTTGCCACATCTGGACGTTGATTGGGAGGCCACCGCAAGGCATGCGGCGGGAATGGTCTGGCGCAAGGGGCACCGGCATGTGGTGGTGCTTTCCCCGTCCGAGCCGTTGATGGGGGTGGCCGCCGCTGTAGAGGGTGTTAGATCGCTGGGTGAATCGGGTTTCGAGTTCACCGAGATGAAGGAAAACGGAACCTCGCTGGGAGTGGCGCGGGCGCTGACGCGGGCCTTGAATCTGAAACATCCACCCACGGCGATTATCGCGACGCGACCCCGCCAGGCGGCCACCGCGCTCACTTGGTTGGGCAGCCAAGGACTGCGCGTGCCCACGGATCTGAGCTTGATCACCCTGGCATGGGAGCCGTTTCTCGATCACCTCCTGCCGGAAATTTCCGGATATCGAGTGGAGCCGGATGCGGTGGCGAAACTGGTGGTGCGGCGGCTGGAACGCATCGCCGCCGGAGATCCGAATCCCGGCGGCAACGCGTGGATCACACCGGAAGTGGTGCGCGGCGCGTCGGTCGCGAAATGCGGCGAGGCCACGTGATGTTAGATAATGCCATGATCAGAACTTCGTGCTCAGTCCGAGAAACGGTGTGAGATCGGCGGATGCGTCTGTTAGGCCGACCCGGATGCCGCCATCAACCTGCCAGTCATCCGCCACCGCCCAAGTGAAGCCGGTGTTGAAGTAGGATTCGATGTCGTCGGACGATCCGGTGTTGAAGATGCCGACGACTTCGAGAAACCCGGCGGTCGTTTCCGTGATCGCATGGCTGGCGGTGGCGGAAACGAGGCCCACGAGTTGGTGGTCGTCATCGTCATCACAGGCGAGATCGACTTCGCCCATGACGGCACAGGACCAACCGCCGGGCGCGGAAAACGAGAAGGGGGCGATCAGGCCGCCCTCGAACTCGCCGTTTCCAAGATCGCCGTGAGCGGTCGGCAGCTTGATGAAGGGCATGAGCGCCATGGCAGTCTCGCCGCTGTCGTTACCCCAGAGGTTGTATTTCAGGCGCACCTCCATGTCGCCGAAGCCTTCGTCACCGCCTCGGACATGGGTGAAAAACGGCAGCACGAACTGGATGTCGGAGCAGTCGGTGATGCCGTATTTCGCGTTCATTTCGCCGAGCGTGAACTCGGACCACTCACTGCCATCGCGGGTGAAGGCAGCCAGTTCCGATTCGAACTGGAAGTGACCCTTGTCCACGGTATAGGGGCTTTCGGTCGTGTCCGGACGGTCGGTGCTGAGGTCCCGGAGTGGCTCGGAAGCGAAGGCGGGAAGGCCGGCGCAGAGCACGGCAAAGGTGAGAGGAAACTGAAGTGGGAGATCCATTGCGCGGCAGAATTAGGCAAGGCTAAGTTTGATGCGCAAGGTTAATTTCTGGCTACGGAAGACGATGAACGGGTGGGAACGGCGCGTCGCTCGCGAGATTGCGACGACGCGCCATCGGATTCGGACGGACGATCAAGGAGTCACGATCTTGAGTTTCGCGAAGAGTTTTCCGGAAGGTCCGAGGGATTTCGGAATGCGGACGGTGACTTGGTCGATACCGGGTCCGAAACCGTCGGCCACTTGATTGATGAGCACGCCGTCCACGCCGGCTTGCGCTTCGGTCCACGTCGCGAGGCTGGCGCTGTATTCGACGGATGGATCGAGGGATGCGGAAGCATCCGTGCGGCGGAAGACGAAGTTGAGATAAGTCGTGTCCGTGGTGATGGTGGGAAGCAGCGAGTTTGAGTCCGGACCGCTCGGATCGCCGCCGATGACGAATTCGATTCCGTTAGAAATGCCGTCGCCGTCCGAATCGGCATCCGCGCCGGCTCCGGAGATGCCGTTGGCGGTCTCCCAGGCGTCGTAGGGAGTGCCGATGGAATAGACGAGTTCGAGGAGGTTGCCGTTATGTTGGATGGCCCAAGTGCCGGAACCGGCGAAGGCGGTGGCGTCCACCGTGATGTCGCCCGCGTCGAGGCCGCTGATGCCGCCGGTGGTGGTGGCGATCGTGAAGGTCCTGGCGGTTTCGCTGAAGTTCGCGAGGGATACCGGAGTGATCTTGATCACCGCGGGCGTGGCTCCGACGGCGTTCACGGTTAGAGTGGCGGCGTTGAGTGTGTCGTAGCCGCTGCCGGCGATTCCGTTCCAGTCACTGATCTCCCAATTGAGCTTCGCGCCGTTCTGCAGCGCGACGTCGGCGCTAGAGGTGAGCGTGCCGATCGAGTTTCCGGGAGAAATGGTCCCCGAAACCGTGGCAACTGCTCCGAGAGTGCCCGTGCCGGAAAGGGTGCCCGCGCTGTTCACGGTGACCGCCGATGCGCTGAGAGTGGTGTCGAGGACGAGCGTGCCGTTGTTGACGATGGTGGCTCCGGTGTAGGACTTCGTGCCGGTGAAGGTCACGCTTTGCGCGGTGGTGCCGGTGGTGAGTCCGATGACCACCTGGCCGGATCCGCTGATGCTGTTAGGCACTGCGTGGCTGTCAGTGCGCGAGAAGGTGAGCGTGCCGTTGTTGACGACGGTGGCTGCTCCAAGCGTCCCGAAGGCATCGGGGCCGGACTGGTTGATGTCCGTGTTGCCGGGTGCTCCTCCGACGCGCAGCGGCGTGGCGGCTGCGATGGTGAGGGTGCCGTTGAGGGTGTTTGCCCCGGTGAGGATGAAGCCGGCTTGGGCGTTTGTCATTGAGGCCGCGGCGTCGCTGAAGGTGAGATTGCCGTTTCCGGAAATGACGCCTTGCAGCTTGAGCGTGCGCGGGCCACCGGCGGAGCGGTTGAGGATCCGGTTGTCAGGGCCGGTCACGTTGATCGCATTGGTCCACGTCCAGTTTCCTTCGATCTGTGAGAGGGTGCCGCTGGTGGTCGTGTCACCGAGGACGATGGTGCCGGTGCCCATGGCGGTGCTGCCGTTGCGGATGGTTTGGAACTCCGAGCCGCCTTTGACGGTGAGGGTGCCGGAAAATGTGCTCCATGAATTCGCGTCGGCGAATCCGGTGCCGCTGCCGGTGTAGTTGAAGAGGTGGACGCCGCCTGTGAGTACGATGCCTCCCGCACCGGAGACGTTGCGCAGCTTGGCTGTGGTCTTGTAGTCGAGGTCCGGTGTGCCGGGTGCCGCATTGCTGCGGTTGAACTCGAGCGTGCCGCCCGCGGCCACGGTGACGGCTCCGGTTCCGAGATCGCCGGTGGTTGCACCGCTGCCGATCTGGAGTTTGCCGCCATTGATGGTGACAGCTCCGGTGGAGGTGTTAGAGGATCCGTCCAGGACGAGTGTGCCGGCATTCACGGTGGTGCCTCCGCTGTAGCTGAGTGGCTGGGCGAGGGTGACGGAGTTTCCGCCTTTCTTGAGCAGCGAGGTGCTGCCGAAGATGTCTCCGCCACTGATGACGTAGGCATTGCTGCTGTTGTCGAAGGTGATGCCTAGCGGTGCCACGCCGCCTGCTTCGACGGTCACGGCGTGGTTGGTGGCGGTGTCATCGAACAAGCAGGGATGTTCGATGCTGAAGGCTACCGGTGTGCCGGGTGTGCTTTCGAGCGCCCAGTTGGTGGTGCTGCTGTCCCAGTTGCCGTCCGTGCTGCCTTTCCAAACCTGGTCTTCGAGAGTGATCAGCAGGTCGATGGACGTGTTGACTGTATTGTTGACGAGTTGATAGGTGGCCAGGCCGCCGGGAATCAGTCCGAGCGTGAATCGTCCGAATTCGTCCTCCGTCAGCGGCGTGCCGCTGTAGTCGATGAGGGTGACGGTTCCTCCGGCCGCCGGTTGATTGAAGAGGTTGATCGTGTGCGTCTGGCCGGTGGCGGGCGGTGTGAGTCCGTTGGTTGCGGTGACGTCGATCCTGTCGGTGGTGGTGCCGAGGCGGAAGTCCGATTCGGTGTTGTCCTGCAGTGTGAGTCCGCCGGTGATGGTGGTGCCGTTGGAGGCGGAGAGCCCCGGAGAGATGAGGGTGCCGCTTTTCACGGTGAGTGTTCCCGATCCGAGATTCGGGCCCATGCGAAGCGTGCCGGCGTTGAGGTTGATGTTGCCGGAAAACCCGGAGTTGTTGGCGGAGAAGATCACGTTTCCGTCGCCGGGATCGCCGTCGGTGGTGAGCTCCACGTTTCCGGAGCCGCTGGTGATCGCGCGGCTCCAGGTGAAGGTGCCGGCTCCGGTTTTCATGCGGAGGGTGGCTCCGCTGCCGACGACGAAGGTGGATGCCGTGTCCCAGTTGGCCGCGTTCTGATAGGCCAGGTTGGTGGTGCCGTCACCGAGCTGGATGGCTCCGTTCTGGATGTCGAAGTTGAGCGAGGCCGTGCCTCCGGATGAACCGAGGGCCCCGGTGAGGGTGAGGGTGCCGACGCCTTTTTTCACGAAGTTGACGTTTCGCCGCTGACTGCTGCCGTTGTGGACGAGGATCGAGCCGGAGAGAGTGGTGTCGCCGGCTTGGTCGAGTTCGATGCCGCGGGTTTGGGTGCCCGCGCTGATGCCCCAGTCGGCGCGGATCGAGCCGGTGCCGCTCAGGCTTTTGAGTTTGAGCGATTGGCCGCTCCATGCCTGGGTGAGGATGAAGGATCCGCAGGAGGTGCCGTCGCCGGTATCCAGCGAGAACGAGCCGGTTTGGGTGGCGGTGCCGACATTGGATGCCGCGCCGCCGCCGCCGCCCAGTGCGAGCCAGTTGCCCGCAAGGGTGCCCACGGCGGGAATGGTTGCGCCGCGAAGGGCGAGAGTGCCGGTGAAGGTGACGTTCGTCACGCCGTTGGCGGTTCCGTTGGTGGACCAGTTTTTGGTGCCCGTGCTGCTGATCGTCACGGTGCCCGATCCTGCGAATGTGGCTCCTGGCGAGGTCGAAGACGTGCTTCCCGCCGCGCCGTTGATGTTGAAGTTGCCCGTAGTGGCGGCGGCACCCCAGGCAAAACCGTTGGTTCCGGTGTTGAGGATCGTGTTGGCGTCCGTCGTGTGGTCGAGCGTGAGCGAATTCGCTCCGGAAATGGAGATGGCCGCGGATGCGTAGGTGAGATCCATCCCTCCCCATGTGAGATTTCCGCCGAGCGTGTTGGCGAGCGTGCTGGAGGCATCCCAGGTGGCGATCTGACCGGAGGTGGGGGCCGTGCCGCCGATCCATGCGGTGCCAAGGTTCAGGTTGTCCGCGGTGCTGCTGCGGATGACTTGGGCGTGAGCGCCGCCGATGGCGAGGGCGGCGAAGAGAAATGCGTAGGAGCGTGTTTCCATGGGATCGGATTCTGAGGTTCGCCGGGAAGTTGGGACGGCTGTCGGAAACGGGCAAACACGGGCAGGTGGTTGGTAATGAAAACCAGTTAGAGAAACCGCCGGAAACAAAAACCGCGCGGTGTCCTCCAACACCGCGCGGTTGCGGAGCCTGATTTACTCAGGTCCGTCACTCCGATGAAATCGATCAACGCCGCCTTCTTGCCAACAGAATGAGCCCCAGGCCGCCGAGCAATGCGGCCGCCGGCTCCGGCACCGCGTTGTAAGTCATGCTGAAAACCGGTTCCCAGTTCGCGCGGTTCGTCACGCTGCTGGCGTTTCCACCGACAAGCTCCGTTTCCGCGAGGTTCGCCGTGCCTCCGGGAACGTTCAGCTCCAGGGCGTTGAAGCTGACATCGGTCGTCAAGGTGGGCGTGTTCGTCGTGATGAACACAAACTGATAGGTGGCGCCCACGGTCAGCGGAACATTGTTGAAGCTCCACGTCATGGACTGATTGGCGGTCGTGGCGGAAACCGTGTTGGTCGAGGCCGCCACGAACGAGCCGAGGGACGTGACGTTCCCGCTCGCATCGACGGTCAAGCCGCTGAAGATGCCGAGATAAAGCGGGCTGGAATTGACTCCCGTGGTCGATCCGGAGCGCTGCCAGGTCAGGCTTTGAAACTCGATGCCGGTGGCGGTGCCGTCGGTGGCGGAAAGCGCGTGGACGTTCGGTGCGGTTCCCGCGTTGTTGGTGTAGGTGCCGGTGGTTAGGATCTTGTAGGAGACACCGCGGATGGGCCCCGCCTGGTTGTTGTCATCCGCGCCGGAGACGGTGCCGTAGCTGGAGGTGATCAACGTCGCCGCGTGCAGCGGAACGGTGGCGAGAAGGACGGCAAGGATGGCGCGGGATTTCATGGGAGGTTTCTCGTCGGAGAGCTGAACGATTCCGGGCGCGCCGCCGCGAGATTGTCCTGGTGGTCGGGTGTGTCGACCAGTTTCCGACGCTTGAGCGTTGAGCACGGATGGGCTCGGATTCCAGCGTGTGGAAGGTTCTCCGATTCTCGTTCCTTTGCTGGGTGTGCGCCTCCGCCCTCGCCGCGCCTCCTTCGTTTTCCCGAGTCTTCGGCGATCACATGGTGCTGCCGATGGACCGAATGGTATCCGTATGGGGCGATGCGGATCCGAATGCGGATCTAAGCGTCGAGTTCGGAATGCAAAAGGTGAAAACGAAAGCGGATGACCGCGGGAAGTGGGTCATCACATTGCCGCCGATGCCCCCGTCTTCCGTGGGCGGGAACCTCACCCTGCGCGGTGGCGGGGCCGAGATTGCGATCCGTGACGTGCTGGTTGGAAAGGTTTGGCTGTGCTCCGGGCAATCAAACATGGACTTCCCGCTAGCGGGAGCGGTAGGCGGGAAAGATGAGGCCGCCGCCGCCGGGGGATTCCGCGCGATCCGCCTCTGCAACTGGTCGGGTGTTCCAACAGACGCGCGGATCTATCAGAAGTCTGAAATTTCCCGCCTGAATCCGCGGGATTTCTTCCAAGGAACCTGGAAAACCGCGGAGTCCGCCGCGGAAATCTCCGCCATCGCGTGGTGGACGGCGAGGATGGTCCACGAGAAGTCCAAGGTGCCCATCGGGATCGTCGAAAACGCGGTGGGCGGGTCTCCGATGGAGGCGTGGCTGCCCGTGGAAACGCTTCGATCAAGGCCGGATGGCGCTGATTTGTTAGAGCCGGACTGGTTGAATTGCCCGAAGATGAGCCCGTGGGCGAGAAGTCGGGCGCGTATGAATCTCGGCGACCACCTTGATGGAAATCATCCCTT
>DAISZP010000237.1:0-8599 GCA_036824745.1 Luteolibacter sp.
ATGTCCGCCCTTGTCGAAGAACGAGTAACGGACCTTGCGCGGATAGCCGAATCCGCCGCGGCATGCGTCCCATGACGGGCCCGCACGCCAGAGGCCGTCGGTCCCGCGGGCGGCGTTCATCGCGGCGTCGTCCGGAGTTTCTAACAAACACATCCATCCCGCGCCGGACGAGTCCTCCGCCACTCCGAAGAAGCCCATGCAGATGCCGTGGCCGCCATAGGCGATCATGCGGCCGAGTCCCTCATGGCTCTCGTTGACCGGATAGCCCATGCCCTCGTTGACCGGAACAATCAAACGGTCTCCCGGACGGGTCGTGAAAGGCAGGGGAAAATCCAGCGGCTTCGGAAGCGCCCCTTCGCCCGAGATTTCAACGAGCATTTCCGGAGCGTCACCGGCCAGCGTCACCCTTGCGCGGACCTCGCTCACGGTGGACGGATTCAGGAGTGTTAGATCAAGGGCATTTCCAATCCTGTCCGCCTTGAGCAACATCCATCCCGCCCCACCTTCCGTTTGTTTCCATGTCCGGCCGGTCCGCGGGTCGGTCACGCTCATGGTGGCGTCCTTGCAGTTCAACTTGAGCCGGATCCCCTCGCCTGCCAGTTGGATTTCCTCGGGGAGATCGGGATGGACCATGTCCCTTGTGTTCCCGGTCCGCTCCGCGGCATAAGCGTCCACCGTAACGGTGAGCGCGCCGGAACCGATCACCCGCGGTTCGATGGTGGCCGCGTTTTGCGGGACCACGAACCGTGATTTCATCTCCTTCCAATCGAACGGAGCCTGCTGCGAAACACCTCCGTAACACCAATCCAACTCCTTTCCCCCGGCGTCGCGCACGACCACTCCGGTGGAAACCGTGGCCTCCCCACCGCTTGCCTCCGCCTTCATCCTGCCGCCGATCTCGAAGACATCTCCCGGCTGCACGGCGATCCGCGGGAAGCCGCCCAGGCTCCAATCACGCGAGCCTTTGTGCTCCACGCGCAAACGGTTTTCCGGTTTCTCCAGGACGACGGCACCTTGTTCCCTCGCCCAAACGGATGCCTGTTCGAAACTCCACGTTTCCCGGCAAAAACCGGTCACGCAGCACAAGATCCAAACGATCATCGACCTGCCGCCCATGGCTTCCACTACGGCGGGAATCGCGCCGGAGTATCCCGTCGTTCACAGAAAAATTCCGCGACGCCTTACCTACCTGAATCTGGAGGTCCGGGCCATTTTTGAAACACGCGGGCCGGCCGACGGCGTAGTCGTTCTCCGATGATCCGTTTGTCCAAACACCACGTCGGAATAGTGGCCGCCACCTTGCTTGCCGGGTGGATGGCCTCACCCGCTCAAGCGGAGGAAGAGGCGACGGCAGTCAGCATGTTCAACGGAAAGGACCTAACAGGCTGGGAGGGCGCACCGGGCTGGTGGACGGTCGAGGACGGCGCGATCACTTCGGAGAGCAGCGCGGCGAAGCCCTGCAAGGCCGCCAACTATCTGACGTGGAAAGGCGGAAAGCCGGCGGACTTCGAGCTCACCTGCGATTTCAAAATGACCGCCGAAGCGAACTCCGGCATCCAGATCCGCTCCGAGCCACGACCGGGTTGGGACACCTTCGGATACCAAGCGGACATGACGGGCGACGGATCGCTGGTCGGTTACGTCTATCACCACGCCCGCGGATTGATCGCCGAGCGCGGGCAGGAGGTGGTTCTAACGGACAAGGGCGCGAAGGAGGTCAAGCAAACCGCAAACGCGGCTGAGCTGCTCAAGCACTTCAAAAAAAACGACTGGAACCAATACCGGATCGTCTGCCGCGGCCCCGGGATCACCTTGTTCGTCAACGGCGTGCTGATGTGCCGTTTCACCGACCGCGCGCCGGAGCATGCCGCGAAGAACGGCATCATCGCGCTCCAGATGCATCCCGGTCCGCCGATGAAGGTCCAGTTCAAGAACCTCAAGCTCAAGGAATTCAAATAAAACCGTCACCCTAACAAAACCATGAAAAACAATCGCAGGGAGTTCCTCAAGAAGTCAGCGCTGTTAGCCGGAGTTCCGGCCATCCTGCCATCCCGCGTGCTGGGGCTGGATGGAAACACGGCGCCAAGCCGGCAGATCACCGTCGGCGGCATCGGCCTCGGGCCGCGCGGCCGCGAGGTGCTCGCCGCGTTCCTCCGCCAGTCCGACGCGCGTTTCGTCGCCATCGCCGACGTGCAGGAATCCAGACGCGAGATCATCCGCAAGACGGTCAACCGCCACTATGGAAACGAAAACTGCGCCTCCTACGCCGACATGCGCGAGGTGCTCGACCGCAAGGACATCGATGCCGTCGTCATCGCCACCGGCGACCGCTGGCACGCCACCGCCTCGATCCTCGCGGCGCGCGCGGGCAAGGACGTGTATTGCGAGAAACCCTGCACCATGAGCATCGCCGAAGCCCGCGAGCTCGACACCACGTTTCTCGAACTCAAGCGCGTCTATCAGGCAGGCACCCAGCGGCGGAACGTCGAGAACTTCCAAGCCGCCGCCGCCCTCGCCCGCTCCGGCAAGCTGGGAAAACTCCACACGCTCCACGCGGGCATCATTCTGCCAAACCCCGTCGTGCCCGACCTCCCTGCCGAACCCGAGCCGGATCCGAAGATCGCCAACTGGGACCGCTGGCTCGGCCCCGCGCCGGCGCGGCCCTACAACAAGCGATACCTCGAAGGCCAGTGGCGTTACTTCGACGGCATGTCCGCCGGTTGGGGACTGCATGATTGGGCATCCCACACGGTGAACCTATGCCAATGGGTCGCCGAGGCCGACAAGACCGCACCGGTGGAATACTGGGCGGAGGACGGCTCGCTGCGCGCCCGCTATGCGAACGGCCTCAATCTGGTAATGCGGCTCGCCGGTTTCAGCAACGAGGGCGATTGGCACGGACTCGGCACCTGCCCGGTGCGATTCGTCGGCGAAACCGGATGGGTGGAAGCCGGCGACTACGGCAAGCTGGCCCTCAGCGATCCTGGCCTGTTAGACGGACCGACTCCGCCGGAAACCGCCGGCACCGATCCGACGCGCCACGTCCGGGATTTCGTCGATTGCGTGAAGTCCCGCAAGGCCACGGCCTGCAACTCGACCGTCACCCGCCACGCGGAGATCGCCAGCCACGCGGCGGCGATCAGTTGGAAACTCGGGAGGAAACTCACCTTTGATCCCGCCACGGAATCCTTCAAGGACGCGCCGGACGCCGACGCCCTGCGCGAACGCCCGCGGCGCGCGCCCTACACCCTGTGATCCGGTGCCGCCGGGGGGACTCGAACCCCCACGCTGGTTGCCCAACAACGGATTTTAAGTCAGTCGTGATTAAATTGCCGGCATTGATTTTTAAGGAGTTACTTCTCTTTGAAAACATTCATTACGCATATTCTGGACTTTTAAGGGCAATTCGGGCATCTTCGCACCTATGGATCACTGACAGGATCAGCCCTAACCAATCAACAAACCTCTGCCGAAATCCAGGATTGCCCGAATTGCCCGAATCTCTGAAAACCATGGCCAGACAACCGAAATTCAAATACCGCAATACTCCCTCCGGATGGATGGTGAACTGCCCCGCATCCCTGTCAGAAACAGGGAAACGCGAACGCCATTTTTTCAAGACCCGCGATAAGGCCAAGGATCACGCGGAGGGACTTCGCGAGAAAGTGAAGATGCATGGCGAGAACGCGACCACCATTCGCCCAAGCCTGGCCGAAGCCGCCGTTCAGGCCGAAGCCATCCTTGAACCGTGGGGACTATCGCTGGTCGAAGCCGCCCGCATCGCCGCCGCCATTCGCAAGCGTGAAACCGAAAGCCGCCCGCTCGACGAGGCAACCGCCGCGTGGCTGGTCGCGTGTGAGGGGTTGCGACCCCGCACTGTGGATGGATACCGTCAGGTTACCAGACGCCTCGACAACGCGTTTGCCGGCCGACTTCTCGCCACCATCACGGCGGAACAACTGCAGGCTGTGGTTGCTCCGCCAGGTGCCGTGGGAGCAGCGGTCATGGGGCGTATCCGCAACGCCCGCGCCTTTTGGAGGTGGGCCGCGAGCAAAGGATGGTGCCAAGCTGAAGTTTTTGACGGCGTGGAGGCTCCCAAAGGTAACACCGACGCGGAGATCGAAGTCTTGACTCCGGCTGAGGCCAAGGCGTTGCTCCTGATAGCGGAGAAACATTACCCTCAAGCCGTGGCATCCTACGCGCTGCAACTCTTCGCCGGTATCCGCGCCGAAGAGTTGGTCAGGCTTGAAGCCCATCATGTCACATCGAGCGGCATCGACATGCCGGCCAGCGTCACGAAGAAAAACCGTCGCCGTCACATTTCCCCGAATGACACGCTAACGGTTTGGTTGAAACGCTATCCGTTCACTCCATGTGCAAATTGGGATGAGGTGAACAAAGCCTGCCGCAGACTCACCGGCTGGGCGGTGGAATCCCGACTTCTAGCCGATCCTCCGAAGCCAACCAAGGGACCGTGGCCACAGAATGCGCTGCGACATAGTCACGCGAGCTATGCCATTGCCGCTGGCGTGCCGTTGGAAACGCTCTTGTTCGAGTTCGGTCATGCAGGAACCCCTGCCCTGCTCAGGTCGAACTACGTCGGCAGAGTAACCAAAAAGGCCGCCATCGAGTTCTTCTCCATCGTGCCAAAGCCGGCCGATGGCCGGGAAACCGAGAAAATCGAAACCATCAAAATCGCGTGAAGATGAAGAAAGAGAAGCGCATCGCGACTCTGGGTTTAGGGGAAGGGAAGGACCGAATACCTTTCGAGATCGACGTTGACGTGCATTGGAACGGGGTGCTGGAACGAACGCCTGAGGAGCGGTTGAACTTCGTGTCCAGCCCTTTCCATTTCCTGATTTGTCTGCAGCACATGGACTTGCCGGCTGCGCTCAAGGACCGCTTCTACGCGCACTATTCCAAGGAATCTGCCATCAAGGCCCGCGATGTCGCGCTGTGGGGACTTGTCGCTTCCAACTATGGCAATGAGTTGAGCATTCTTCATTCAGTCGATGGCTTCAATGAGAGGCGGATGGCTGGATGGTACAAGGATCGTCCCGGCTTGTTTGAAATGGACATGCTCCGTTTCGCCATCGGGTTCGCCGAGATCGTGCGCAAGCGTGACGCGTCCGCGTTCCGCAGGATGGAGAAGATTCTCAAAACCGGTGGGCTGCCACAAGGGGAACGCGGCGGTCTGGAATCGGAGGATGGTTTCATGTTCAAGAAATTCGTGGAGTTGCACATCGAATCGCGTTCGTTGCCGACCAAGAAAACCTTGCGCGAAGCGTGTGAAATTGGTGGTCTCAACCCCGAGGAAGTGGCCGCGGCGCGGATGAAAAAACTGGGGTTGTCCGGGTTGCCGGAAAAAGCCGAAACTTAATTTTCCAGGTAGGGGCAACCATTCTCCGATCTGTGAATGCTAGGCAGCGAAATGAATGCGCTGCCTATTACAAAACAAACGGCACAAGCCCCGCTGCTTGTGTCCGCATCCGCCATCGCCAAGGACCTCAGCGTGACCGCGCGTTACGTGCATCTGCTGGCTGAGCAAGGGAAAATCCCGGTAGTCCGCTTCGGACGGCGCTGCATCCGATTTTCAAAGCCCGATGTCTTCCGTGCGCTTGGCATCGACACGGAGGCCGCGCCGGGGGCATCCCTGTGATCGAAAGAGAGCACAGACAGCACGAGAACTGGTGGAATCAAAGGCGGTGGAAGGTTGTTCGCGCCCCCTCCCCTCCTGAGAACGGAATCCCCATCGTAGTCGAGGAGGTTCACTATGAGTGAACAGCCGGTCAGCGATTCGTCGAAGTCTCCCGTGACGCAGCTCGTTGCCCTGCTGGGAAATGACGTGGTGCTGCTGCCCTGCGAAAAGGGCGTGAAAGGGCCTCGGGGAAGCGCGTGGCCCAAAACCACTATCGAGAAGATGCGGGAGCCTAACTACATCCGGCGGCTGGAACGCACGGGCGGAATCGCGGTGCTGACCGGCGAGCCATCGGGTGGACTGTGCTCCATCGACATTGACTACGATGAAATGGTCGAACCGTTCCTCGCGCTCAACCCGACACTCAGGAAGACGTTGCGGAGCCGGGGCCGGCGCGGGTGCAACCTGTGGGTGCGCATCGAGGGAGTTTATCCCCGACCATGTGACATCAAGCAGACAGACGGGAGCGCGTGGGGTGAATGGCGCTCCACGGGCGTCTGCACGATGATTCACGGCGTTCACCCCGAGGGCATGAGTTACACCCGGTCCCCCGAGGTGCCTCCTGTCACCATGCGTTTCGAGGACATCGTCTGGCCCGACGACCTTCGCTTGCCGTGGCTGGCAGCCGATGACGAACTCCCCGGCCAAGGTGACGAGTCCGACGATCCGATCATCCAGCGCTACGGAGTACCGGTGTTTTTCTCGAAACCGGACAACGAAGGCACTTGCTATGTCAAGGGCATCAACGAGGCGTATTGGGCGGGCCTCTACGCCGCCGAACACGTCGTCCTCTACGAGCCAGACGAACAAACCTTCTTCCGCTACGATGCCGAAACCGGTGTTTACGCGGTGATTTCACCCGAGGCGATCAAGGACGCCATTTCCTACCGGATGCTTGAGGTGTCGCGCCAGGACGAGTCGATGCGGTTGCTGGAAAACATGCGCACCGAACGGAACCTCAATGCGATCACTTCGCGGCTCAAGGGGATCGTCGAACACCGCCATGCATTCACCAACCGTCCCCGCGCCGTTCATCTGGCCAACTGCATGCTCAAACTCGAAAATGGCGAGTTCATTCCTGCCCCATTTTCCGCCGAGTTTCGCAGCCGTAACCGTTCCCCCATCTCCTACGACCCCACTGCGACCTGTCCGCGTTTTCTCAATGAACTGCTCCTGCCCGCCGTCCATCCGGAGGACGCTATCATGCTCCAGAAGATGGCGGGCCTGGCACTTCTTGGTGAAAACCTGATCCAGCGTTTCCTCATTCTCGACGGTGAGCCGGGGCGCGGGAAATCCCAGTATGGCATCGTCCTGCAATACCTGGTCGGGCGCGAAAACGTCACCCAGTTGCGCACCAAACATCTGGACGAACGCTTTGAGCTGTTTCGAATGCTACGGCGCACGTTCCTTGTCGGCGTGGATGTGGATGCCGATTTCCTCTCGTCCAAAGGCGCTTCGACAATCAAGGGACTGGTCGGCGGCGACCTGATGGACGCGGAGCAAAAGGGCGGCACGGGCGTTTTCCAGATCGAGGGCAAGTTCAACATGATCATGACCTCGAACTGCCGTCTCAAGGTGAAGTTGCAGGGCGACGTCGGCGCGTGGCGGAGGCGTATGCTGATAGCCCGCTACGAGTCGCCGCCGCCGAAGGTAAAAATTCCGAACTTCGGCGAACTGCTCATCCGCGAGGAGGGTTCTGGCATCCTCAACTGGGCTTTGGATGGTTTGCGGATGCTTCTCAAGGACATCGAGGAAACCGGCGACATCCGCCTCACCGACCGCCAGTCAGGCGTGGTGGACTCGCTTCTGGCAGAAAGCGACAGCCTGCGCTTTTTCCTGCGGGAATGCGTGCGGCGCGGCGATGGCGGAGACCTGACCGTTTCGGAAATCGTGCAGGCCTACGCCAACTACTGCCCTGAGCGCGGTTGGGATCCGATGCCCGAGAGCCACATCAACCGGCAGCTCCCCTCGCTCATGCTGGAGATGTTCCAATCCGTGCGCTGCAACGATTGCAGCCGCAACGGCAAGGCGGCCCGAGGATACCGCCGCGTGATGCTCACCAACCCCGACCTCCTGCCATGAGCCTCGACCTGTCACGACTTGAAAACGTACGACAGCGCGGTGAGAAGATCATCGCCCGTTGCCCCGCCTGCGCCGAGCACGATCACGACGAGAAAGGCGAACACCTGGTCATCATGCCCGATGGCCGCTTCGGTTGCGTCACCTGCCCCGGAGCGGCGGGTAAGGAGCACCGGCAACGCATCCACGCGTTGGCCGGCGACAAGACGACCTCACGGCGGGGATCATGCATGATCCGCGTACGGAAACCGGCACCTGCCAAGCCGCCCGTGATCCCTGTATTCCGCCCAGCACCGATCCAAGCAGTTCCGGCAACAGTGGACGACAGGCCCAAGCTTCTGGGCGACGTACTGAAACCTGACATTGCTACCGCCTTCCTGCGCCAATTGATAGGAGACCGCCTGCCAGCGATGTCGAAGCGGTTCGGTCTGGTGCAGGCGGCCACCGACTGCGCTCTCGCCGGAGGATGGTATTACGAGGAAAGCAAGTTCGCCTGCGATCTCGAAAACGTGGACCATCACTTGATGACGCTTGCCGCCGTCCACGCGGGCATGGTGCTGGTCGGTGCTCTCTATGCGGGCATGGACGCTCAGAACGCCGGAGAGACTGCTACGGAAGAGTTCTGCCAGTTTCTCGGTTTTTCACCCGACTATATGCGGCAGGTCGTCGGCATCCCGTATGACGATGGGTTGTATCCAAGGCAGCCCCCATTTCCGGACGAGTCCGGACGGCTCGGACGGGTTTCTCAAACTTACGCGCTACGGGAAGGGCAGAACAACATTCCGGAAGGAATGGGTCATGAAAAAAAGGAGAGCCCTACGC
>DAISZP010000238.1:0-8579 GCA_036824745.1 Luteolibacter sp.
TGGAGAAGCGGCTGGCGAACGAACAATACCGCCAATGGCTCGTTGAACTTGTGCGCCCCCACACCGTCATCCTGATGACAGCCCGTCCGGAAACCTGGATAATCCAAACCCTCGACCGCATTGAATCTCAAACCGGCTGGCGTCCACAGGGCGCGTGCTTCGCGCCCATCGGCTGGTGGAATCCACCCGCGATCAAGGAGCATCTGCTCAAGAAAGATGTATTTCCGATCTACGGCCGACACACCCGCTACATCGCCATCGAGAGCAATCCGCGGACAAGGAAAATGTATGCCCGGTTTGCCATCCCGAGCCTTTCGGTGATAGGAGGTCCCTGACCGTGGGATTTCGAATGGCGGATGCTACATGCTTCCATTGATTGTTTGGAAGATCTTTTCAGCACAGAGGGAGATCTAATAGGCCGTGTTTGAAAACCTCAGAATGAGTCGATCCCGTCAAGGGAAGCGGCCAAGGGGATGAAATCCAAGAACACCTCGGCGAGCTTGTCATAACGCGTGGCGATGCGCCGCAGGCGTTTGATTCGCTGGAAGAAGTTCTCCACATGATGACGATGTCTGTAGTAGCACCTGTCCACGAAACGCAAGAAGATGAGTGTTTACACCTATTGAAGCTTGCAAGTAACTTGAGGAAGCTTCTCCGCAGGCCGTTTGACCTAGGTTCAGCAGCGGGGTCTGCGGGGAACCACCGTCTTGGAACTGGACAAACGAATTCATGATCAAAAAAGTCCTGATACCCCCTGTTATCAACCTGGATTCCGCCCTTCCAAATGCCCACCAACAGTGACTTATGGTGACCACGATGGCACTTCTTGCAAGTGATCGGAGGGTGATCGAGGAGTTGCTTGGGGCCATGGAGCGTATT
Organism: Luteolibacter sp.; assembly: GCA_036824745.1. Taxonomy (GTDB): domain Bacteria; phylum Verrucomicrobiota; class Verrucomicrobiia; order Verrucomicrobiales; family Akkermansiaceae; genus Luteolibacter. Next base: position 880 of record DAISZP010000238.1, read on the forward strand.
TCGAATTTGCGCTGTGTCGGCGTCTGGCTGGATGTGCAAGAAGGGCTGAAGGGCATCACTGAACTGGAACCCGATCTGGTCATTTTGACCGATGGATTTTGTGCCGCTCCGTCCTCAGCGCTTGTCGAAAGGATTGTGAACCAGCTGCCAGCGACTCAAGTGATGGTCGTTTCCCGCAGTCCGGACCCACAGGAACATTCGGCCACGATGATTGCCGGGGCCTGCGGGTATTTGCACCTTTCAAAACTCCCGGACGTCCCATTGTTCCCGGCCGCCATTGCCTGCACGTTAATGCTCGCGCCACCGGCCCAGAATTTCGAAAACATTCTCGGAAGCGCTTTGGAAAAAGGACTCACCACGCGAGAGCACGAAGTAGCTACACTGATTGTTGAGGGTTTAAGCAACAAGGAGATCGCTGAAAAAATGGAAATCCGTCCTTCCACGGTAAATGACCACTTGAAACGCATTTTCTGGAAACTCGATGTCCGCTCCCGCACTGAAGTAGCCGTCAAATACAGCCGTTTTCTTCAAACCCTAATAGCCTACCGGTCCCCACTTTAGCCCACATGTATCTCGGTCTCGATTCGTCCACCCAATCCCTAAGTGCGGTCCTCATCGTCCCAACAGGTGAGATCATCCACCAGGAATCCGTCAACTTCGGCGCGGATCTGCCACGCTACGGGGCTCCAAGCGGATTCGTCCGCGGAGAAGAAAATGGCGAGGTTCACGCGGATCCCCGCATGTGGCTGGACGCCATGGACCTTCTCTTTTCCCGGCTCTCCAATGCCGTGGATCCATCCAAAGTGAAAATGATCGCGGGTTCCGGCCAGCAGCACGGGTCGGTCTATCTGGACGGAACCTTCGAACGCCGCTTAACGGACCTTGATCCGAAACGATCTCTCTCGGAGCAGATCTCCCCTGCCCTGACGCGCTCGACCTCACCCATCTGGATGGACACCTCGACCTCCCGCGAGTGCGCGGAGATCGCCACCGCAGCGGGTGGAAACGAGGAGATTTGCCGGCTCACAGGTTCCGTCGCTGTCGAACGCTTCACCGGTCCGCAAATCCGCAAGTTCTTCAAGAACGATCCCCCGGCGTATCAGCGCACAGTCCACATTCATCTGGTGAGTTCCTTTTTGGCATCGATACTCACCGGACGGTCGGTTGCGATCGACCACGGAGATGGCGCGGGCATGAATTTGCTCAATCTGAACTCTCTGGAATGGGATTCCAACATGCTCGACGCCACAGCTCCCGGCTTAATGGACAAACTCCCGCCAACCGCGAGGTGTGCGTGCGTTCAGGCAAACATCGCCTCCTACTTCACGAGGAAATTCGGTTTCTCACGCGAATGCCGCTGCACGCTCTTTACCGGAGACAACCCCGCCTCCCTTGTCGGCATGGGAGCCACGGATCCGGAAAATGTCGTGATTTCGTTAGGAACCAGTGACACCCTTTTCGCAGCCATGCCGGGGCCGAAGACGGATCCTAACGGATATGGCCACGTGTTCGGCAACCCGGCGGGCGGTTTCATGTCGCTGATCTGTTTCCGCAACGGATCTCTGGCCCGCGAGGCACTCAGGGATTGGTTCGGACTGGACTGGTCGGCATTTGACGCAGACGCGCTTTCCTTGACCCGGATCTCCGCGGGCAGGAACCTGATGCTTCCGTTCGTCGGTCCCGAGATCACACCACGTCACGATTTCACCGCGCCAGTCCGACGAGGTTCGGAAGGCTTTGAAGATGGGACGAATCCGTCCCTGCAAGTGAGAGCCTTGCTGGAAGGGCAGTTTCTCAACATGCGTCTCCACTCGCAATGGATGGAGATCAAACCCGGGCGATTGCTCCTCACAGGAGGGGCCTCCAGTAACCGAGGAATCGCCCAAGTGGCGGCGGACGTTTTCCAAACCCCTGTGGAACGCTTGGATCTGCCGAATTCCGCAGCCCTCGGTGCCGCGCTGATCGCAGCCAGCGCGGATGGCCATGAAATGAACGCACTGCAAAAAAGGTTCTGCCGGACGATTCCGGAATCCACCATCCAGCCCGATCGATCACTTCAACCGGCGTATGAAGCCGCCTTGCGCTGCTATGCCGACCTGCTGTCCCAAACCATCGCCTCAGCCCGATGAATACTCCCAAACTCACCATCGTCGAGAAGGCCGGCTACAGCATGGCGGACGCCGCCGCGAACTTCGTCTTCATGACGATGATCCTGTTTCAGACGAATTTTTACACCGACACCTTCGGTCTCTCCGCCAGCGCCGCGGCGGCAATCCTGCTATGGCCGAAACTGTGGGATGCGTTCTTCGACCCGATCATGGGCGTGCTGGCGGATCGAACGAACACCCGCTGGGGGAAATTCCGCCCGTGGATCCTCTGGACCGCCATCCCGTGGGCCGTGGTGATGGTGTTCGCCTACAGCACCCCGAAGGGCTGGAGCATGGGGGCGCTCATCGCTTACGCCGCGATCACCAACACCCTGTTGATGACGCTCTATTCGATGAACAACATGCCCTACTCCGCCTTGGGAGGCGTGATGACGGCGGATCTCAACGAACGTGCGAAGCTGAACTCGTTCCGCTTCATCGCGGTGAACATCGCGCAATTCATCGTCGGCGGATTCACGCTGCCGCTGGTGGCAAAGTTTTCCGAAGGTCATGACCGCCAGCACGGCTGGCAGGTCACCATGACCATCTGGGCCGGGCTTTGCCTCGTGCTCTTCCTCGTCACATTTCTAACAACCCGTGAACGAATCCAACCGGTTTCGGAAACCAACACTCCACCGAAACAGGATTTCCTCGATCTGTTGAAAAACGGCCCGTGGAAAGTCATGGCGCTGATGACGCTGGTGCACTTCGGCATCCTCTCGTTCCGCGGTGGCGCGATGTACAATTACTATCACCAATACGCCGATAAGGCAGCGATGTTCGATTTCCTCGACAAACTCGGACTCACCGCCCCTGCGCTTGCCGATGGAGCGGCGAAACCCGGTGGCATATTGGAGTGGCTCGGCTACATCGTCCATGGAACACGCGACAACCTTGCCACATCGAACGTGGCCGATGTGTTCAACAGCATCGCCAACATGACCGGCACGCTCACCACCATCCTCGTCATCATGGCCTCCGCGAGCTTTGCACGGCGCTTCGGGAAAAAAGCCGTGGCGGTGGTTGGCTTCGCGCTTTCGACGTTTTCGGCGCTCGCATTCTATCTGCTCAAACCCACGGACGTCTCAGGCATGATCGCCCTGACCATCATCGGCTCGATGGTCTATGCGCCCACGGTTCCGCTGATCTGGGCGATGTTCGCCGATGTGGCGGATTACTCGGAGCTGACCACCGGCCGGCGTTTCACCGGCACGGTGTTCGCGACGATTGGTTTCTGCCTGAAAGCCGGGCTCGCCCTGGGCTCCGCGTCTTTCCTGTGGATCATGGAAGGCTTCTTCAACTACGACACGAAGTTTCCCGCCGCCGCCCACGCGGTCGCCGGTTACCGTTTCACCGCGAGCGTGGTCGTTGGTCTGATGTTCTGCGCCTGCACGATCCTGTTAGCCGCCTACAAGCTGAACAAGCGCGCCACCATCGAGATGGCCGACGAACTCGAAAGACGCAGGAACGTGGTCCGGATCTGATGGTCCACTTGCTTCCCGTCATTCCGACAACCGGTTTCCGACACGCAAGTGTTTGCCGCATGGCAGCAGGAGCTCCCTTGTGGAGAATGACGCAAGGCCGCCCTGGAAAAACCCAAAATTCCAGGGCGGCCCGCCTCGCCCCCTTGTGGGTGCGGAAGTTCATTTTCTCCGGCGGCGGAGAAGGGCCAGCATTCCCAGACCGCCTAACAATGCGGCACGGGGTTCCGGCACCGCGGTGATGGTCACATAGCTGCCGCCCAAGCCGCCGTTGGAGCCGGCGGAGATGTCGTCATAGTCAATGATCCAGAGTCCCCCGGCGTCACTGAATTGGGAGTCGTCAAGCAGTCCTCCGAAGTTTCCGTTAAGACTTCCATCATAGGCGAACAAGGTGAACTTGTCGCCCATGGTGAAAGTGCCGAGTTGCACCAGATCCAGCACTCCACCGGATAGCGTGAGGTTTCCGGCCACATTCGCGAGATCGGCAGAGAAGCCGCCGCCAATGAGTTCAAACAGATAAGTCGCGCCTCCACCCATCGTGAGATCGCTGGAAAATCCGATGGTTCCGGTCGAATTACCGATTGCAAGCTGGGTGGAAACCGATAGAGCGCCAAGCACGTCGCCCGAACCGATGAGATTGTTGATCGTGTAGCCACCTTTGGCGGAAGCATCGAAGGTGCCGTTCGTTCCGAGCGAGACTCCGCTGCTATTATCGATGGAACCCGATGGGCCGAGAGCGACCGTGCCTCCGTTGATGATCGTCGATCCCGTATAGGTATTGGCGCCATTCAGCGCAAGTGTGCCTTCGCCATTCTTGATCACGGATGAGGGGCCATCGAAGCCACCATCGCCGATGGTTCCGGTGAAGTTGAGGGTTTTCCCGGAAGATACAGCGACGTCAGCCCCGTTGGTGAATGCCACGTGCTGGGCGGAAACCGTGGCGTTGTCCGTCACGGAAAGTGTTTTGGCCGTGTTGTTTCTGCCCAAGTGCCAGGAACCCCAGAACGTGTCGTTATTGACGCTGGCGAGCGTGCCACCGTTGAGGGTAACATTGCCGACGTTCTGGTCGCCGTTCTCCGCGATGGCCGTGCCGCCGTTAATCGTGATGGTTTTCGCCTGCGAGCCATCCCAACCGAATAGAGCGTTGTTGTTGGCACGGAGCGTGGCTCCGCTGTGCACTGTGATGCCACTGGTATAGCTGAATGCGTTGTTGGCCGCGTCGTTGCCGTTGGTAACGGACAGCGTGCCGGCATTGACCGCCACCTGGCCGGTGAACGTGTGATCCGCCGTCATGGTGAGAGTGCCGGTTCCATTCTTCGTTAGTCCGCCCGTTCCACTGGCGACGAACACGTTGTCAATCGTGATGTTGTATCCGTTAGAATCAATCACCGCTCCACCATTCTGGACGTTCACCGTGTCGGCGTTCAGGAAGTCGGCATTGTCCTTGCGCGCTTTCAGAGTGCCGCCGTTCAGGTTGAAGGTCGTCACACTGGCACCGCCACCATTATCGTAGATTCCGTTGGCCGCCAGCGTGCCACCGTTCAGATTGACCGTTGCCGATCCGCCGGCATTGAAGTTGCCAAGTTCGAGATTCGCCCCGGCATCGGTCACGCCTTGATTCACCACGGCATCACCACTGATGGTGAGCGTACCCGTTCCTCCGTCGCGGCCGACTACTAGCCAGGAACCCACATTCAAGGTGCCGGAGCTGATGTTCGCGGTTCCGCTGCCAACCGTGGAGTAGTCACCCGCGTGCCCGTTTCCGACCCAGAACTCCGTGCCGTTGGAACCGGTCACATTGAGCGTGCCGCCGGTCATGTTCAGTTCACCTTTCGCACCTTCCCAGCTATCGCCGATTCTGAAAATGCCGTTGGAATTCACGGTGCCGCCCGACAGGTTCATCACACCTTCGTAAAGGGCACCGCCCTTTGTGGCGGCTCCGCCCACTGTGAATCCCCATGTGGAATTCGTGGTTCCCGCGGATTGATTGAAAGTGCCGGATGTCATGTTTGACCCCCAGGAGCTGTCGGCTATCTTGACATAATTGGTCGTGAAAGTGCCGGTGCTGTTCATGTTGAACGTGCCGGTTCCGGAATCGGTTCCGCCGCCGGAATGACCGAGCAGGAAATCATTGCTCATCGTGATGCTGCCACCGTTCAGATTGTAGGTGCCTGTCCCGATGAATCCGACGTTGAAACCCGCCGTGTAAACCGTTCCGGCGGTTTGAGTCACGGTCCCGCTCCCCCACCATCTGCCGACTTCCAGAACTCCAAGGGCGTTCGCCGTGTCGCCGGTGATCGTGGCCGTGCCATTGATCAGCGCGTTGTCGCCAGCGAGCGGCACCGTGTCGCTCGTCCAGTTCGCCGCGGTTCCGAAATCCGTGTCGATGCCGCCGCCCGCATCCCAGTCACGGTCCGCCGCGCAAACGGTTCCGCTGACGACGATCAGCGTGGTAATGCCAGCGAGACGGGAACCGAAAAGTAATCTGGTTTTCATGGGTTTTGGTTTTTGGAAGGAAGGTGCCAGTGGTTCGTCGCAATGTATTAGAGGTTTTATTAGCAGTCCGCCATAGGGGGAAACACCCATCCAGTCCCCCCAGAACCAAGCGCTGTCGCCATTGATTTCTGATCCGATCGAACGGACGCGTCACCGCACACCATCGCATTCCTACTTCTTCCGGTTCCACGTGAGCTCGATATTGTCGATGGCGAGCTTCTGGGTGGTGGCCTGGGGAACTCCTCCAACCACGTTGAATTCGATACGGAAGGAGAAATCGGTGGGATCGAGCCGTTGGGTCTCCAGATACTGCTGTCCTTGGTTCAGGGTGATGGTGAACCGTTTGGACTCTCCTCCCACCGCCAGCGTAGAGACATCCGGGTTCAAGCGGACGCCAGTGCCGGTCTTCAAACCGACGATGTTCACATCGAGGGAAGGGCCGTCCTTGCCGAAGGGGCGGCCTTCCAGCAGTGCCAGATCGAACGAAACGGAGTAGTTGGCGAGATCCTTCTGCTCCTCGTCCCTTTTGGAAACACGCTTCTTCTCCTGCTCCACCGCCTCCTGCTCCCTCACGCGGGGTTGTTGGTCGGGTTTCCAACCGACGCCTGCGACATTGAAACCGGGACCCTTGAGTTCGGCTGTGAGCTGGAGACGTTGGGTCGTCTTGTTCGCGCGGTCTTTTTCAACAATGGCTGCTGACGCACTGATGGCATCAACCGCGACAATCCAATTCGGTTCCGCTTTCGGAGACTTCCCCGATTCGAACTCCCCGGGTTTGTAAGACTCGAAGTTCTCGGAAAAAACCACCTTCTGCGCATGCGCCACCGCCGTCGAGGCTGTGATCCATCCCAGCGCCAGCCACTTGATCCTTGATGTCTTCATCATTTGACTTCGTTACAGTTCAATCCGGGCATGGGGGCCGACGGTCGCGCCGACGAAGCCGCCGGCCGCCGCAGTGGTGAGCATCTGCGCGTCCTGATCCGCGCTGAGGGTTTTCCATTCACCGGGTTTGACGGCATAATCGAACGAGCAGAGCGGACCGTTGGCGCGGATGCGAAGGGATACGGAGCTTGTATTGGGGAGAGGCTCGGCTGCCACTACTTCCTTCACGCCGTTCTTCACCCGTTCCAAACAGATCGTCGCGTTCTTATCCCCACCTTGGATGGCAAGGAAGTAATGGAACTTGTCGTTCTGGAAAATGGCGAGTCCCGCAGTGACGCCGGACTCCTTCGGAACCGCCATCAGCGTGGAGGCGGAGAATTCAGGATGCTGTACGCGACGACCGAGGAAGCTCGGGTTGCTCTTGCCAGTGAGCTGCTCGGAACGGGGAGTGAGTGACAGGCACCCTTTTCCGGACTGGTTGAGTTTCCACCAGGTTCCTTTGGGAGCGCGGAGCATGATCCACGCATTGGACAGGGAGCTTCCGTCGAATTCATCGCGCCATGTGAAATTGCCGGACAAGGGAAGGGTCGGAGTCGATTTCACCGCGGCACCTTTCGGCGACTTTGCGAAAAGCGCTATGCGTTCGGTGGCTGGCAGGATCATTGGCCAGCCATCTTCATTCCACTCGACCGGG